>DASZUO010000103.1:0-8744 GCA_035547575.1 Amycolatopsis sp. | reverse complement strand
CTCGGGACGACGATGGCCCGCTGATTAGCGCGACCTTAACACCCAGGAAACACGACGGCACCCTCTCGGAGTGTGGATTTTCTCATCGAGGAGGTAACGATCTGGCTGCGGCGAACGACTTCGTTCTTGATGGGCTCTTTCAGGCCGTGACCGTGTCAAGGGTAGCCCGCGCTGGATCCTTCCAAGGTTACGTGAACCGCACACCAAACGGCCAGTCTCGGCGGTGGTAGCGTTCCTCACGCTGGTCAGCGTCCTGTTGACCAGCGACGCGGGGAAAGCGAAACCGGTGGGAATCCGGTGCTGTGCCGCAACTGTGATGGTTCCGCTACGGATCGTGGAGCCTAAGCCAGGTCGCCTGCCACCCGCGCCGTACCGGTCGAGCAACCGAGGTTCGTATGTCGCGCAGGCTTTCGCCGATCATCCTGGTACTGCTACTGGTCTTGGCCGGATGTGCCAGCCATGACCAGGACGCCCAGGACTCCACCGCCGCTCCCGACACGGAGGCGACGTTCCCGGTCACGATCGGGCCGGTGACCATCACCAGCCGGCCGGACCGGATCGTGTCGCTGTCCCCGTCCGCCACCGAAACGCTGTACGCGGTCGGCGCGGGCCGGCAGGTCGTGGCCGTCGACTCCCTGTCCGACTACCCGCCGGAGGCGCCGCACACCCAGTTGTCGTCGCTGAGCCCCGATCCCGAGGCGATCGCGGGCTATCACCCGGATCTGGTCGTCGCGTCCGCCGACCAGAACACGTTGGGCGCGGCGCTCGCGAAGATCGGCGTGCCGCTGCTGGTGATGTCCGACGCGAAGACCCTGGACCAGGCCTACGACGAGTTCGTCCAGCTGGGCAAGGCCACCGGCCATCAGGCGGAGGGCGAAAGCCTGGCCAGGCAGACCGGCTCGGACATCGACAAGATCGTCGCGGACACGCCGAAACCCGCCCGGCCACTGACGTACTACTACGAGCTCGACCAGACCTACTACAGCGCGACGTCCGCGACGTTCATCGGCAGCGTGCTGAGCCGGTTCGGGCTGGAGAACATCGCCGACGGCGAAAACCCCGGAGTCTCCGGCGGTTATCCGCAGCTATCTGCAGAACGCATCTTGCAATCCAATCCGGATTTGATCTTCCTCGCGGACAGCAGGTGCTGCGGCCAGAACGCGCAGACCGTCGGCGCGCGCCCGGGCTGGGGCACGCTGACCGCGGTGCGCGACGGAGACGTGTTCGCCCTCGACGACGACATCGCCTCCCGCTGGAGCCCGCGGATCGTCGATCTTGTCCGCGCCGTCTCCGACGCGGTCACGAAGTCCCGATGATCGCCGACCGCACGAAGCCGAAGGCCACCTTCGGCTCCCCCGGCGGGCCCCAAGGCCACCTTCGGCTCCGCCGATGACGCGGCTGCGGCCGGTGACGGTTGCGGTGGCCGTGCTCGTGCTGCTGGCCGTGCTCCTCGTGGCCGTGCTGGTCGGCGCCGCCGACCTCGGCTGGCAGCGGGTGCTCGGGGAGATCTGGGCGGAGGTCACCGGCGGCCGCTCGCCACTGTCCGAACGCGAGGCCGCGATCGTCTGGCAACTGCGCGTGCCGCGCGTGCTGCTGGCCGGGCTGGTCGGCGCGGCACTCGCGATCGCGGGCGCCACGTTCCAGGGCGTGTTCCGCAACCCGCTGGCCGACCCGTACCTGCTCGGCTCGTCCGCGGGCGCCGGGATGGCGGCGACGGTCGTCGTGGTGCTGGCGCCGGACGCCGGCGGCTGGGTGCCCCCGGCCGCGTTCGCCGGTGCGCTGGGCGGGGTGGCGCTGAGCTGGCTGCTCGGGCGGTCGGCCGGGAGCGGCACGTCGACGCTGCTGCTCGCCGGGGTCGCGGTCGGCGCGTTCCTGGCCGCGGTGCAGACGTTCGCGCAGCAGCTCAACACTGACACGATCCGCCAGGTCTACACGTGGATGCTGGGCGGGCTCGCGGTCAGCGGGTGGCGCGAGGTGCTGATCGCGTTGCCCTACATCGCCGCGGCCGCGGGTGTGCTGTGCGTGTCGGCCCGGCTGCTGGACGTGCTGACGCTCGGTGATGCGGAGGCCGCGTCGCTGGGTGTCCGGCCGGGACGGGTCCGGCTGGTCGTGCTCGCGGCGGCCGCGCTGGCGACGGCCGCCGCGGTGTCGGTGAGCGGGCTGATCGGGTTCGTCGGCATCGTGGTGCCGCATCTCGTGCGGCTGCTTGCCGGCGGGAGCTACCGCGTAGTGCTGCCGCTGTCGTTGCTCGGTGGCGCGGCGTTCCTGATCGTGGCCGACCAGATCGCGCGCACGATCCTGCCCGGCGAGCTGCCGCTGGGTGTCGTGACGGCGTTCACCGGCGCGCCGTTTTTCGTCGCCGTGCTCCGATCCGCGCGGGGGAAGGTGACGTGACGGAGCTTCGGCTGCGGGCTGTGTCGGCCGGTTACCGCGACCGGCCGGTGCTGCACGACGTGAGCGCCGAGGTGCCCAGCGGCCGGTGGCTCGCGATCGTCGGCCCCAACGGCGCGGGAAAGTCCACTTTGCTCAAGCGGGTCGCGGGGCTGTTGGCAGGCGGCGGCGAGGTCCTCGTCGATGGGCGTTCGGCATTGTCCCCCAAGGAAAGGGCACGGCTGATCGGGTACGCGCCACAGGACCCGGTGCTGCCGGACGGGCTGACCGTCACCGACTACGCGTTGCTCGGCCGCACGCCCTATCTGGGGCCACTCGCACGCGAGTCCGCAGCCGATCTGTCTATTGTGGACGACGTGCTGGCGCGACTGGACCTGAGCGAACTGGCGAGCCGCAGGCTCGCGACCCTCTCGGGCGGCGAACGACAACGCGCCGTGCTGGCCCGCGTGCTCGCCCAGCGCACCGGCCTGCTGCTGCTCGACGAGCCGACGACCGGCCTGGACCTCGGGCATGCGCAGTCGACGCTGGAACTCGTCGACCGGCTGCGCCGCGAGGACGGCACCACTGTTGTGTCCACATTGCACGATCTGACGTTCGCGGCACAGTACGCGGAGTCGATGGTGCTGCTGGCCGACGGCAAGGTCGCCGCGTCGGGTGCGCCGTCCGCCGTGCTGACCGCGGAGTCACTCGCGGCGCACTACGGCGCCAGCGCGGCCATCCTCCGCGGCGACGGGGGCGAGATCGTGGTCGCGCCTAGTCGGCATCGGCCTCGGCGTTGACGGTTTCCTTGTCCCGCGGCATGGTCGCGAGGGATTCCGGGCTCTCCCGCGGCCCGCGCTTGCGCGCGAGCACCAGGTAGACGACGGCCCCGGCGAACACGATGATCGAGGTCCACACGTTGATTCGCAGCCCGAGCACGTGGTCGGCGTCGTCGGTGCGCATGAGCTCGATCCAGCACCGGCCGAGCGTGTATCCGGCGACATAGAGCGCGAACGCGCGGCCGTGGCCGAGCGTGAACCGCCGGTCCGCCCACACCACCAGCGCGGCCACCAGCAGGTTCCAGATCAGCTCGTACAGGAACGTGGGGTGCACCGGGCTCTCGGGCAGCGGGATGTCGCCGAACGCGACGCCGTTGGGGCCCTGGAGGGGAATCGTGGGGTTGCTCGGGTCGAAGCGCTGGTAGACCTCGAGGCCCCAGGGCAGCGTCGTGTGCGCGCCGTAGAGTTCCTGGTTGAAGTAGTTGCCGATCCGGCCGACGGCCTGCGCGACGACGATGCCCGGCGCGATCGCGTCGGCCACCGCGGGCAGCGGGATTCCCTTGCGGCGGCAGCCGATCCACGCGCCGACACCGCCGAGCGCGATCGCACCCCAGATGCCGAGGCCACCGTCCCAGATGTAGAGCGCCTGGACCGGGTTCTTGCCCGCGCCGAAGTAGCGCCACCAGTCGGTGATGACGTGGTAGAGGCGCCCGCCGATCAGGCCGAACGGCACCGCCCACACGGCGATGTCGATGATCGTGCCTTTGGTGCCGCCGCGCTGCTGCCAGCGCCGCTCGCCCCACCAGATGGCGATGATGATGCCGACGATGATGCACAGGGCGTAGGCGCGGATCGGGATCGGCCCGAGGTTCCAGACCCCGCGGTCCGGGCTCGGGATCGTCGCGAGGAATACAGCCGAGGCGGTATGCACGGGGTCACCGTAACCTGCTGCCGGGTCGCGGCAGCGTCAAGGCCTGGGGTTGAGCACGGCGGACCCCACCGCGAGCACGCATCCGACGGCGAAGATGGCCGTCAGGAACCACGGCCCGCCCCGCAGCCCGTTCCACACGGCCGCGGCGGCGGCCAACACGGCGACGATGATATTGCGAACCTGCAACGGCGACGGCTTGGCCATGACCGCCAGCCTCGCACGCGCGCTTTCCGGTCAGACGTCGAGGTCCATAGTCGCGGCGAACGGCCGGTCGAGGGTGAGCGTGCCGCCGTCGCTGCGGGTGATCTCGTGGTACTGGCCGCCGGCCAGCTCGAACAGGACCACCTCGACGGGATCGGCCGCGGGATTCACGAGCAGGTAGTAGGGAATGTTCGCCTCGGCGTAGAGCTGCCGCTTGCGCAGCCGGTCGGTGACCTTGCTGGAGGGCGACTCGATCTCGGCGGCCAGCAGCACGTCGGCGGCCGTGCCGTAGAGGAAGTCCTCGCCGGGGCAGATCACCACCACGAAGTCCGGAATGAGCAGCCGCCGACTGGTCAGACGGATGTTGACCCCGATGAGCATCTCGGTGCCCGCGGGGACCGCATCTCGCAAGGCGTACAGGTTCCCCAGAATCCGCTGGTGCCGCCACGACGGAGCGGGGCTCACCATGAGCGCCCCGTCCACCAGCTCGACCCGGCTGTCGCTGTCCTCGGGCAGCTGGAGGACCTGATCGACGGTCCACGCACCCTTGTGCCTGGGAACGACGCAGTCCGGTACTAGGCGTGGCATATCGACCCCCAGTCTCGCTGAAACACGAGGTCAATATGGCAGGGCACGGTGACAGTTCCGGCGCGCGGTCGCGGCCTGCCGCGCCGTGGCGAGTCAGACCGCGCGTACGCCCTCGGCGAGCTCCGCGGTCAGCGCGCGCACCGCGTCGGGCCCCTCGGCGGCCGCCGTCACCAGCGCCGAACCGACGATCACCGCGTCCGCGAACGAGGCGACCTCTGCCGCCTGCTCGCGGGACTTCACGCCCAGCCCGACGCCGATCGGCAGGGCGGTGTGCGCCCGCGTCCGCCGCACGAGCTCCGCCGCACCGGAACCGACCTGGTCGCGTGCGCCCGTGACGCCCATGACCGCCGTCGCGTACACGAAACCAGACGACGCGGCCGTGGTCAGTGCGAGCCGTTCTTCCGACGACGACGGCGCGACGAGGAAGATCCGGTCCAGCCCGTGCCGCTCCGACGCCGCCATCCAGTCGGCCGCCTCGTCCGGGATGAGGTCCGGCGTGATCATGCCGAGCCCGCCCGCCGCCGCGAGGTCCCGCGCGAACTTCTCGGCCCCGTAGCGGCGCACCGGATTCCAGTACGTCATCACGACGGCCCGGCCCCCGCGCGCCGACACCGACTCCACGACCTCGAACAGGTGCTTGAGCCGGAATCCGTTCTCGAGCGCCTGACCGGCCGCGAGCTGGATGGTGGGACCGTCCATCACCGGGTCCGAGTACGGCACGCCGACCTCGACGAGATCCGCACCGCCGTCGATCATCGCGCCGATGAGCGCCTTGGACTCCTCGACCGACGGGTAGCCGGCGGGCAGGTAGCCGATCAGCGCACCCCGGCCCTCGCCGCGGGTCTGCGCGAACAGCGTCGTGAGGCTCACTGCGGATCCACCAACCCGAAATACGCGGCCGCGGTGTCCATGTCCTTGTCGCCGCGCCCGGAGAGGTTCACCAGGATCAGCGCCTCGCGCCCGAGTTCCCGGCCCAGCTGGATCGCACCGGCCAGCGCGTGCGCGGACTCGATCGCCGGGATGATGCCCTCGGTGCGCGCCAGCAGCCGGAACGCGTCCATCGCCTCGGCATCGGTGATCGGCCGGTACTCGGCGCGCCCGGTGTCCTTGAGCCACGCGTGCTCGGGCCCGACGCCCGGGTAGTCCAGGCCGGCGGAGATCGAGTGCGACTCGAGCGTCTGCCCGTCCTCGTCCTGCAGCAGGTATGACATCGCGCCGTGCAGGTTGCCCGGCGAGCCCTTGGTCAGGGTCGCGCCGTGCCGCCCGGTGTCCAGGCCCTCGCCACCGGGCTCGAGGCCGACGAGCCGGACGTCCGGGTCGTCGATGAAGCCGTGGAAGATGCCGATCGCGTTGGAGCCGCCGCCCACGCAGGCCGCGACGGCGTCGGGCAACCGCCCGGTCTGCTCCAGCAACTGCGCCCTCGCCTCCTCGCCGATGATCTTGTGGAAGTTGCGGACCATCGTCGGGAACGGGTACGGGCCGGCCGCGGTGCCGAACAGGTAGTGCGTGGTGTCGGCATTGGTGACCCAGTCGCGGAGCGCTTCGTTGATCGCGTCCTTGAGGGTGCGCGAGCCGGACCTGACCGGGATGACCTCGGCGCCGAGCAGCCGCATGCGCGCCACGTTCAGCGCCTGCCGCTCGGTGTCCACCTCGCCCATGTAGACCACGCAGTCGAGGTCCAGCAGCGCGCACGCGGTGGCGGTGGCCACGCCGTGCTGACCCGCACCGGTCTCGGCGATGACCCGCTTCTTGCCCATGCGCTTGGTGAGCAGCGCCTGGCCCAGCACGTTGTTGATCTTGTGGGAGCCGGTGTGGTTGAGGTCCTCGCGCTTGAGGAAGATCCGCGCCCCGCCTGCGTGCTCGCCGAAGCGCGTGGCCTCGGTCAGCAGCGACGGGCGGCCGGCGTAGTCCCGCAACAGCCGCTTGAACTCGTTCACGAACTCGGGGTCGGCGCGGGCCTTGTCGTACTCGGCCGCCACCTCGTCGACGACGCCGATGAGCGCCTCCGGCATGAAGCGACCGCCGTACTTGCCGCCGTAGTAGCCGCGCTCGTCCGGGTCGTGCTCGGTGTGTTCCCCGGTCATCGGCTGGGCCTCGGGCATGCGGGATGCGAACCGGCGGTGACCAGCTTGATCAGCGCGCCCTTGGGGTCACCCGACGCGACGAGCCCCTCACCGACCAGCACGGCGTCGGCGCCGTGTCCGGCGTAGGCCATCAGGTCGCCAGGTCCGCGCACGCCGGACTCGGCCACCTTCGTCACGTCGAAGGGCAGCCCGGGGGCGAGCCGGCCGAACACGTCGCGGTCCACTTCCAGGGTGTGCAGGTTGCGCGCGTTGATGCCGATCGCCTGCGCGCCCGCCTCGAGCGCGCGGTCGGCCTCCTCCGCGTTGTGCACCTCGACCAGCGCGGCCATGCCGAGCGATTCGACCCGGTCGAGCAGTGCGACGAGCGCGTTCTGCTCCAGGGCGGCGACGATCAGCAGCACCATGTCGGCGCCGTGCGCGCGGGCCTCGTGTACCTGGTACGGGCTGACGACGAAGTCCTTGCGCAGTACGGGAACGTCCACCACCGCGCGGACGGCGTCGAGGTCGGCGTGCGAGCCGCCGAAGCGCCGCTGCTCGGTCAGCACGCTGATGACGCGGGCGCCGGCTTCCTCGTAGTCTTTCGCCAGGGCCGCCGGATCGGCGATCGCCGCCAGCTCACCCTTGGACGGGCTGCGCCGCTTGACCTCGGCGATGACGCCGATCGAGGACTCCCGCAGCGCACCGGCCGCATCACGTGGCGCGGGTGCCTTGGCCGCCAGGCGCTTGAGCTCGTCGAACGGAAGAGCCTTCTCACGCTCGGCGAGGTCGGCACGGACACCGTCGACGATTTCTTCGAGAACGCTCACCAGGTGCCCCCGTTCCCGGATTCACCAAAGTATTCACTCGAAAGCTGGCTCACAAACACCTTCCCCTTCCCGCACAAAAGATGCTAACCCGCCGGGTCTCGCGGGTCCGTTCCGGGTCGAACATGCGGTGGTTGCCACGACTTCGCCGAGCGCTACGTGTCCCTGGTTGGATCTTCCCCCTCACTGAGCGCCTGCCAGAGTTCGGTGTCGGGGTCCCGCGCGGCCTTTTTCACGCTCGGTGCCGCGTAGCGTGCGCCCAGTCGCGGCATCGCGCTGGCACGCATGACGGCGACCAACCCGCCGAGCACCACGAGAATTCCCGCGAGCAACGCCAGACCCCGGCCGGTGAAGATCTGCCACACCGGGGCGCCTTCGGGAAAACCGCTGAACCGGACGCCGTCGACGGCCACCCAGCAGGCCGCGAGACCGGCGGCGACCATCACCACGCCGAGCACTCTGCGTGCCCATCCGCCAGTGGCGACCATGCCCGCGACCCCCGCCACGGCGAGTACGGCGAGCGGCAGCAGCGCGGACGATTGCTGTGCGCCGTTCTCGGTCCGCAGCACCATGCCGCGCACCCCGGCGTCGGTCAGCTCGGCGAACCAGACCAGCCGCGACGAGCCCCACAGCGCCGCCGCGCCGAGCAGCAGCGCGACGGCGATCGTCCACAGTGGACGCTTACTGGACGTTGGCGATGTCATCGGCGGGGTCCAGGGCGCGGGCGGGTGCGATGGTCTGCGCGGCGGCGACCGCGGAGAGTACCGTGCGCGCCTTGTTCAGTGACTCGTTGTCCTCGTAGTCGGCCACGGAGTCGGCGACCACCCCGCCGCCCGCCTGGACGTACGCCGTGCCGTCGCGCACGAGTGCGGTGCGGATCGCGATCGCGGTGTCGGCGTCGCCGGCGAAGTCGAGGTAGCCGACCACGCCGCCGTAGAGGCCGCGGCGCACCGGTTCGAGCTCCTCGATCAGCTGCATCGCGCGCACT
>DASZUO010000102.1:0-3484 GCA_035547575.1 Amycolatopsis sp. | reverse complement strand
GCCGAGTGGCGCGAGTGGCGTTCGCGAGTAGCGAGTAGCGAGTAGCGAGTAGCGAGTGGCGTGCGCGGGCGGCCGAGTGGCGCGAATAGCGAGTGGCGTGCGGGGCCACCCGCGTAGGCAGGTGGGCGAGTGCCGCGAGTGGCGTGCGCGGGCGGTCGTATAGGCGGGGTAGGCCAGTGGCGCGGGTGGGCCAGTGGCGCGGGGTTGGCGAGTCGCTTGACTGGCCCAATGGCGCGGGGTGGCCGAGTCGGCGAGCGGCGAGCGGCGCGCGGGGTGACCGACTGGCGGGGGTGACCGACTGGCGCGGGGTGGCCGACTGGCGCGGGGTGGCCGAGTAGGCGAGCGGCGCGCGGGGTGGGCGAGTCACGTGAATGGCCCAGTGGCGCGGGGTGGCCGAGTGGCGCCCGCCGGTGGGCGGGGCGGCCGAGTGCCGGGGGGTGACGCCAGCCCGCTGCGTGAGGGAGCGGACCGCGTGGGGGCAGGCGGTGGCGCCTGTCGGCAGCACGGCACTCATGCGCCTCCGCGGTCCGGGAAAGTCCAACCAGGACACCAGGTTCTGACCAACGGCGCATCCGGCGGCCCGTCACCAATCGCTCCCGCGCGACGTGACGGCGATTGCTCCCGCACGATGTGACGCCGATTGCTCCGGCTCGACGTGACGCCGAGTCAGCGGAACGTGCCCACCCTGTGGGACCTCGCGACCTGGAAGGGAAGCATGCACCCGCGAAGGTGGTCATCACCGCCCGGCCGGAGGTGATCCCGCGCCCATTCCGTGGGATTCAGTTGACTTGACCTCGGGGTTCCTGGTTCGCTGGGCGCCATGTTCACGCGTGGCATCCCGGAACGGCGAGGCGAGCTCAGCCTGCGCCGGATGGCCTGCGTGTCGTGTCCTCGCTGTTGTCGGTAGCGACCTACCCCAGCCCGACGACCCCTTTGCCTGCCCAAAAACCGAGGACACCTGTATCCATGTTCGCCGTTCCGGACAACACCATCGTTCTTGCCGAAAGGCCCGTCCTGCGCCACCCGGTGCGCGTCGCCCTCGAGTACGCCGCCGACCGGGATCGCTGGCGCCACCTGCTCCGCTACGACCCCGAACAGCGGTTCTCCAGCCTCATCGCCGACGACGAGGACCAGGAGGTCTGGCTGATGGGCTGGCTTCCCGGCCAGCACACGGACCTGCACGACCACGCCCACTCGACCGGCGCGTTCACGGTGGTGAGCGGCCGGCTGACCGAAACCGTCGCGCGTCGCGCGCCGGACGGCCGCGCCATCACCGAACTGCACACACCGGTCACCGGCCAGTCCCGCGTCTTCGGTCCCGGTTATGTGCACCGGGTCCGCAACGACGGTCCCGATCCGGCGATCAGCATCCACGTCTACCGCTCCGGCGGCCGTGCGATGCGCCCGTACCACTTGGACCCGGTCACCGGCCCCGTGCGCGAGTGACGTGCGCGGGCACCGGTGCGCGCACATAGTCGGCGGAAACCGGGGCCGCGAAGGTGGTCTGGACCGGCACTACCCCGGCCCAGATGTGGTGCTTGTCCTCGTCCTCGGGTTCCTCGCCAGGGCCGCCCGAGCGTGCCTTGACCGACGCCTCCGTGAGGTCGATCGCCAGCACGACAACGGATGCGAACTCCTTGGCGTTGACCTCGCGCGCGTGGTCCCACGAACCGGGTGCGAGGTGCTCGGTGATGACGTGCAGCCCGTGCATCTTCTCCTCGGCGCTCTCGACGAGCCGGGCCTTGCCGTGCACGACGGCGCTGCGGTAGTTCATCGAGTGGTTGTTCAGCGACCGGGCGTAGACGATCCCGTCGAGCAGCGTCACGGTCACGCACACATCGATGCCCCCGGCGGCCGCGCGGAGATTGCCGGCGCCGGTCGAACCGTGAAAATAGAGCGTGTCGCCGTCGCGTCCGTATCCGGTGGGCAGGACCACGGGTGAACCGTGCAGCACGAGCCCCAGGTGGCAGATCAGCGCCTCGTCGAGGACGTCGTACAGCGCCTCGTGGTCGGTCGCGGCCCGGTCCTTCTTGCGGGTCAGCGTGCTGCGGGGCGTGGGCGAAAGCGTTGTCATATCTCCAGCTTCCCCTGGCAAGTGGATCTGTAATATGGCCACTATTCGAAGATCTGAGCAGTCCACTTTGGGAGGTTGCCGTGGCACACGCCAGTACGGCGCTGCCCGTGACCCTGGATCGTGAGTCCGAGGTGCCGCTCGCGGTGCAGCTTGCCGACGCGTTGCGGGACTCCGCGTCCCGTGGGCATCTCCGCGGCGGGGACCGGTTGCCGTCCACGCGCGCCCTCGCGGAACGCCTCGGGGTGAGCCGCACCGTGACAGCCGCGGCGTACGAGCAGTTGCACGCCGAGGGCTGGATCGCCGGCCGGCACGGCTCCGGCACGTATGTCACCACCTCACCGCCCAGCGACCGGCCCATCCACCGTACGGTTCCCGGCGAGGTGTCCGAACCGGACGATGTGCTCGACCTGACGCCGGGCGTGCCGTGGGCCGCCGGTCTGGACCGCGCCGCCTGGCGCCGCGCGTGGCGTGCGGCCGCGGACGCGCCCCCGCTCTCGCGCGCGCACCGCGCCGGGTTGCCGGACTATCGCGCCGCGATCGGCGAACATCTGCTCCGCCACCGCGGTCTCGCTGTGGGCACCGGGTCCGTGCTCGCGACGGGCGGCACGACGGCGGCCGTCGTGGAGCTGGCGGGCGCGGTGTTCTCGCCGGGCGAAACGGTCGTCGTGGAGGAACCCGGCTATCAGCGTGCGGTGCAGGCATTGCTGTCCGCCGGGGTGAACGTGGTCGGGGTGCCTGTGGACGACGAGGGGTTGCGTCCGGAAGCCGTCCCGGCCGGCGCGCGTGCCGTCTACTGTTCCCCGGCGCACCAGTACCCGATGGGCAGCCGGATGAGCGCGGCCCGCCGGGTCGAACTCGTGGAACGGGCACGTGCGGAGCGGATCCTGGTCATCGAGGACGACTACGACGGCGAGTTGCGGTTCGACGTCGCGCCGCTGCCGTTGCTGGCCGCGCTCGCGCCGGACGTCGTGGTGCATCTGGGGACCACGAGCAAGATCCTCACCCCGACGCTCGGGGCGGGCTGGATGGTCGCGCCGCCCGCCGTCGCGTCGGCCGTCCTGGCCTACCGCGACCGCACCGGAACCCGGCCCTCGCCCGCCGGGCAGCGTGTGCTGATCGAGCTGGCCCGGCACGGGGATCTTGGCCGTCACCTGCGGAAACTGCGCCGCGAACTGTCCGAACGGCGCGCCTTGCTGGTCGGTGCGTTGCGGGACGGCGAGGTGACCGTGCTCGGCGACGAGGCGGGCGCGCATCTGGTCGTGCCGTTCGGCTCGGCCGCCGACGAACGCGAGCGGCTGGCCGCCGCGGAACGGCGCGGGATCAGGCTCGACGGGCTTGCGCGGCACTTCGCGGGCACACCCAGCGTGTTCGGCGCCGCGATCGGATACGCCGGTTGCTCACGCGAGGCGT
>DASZUO010000101.1:0-31968 GCA_035547575.1 Amycolatopsis sp. | reverse complement strand
TGGCCGGGGCTCGAACTTCGGGATCAACGGCTCCACCAACTCCCACAGCTCATCCGGCACCAACCGCAACGACAACGCATCACTCACAACCCAAGATCATCGCCGATCACCGACAGATCACCACGTAAGACACGCCCTTAGCGGGATATCGTTCGTACAACGGAAAGTGTTTCACCAGGAATCGCCTGCGGGTGAAATGATTGGTTATCTCGGCGATGGCCCCATAAGGCGGTATCGCGCGTCGTTGACCTGCGCCTATGGTCGCCCGATGGGACATGGGACGCCTACTCGCCGAGCGCGGCCGCGCTGGTGGATTCCCCATATGAAAATCGTGGCCCCGTTCGTTCCCGCGAATTCGGTTCGGCGGGAGGAGTTGTGGCGTTCGCTGGCCGGCGTGATGGACACCTACCCGGTCACGATGATCTGCGCACCGGCCGGATACGGGAAGACCTCACTGCTCGCCGAATGGATCGCCGAGACCGGCGCGGCCGACAAGGCGTGGGTCTGCGCCGATGGCTCGGACAACGACGCCGACCGGTTCTTCGCCGCGATCCTCGGCGCGTTCCGGGAATGCGGGCTCGTGCCGGCAGGTCACGCGCTGCGATCGCTGGAGCCGCCCGCCGGCGTCGAGGTCACGGATTTCGTCGCCGAGCTCGCCGACGCGATCGAGACCCTGCCCGGACGGATCCACCTCGTCCTGGACGACGCCCACGAGATCGTCGCACCGCACTCGCGCCACACGATCGAACTGCTGATCCGGCACCAGCCCGCGAACCTGCGGCTGGTGCTCGCCACCCGCAGCGACCCGCCGCTGCCGCTGGCGCGGCTGCGCCTGCAGGGCAAGCTCGGCGAACTGCGCGCCCGCCAGCTCCGGTTGTCCGAGCAGGAGGCCGACACCATGCTGCGCGACGCCGGCGTCGTGCTGGACTCCGTGCAGGTCAGCAGGCTCGTCGAGAAGACAGGCGGCTGGGCGGCGGGGCTGCGGCTGGCGGCGCGATCGCTGCGCGACACCCGGGACCGCACGGCGTTCGTCACCGAGTTCACCGGTGACGACCGTGCCGTCGCGGACTACCTGGTGAGCGAGGTGCTCGCCCGGCTGCCGGAGCGCACCCGCGAGTTCCTGCTGGCCGTGAGCGTGTGCGACGAGGTGCACCCGGCGCTGGGCACGGCGCTGTCCGGCTGCGACGACGCCGCGGAGATACTGGCGGACCTGGAACAGGCGGGCTCGCTCGTCGTGCGCACCGGCGCGGGCCAGGGCTGGTACCGGCTGCATCCGCTGCTGCGGTCGTACCTGCAGGCCGAGGTGCGGCGCCGCGACCCGCGGCTCGTCGCGGGCCTGCATGCGGCCGCCGCGTCGTGGCTGGCCGCCGAGGGCATGCTGCCGGAGGCGCTGTCGCACGCGACGGAGTCGGAAGCGCCGGCCGCGATCGCGGGACTGCTCGGCCGGCATGGGCTGACCCTGCTGCTCGGCGGCCGCAACCGCACGGTCGCGCGGGCATTGCGCGCGCTGGGGCGGGACGGCCGGGCCGGTAACGGATCGCTGTCCACGCTGTCGGCGCTGGCGCATCTGGAGGCCGGGGAACTGGCCGACGCCCGCGCCGACCTCGCCGCCGCGGCACCCGCGGAGGACGCCGAGGGCGCGGCGTTGCGGTACCTGATCGAGTCGGCCTGTGCGCTGGCCGCGGGCGAGCGGACCGGTGCGCCACCGGCCGACGTCCGGACGCCGGGGCTCGCCGCGTGGGCGCAGCTGGACCGGGCGTGGCGGCTGCTCGGTGCGGGCCGGCCGCACGAGGCGCGGGCCGAGGCGGTGCTCGCCGAAGAACTGGCGCGCGACTACGGCGCCGACTACGTGGCCATGCACAGCCTCGTCGCGCAGAGCGTGGCGGCCTGGCTCGACGGCGAGTACGTGGCGATGATGTGGGCGAGCCGGGAGTCGCTGGCGCTCGCTCGTGCGCACGGCTGGTCGGCGTCCCCGTGGCTGGCGCTCAGCCGGCTCACGCAGGCGTTCGGTCATTTCGTGCGCGCCGAACCGGACGAGGCGGTGACGGCGTTGCGCGGTGGCGGCCCGTCCACCGCGGCGCTCCAGCCGGGCTTCCGGTACGTCATCGACGTGATCGAGGCCCTGTGCGGCCGCGACTGCGCCGACCCTGCCGTGGTCGCACGGAAACTGCGGGCCGCCCGCGGGCGGCTGGGGGAGGCACGGATGCTGCCGGCCGTCGCCGCGGTGGCCGCGCTCGCCGAGTACCGCTGCGTGCTGCGGCTCGGGCTGGACGTGGTCGGGCGGGAACTGTTCGTGTGGACGCACGCCCATACCGGCCCGGTGGCCGAGATCTACCTGATGAAGGCGTGGCAGCGATTCGCCGTGGGCGACATCGGCGGGGTGCGGGAGGCGCTCGGGACGGCCGCGCGGTCGAAAGCCCTGCTGCCGTTGCTGACCCAGCTGGAGGTGCTCCTGCTCAGTGCGGCGGTCGCGCTGCGCACGGACAGCCGCACGCTCGCGATCGCGGCGCTGGGCGAGGCGCTCCGGCTGGCCGAGCCGGGGCGGGTCGTGCGGCCGTTCGCCGAGGCGGACCGCAGTGTGCGGCAACTGCTCGTCGACCAGCTCGGCGGCTTCGACCGGCTCGACGGGTTCGCTCACGAGGTGAGCCGGTCGCTGTCCACAGCGGACAGTCCGGACGCCGCGGACATTCTCACCAGCCGGGAGTCCGACGTCCTGGAATGGCTCGCCTCGCCGCAGTCGCTGGAGGAGCTCGCCGTGTCGCTGTCCGTGTCGGTGAACACGGTGAAAACGCATGTCCGGGCGATTTACACGAAACTGGGCGTGAGTAGCCGCCGTGCGGCGGTCACCACCGCGCGGGAACGCGGCCTGGCGTGAGGAACGCACTCGGATCGTGGTCGTTGTCGTACTGGCTGTAGCGCACTCGTTCGGCAGCTTGAGACTGAGCGCGTTCGGGGAGATCATGCGCGGGTGGCGTGGTTCCCGGCCGACCTCGAGTTCGCTTTCCAGCCGCTGTACAGCCTGCATACCGGCGAAGCTGTAGCGGTGGAAGCACTCGCAGTACCGGGGGAAGTTGCGGTCGGCAAGATCCTGATGCGGGCGAGGGCCGTCGGCCGGCTCGTGGAAGCCGACGTCGAACTGGCGGTGCGGGCCGTGCTGGCCGAAGCCCCGCACGCGACCCTGCTTCCGTTGCATGTCAACGTGACCGCGGTCACGGTCGCGATGCCCGGTGCGCTCGACGAGTTGCTGCGCGCGCTGACCAGGGTGGCCCGGCGGCCGCGGGAGATCGTGCTGGAGATCGGCGCGCCGTTCGAGGACGTCGGCGACGAGGACCTGCTGTCGGGGATGGAGCAGTTGCGGCGTCTGGGTTTCCGGCTCGCGTTCGACGGGCTCGGCGCGTCGGACCTGTCGTGGAACCTGCTCGCGCGGGCACCGGCCGAGCTGGCGAAGATCGATCGCAGCCTCGTGCACGGCGCGGCCGGGGAAGTGTCCACAGTGGCCTTCCTCGAGTCGCTGATCTCCTTCGCGGCGCGGCGCGATCTGCGGCTCGTGGCGGGCGACGTCGAGACCGACGCGCAACTGGCCGCCGTGCGGCGGCTGGGCATCCGGCTGGTGCAGGGGCGCCTGTTCGCGGACCGGCGGCCGAGCCGCGCCACGCTGCCCACGGCGGCGCCCGACGTCGCGCCCGCGTTCGCCGTGCCGCGCATGCAGGACATGCTGCGTCCTACCGCGACAGTGCCGGCCACGGCGACCTGCGCCGAGGTGCGCGACGCGCTGGCGCGGCCCGACACTCCCGGTGTGGTGGTCGGGCTGGACGATCGCGGGTGTCCGGAGTGGATGGTGGAGCGGGACCGGTTCCTGCTCGCCGTCACCGGACCCTACGGGTACGCGCTGTATGCCGCGCGGCCAGCGTCCCGGCTGGCCGACAAGCCCCGAACCGTGCCGGCGGAACTCGGGGCGCTGCAACTGCTGAGCAGCGTCGCGCGCGGCACCTACCGCCCCGGCGAGGACACGCTGGTCGTGATCGACGACCTCGGCCGGTACCAGGGGATGGTGCTCGTGCCGGAGGTGGTGCACGCGCTGGCGGCCCTCGAGGTCGAGCAGGCGGCGGCGGTGAACCCGCTCACCCGGCTGCCCGGCACCGACACCGTCGCCGGCGAGATCGAGCGGCGGCTCGCCACCCGCGAGCCGTTCGTGGCGGCGTGGCTGGACGTCGATGCGTTCAAACACGTCAACGACACCGCCGGGGTCGCGGTCGGCGACGACCTGATCCGCGCGCTCGGCCAGGCGCTCACCGAACTGGCCGGCGGGCTGCCGAAGGTCCGGGTCGCCCACGTCGGCGGCGACGACTTCCTCATCGTGTGCGGGGTCGGGGAGATCACGGCACTCGCCGACCGGATGCTCGAGGCGCAGTGGCGGGCGGGGACGATGCCCGTGACGGTGTCGCTCGCGAGCCTGGTCTGCACCGCGGGCGCGGTCGGGTCGTATCGCGACGCCGCGAAACTGCTGGCACCGCTGAAGAAACGCGCGAAGGCGGTGCGGGGCTCGAGCTGGGTCAACGCCTGGGCGGGCCGCCAGGACGGCCGCGTGCTGCGCTACGGCCGCACCTCGCACGGGACTTCCCGACGATAGTTTTTGGCGATACTCCACAAATACCCGGGGCCAGAACGTAGCGTGCCCGACGAAGCACTACTCGCTGGTATACGACAGGCTGGAGCACGGTCGGATTGGTTGTGAACAGCACAGTGTGTCGCCGGACTTTGTGAGGATCGGTCAGTGTTCAGTCGGGTTGCCATCGTCAACCGGGGAGAGGCCGCGATGCGGCTGATCCACGCCGTCGGAGAGCTCAACGCGGAAGGCGGCGCGCGTATCGAGACCATCGCCCTCTACACCGACGCCGACGCCGGCGCCACCTTCGTGCGGGAAGCGGACACGAGCTACTGTCTCGGCCCCGCGTCCGCCCGTCCCTACCTGGACCTGGGCGTCCTCGAACGCGCGCTGACGGAGACCGGGGCCGACGCCGCATGGGTCGGCTGGGGTTTCGTCGCCGAGGACCCGAGGTTCGCCGAACTGTGCGACAAGCTCGGCATCACCTTCGTCGGCCCGAGCGCCGACGCCATGCGCCGGCTCGGTGACAAGATCGGCGCGAAGCTGATCGCCGAGGAGGTCGGCGTGCCGGTCGCGCCGTGGAGCCGCGGCCCGGTCACCGGCCTCGACGAGGCGAAGCGCAAGGCGGCCGAGATCGGCTACCCGCTGATGCTCAAGGCGACCGCGGGCGGCGGCGGGCGCGGGATCCGCGTCGTCCGCTCCGACGAGGAACTGACCGACGCCTACGAGCGCACCAGCCTGGAAGCCGAGAGCGCCTTCGGCAGCGGCGTCGTGTTCCTCGAACGCCTGGTCACCGGCGCGCGGCACGTGGAGGTGCAGGTCATCGCCGACGGCCAGGGCACCGCGTGGGCGCTGGGCGTGCGCGACTGCTCGGTGCAGCGCCGCAACCAGAAGATCATCGAGGAGTCCGCGTCGCCGGTGCTGGCCGCCGGCCAGGTGCGCGAGCTCAAGACGTCCGCCGAGCGGCTCGCGGTCGCGGTCGGCTACCGCGGCGCGTGCACCGTCGAGTTCCTCTACCACCCTGGCGAGAAGCTGTTCGCGTTCCTCGAGGTCAACACCCGGCTGCAGGTCGAGCATCCGATCACCGAGGCCACCACCGACGTGGACCTGGTCAAGGCCCAGTTGCACGTCGCGTCCGGCGGGCGGCTCGAGGGCGAGCCGCCCACCGAGACCGGGCATGCCATCGAGGCCAGGCTCAACGCCGAGGACCCGGACCGCGACTTCGCCCCCGCCCCCGGCCACATCGAACTGCTGGACCTGCCCGCCGGCCCCGGCATCCGCGTGGACACCGGGGTCAGCGAGGGTGACACGATCCCCGCCGACTTCGACTCGATGATCGCCAAGATCATCGCCTACGGCCGCACCAGGGACGAGGCGCTGGCGCGCCTGCGCCGGGCAATGGTCCAGACCACTGTCATCATCGAGGGCGGCACCACCAACAAGAGCTTCATCCTCGACCTGCTCGACCGGCCCGAGGTGATCAGCGGAGCCGCGGACACCGGCTGGATCGACCGCGTGCGCGCCGAGGGCGGGCTCGTCTCCGCCAGGCATTCCGGCGTCGCGCTGGCCGCGGCCGCGATCGAGGCCTACGAGGACGCCGAGGAGATCGAGCGCCAGCGCCTGCTCTCCACCGCGCACGGTGGCCGTCCCCAGGTCCAGCACGAGGTCGGCCGTGCGATCGAGCTGAAACTGCGCGGCGCGGGCTACCGCGTCACCGTGGCCCGCATCGGGCATTCCCGGTTCCGCGTGGGCGTCGCCGGCGGCGACCAGGTGCACCCGGTGGACATCGACATCGAGCGCTACGACGAGCACACCGGCCAGATCGTGGTGAACGGCAGGCGGCACCGGCTCGTCTCCGGCACCCACGGCCCGATTCACCTCGTCGAGGTCGACGGCGTCGCCCACCGCGTCAGCCGCGACGAGGGCGGTGTCGTGCGCTCGCCCGCGCCCGCGCTGGTCGTCGCGACGCCGGTCCAGGTCGGCGACGAGGTCGAGGCCGGCGCTCCGGTGCTCGTGCTGGAGAGCATGAAGATGGAGACCGTGCTGCGGGCGCCGTTCCGCGCGCGGTTGAAGGAATGCGTCGTGTCCGTCGGCAGCCAGGTCGGCACGGGCGCCCCGATGCTGCGGCTGGAACCGGTCGGCGACGCGGACGCCGGGACCGCGGGCGAGGACGCCGGTGTGGACCTGGAACTCCCGCCGGAGCCCGGCGGCCTGTCCGCCGGGGACCGCGTCGCGCGCGGCCTCGAGGACCTGCGCAGCATGCTGCTCGGTTTCGACGTCGACCCCGCGGACCAGGGCCGCACGCTGCGCAACTACCTCGCCGCCCGCGCCGAGCTGCCGCGCCCGCCGATCGCGGACGAGGTCGGGCTGCTGCAGGTGTTCGCGGACCTGTCCGAGCTGTCCCGCAACCGGCCCGCCGATGAGGAGACCAAGGCCGACACCCGGGTGCACAGCCCGCGTGAGTTCTTCCACACCTATCTGCAGAGTCTCGACGTCGAACGCGCGGGCCTGTCGGAGACCTTCCAGACCCGGCTCTCCCGGGTGCTCGCGCACTACGGCATCGACAGCCTCGACCGCTCGCCGGCACTGGAAGAGGCCGTCTTCCGGATCTTCCTCGCGCAGCAGCGCGCGACGGCCGACGCGACAGTCGCGACCACGCTGCTGCAGCGCTGGCTGTCCGAACCGCCGCCGTCGGGCGCGCTTCGCGAGGACGCCGGCCACGCGCTCGAACACCTGGTCCTCGCTACCCAGCTGCGCTTCCCGGTGGTGTCCGACCTGGCCCGCAGTGTCGTGTTCCGCTGGTTCGCCCAGCCCATGCTCCGGCGCAACCGCGCCCAGACCTACACCAGGGTGCGCGCCCACCTGCGCTACCTCGACCAGCACCCGGACGCGCCGGACCGCGCCGCTCGGATCGCCGCGATGGTCGCGAGCCCCGAACCGCTGGTGCGCATCGTCGGGCAGCGCGCCGGCCGTCCGGGCGTGGACCCCGGGCCGCTGCTGGAGGTGCTGTCGCGCCGGTACTACGCCGGCCGCGGCTCCAGCGAGGCGCGCTGCGTCGACGCCGGTGGTCGCACGTTCTTCACCGCCGGGTACGAGACCGACGGCGCTCCGTTCCAGCTGGCCGCCACGGTCGCCGACTTCGGTGACCTGCCAGGCGCGCTGGCCGCCGTCGCGAGCGTGGCCGGCGGGCCGCACGTCGCCGCGGACATCTACCTGACGTGGGACGACCAACCCGAGGACGCCGGCGCGATGGCCGCGCGGCTGGGCGAGGTCGTCGCGTCGGCGCCGCTGCCGGAGCACGTCAAGCGGGTCACCACGACGGTCGCCGGGCGCAGTGGCGCGGTGATGCACCACCACTTCACGTTCCGGCGTGCGGACGGCGCGTTCGCGGAGGACCGGCTCATCCGCGGCCTGCACCCGACGATCGCGCGGCGGCTGCACCTGGCGCGGCTGGCGAACTTCGACCGCACCCGGCTGCCCTCGGCCGACGAGGAGATCTACCTCTTCCGTTGTGCCGCACCGAAGAACCCGGCGGACGAGCGGCTGGTGGCGATGGCGCAGGTGCGCGACCTGACGCCGCTGCGGGACTCCGAGGGCCGCCTGATCGCGCTGCCCGCGGTCGAGGGTGCGCTCGCCGCGTGCCTCGACGCGATCCGCAAGGTGCGGGCGCAGCGGCCCGCGAAGAAACGCCTGGACGCCAACCGCATCTTCATCTACGTGTGGCCGCCGAGCGATCTGAGCATCGACGAGCTGAACGCCGTCGCTCAGCGCGTCGTGCCGACGACGGCGGGCGCGGGGCTGGAGGAGGTCCTGTTCCTGGGACGGCGGCGCGACCGGGCCACCGGGGAACTGCGCGACCTCGCGGTGCGCATCTCCTCCGACGCGAGTTCCGGTGTGCACGTCGAGCTGACCGACCCGCCCACCGACCTGATCCAGCCGCTGGACGACTACGGCCAGAAGGTGGCGGGCGCACGGCGGCGGTCCACTGTGTACCCGTACGAGCTGACCGGGATGCTCGCAGGCCCCGGCGGGCAGTTCACCGAGTACGACCTCGACGACACGGGCACCCTCGTGCCGGTCGACCGGCCGAAGGGGCTCAACAAGGCGTCCATTGTGGCCGGTCTGGTCACCACGCCGACCGCGCGATACCCCGAGGGCGTCACGCGTGTCGCCCTGCTCGGCGACCCGACGCGCGCGCTGGGCGCGCTCGCCGAGCCGGAGTGCTCGCGGATCATCGCCGCGCTGAACCTCGCGCAGCGGCTGGGCGTGCCGGTGGAGTGGTTCGCGTTGTCGGCGGGCGCGAAGATCGCCATGGACTCCGGGGTGGAGAACATGGACTGGATCGCCGCGGCGCTCAAGCGCATCGTCGAGTTCACCCAGGGCGGCGGCGAGATCAACATCGTCGTCGCGGGCATCAACGTCGGCGCCCAGCCGTACTGGAACGCCGAGGCCACGATGCTCATGCACACCAAGGGGATCCTGGTGATGACGCCGGACTCGGCGATGGTGCTGACCGGCAAGCAGTCGCTGGACTTCTCCGGTGGCGTGTCCGCCGAGGACAACTTCGGCATCGGCGGCTACGACCGGGTGATGGGCCCGAACGGGCAGGCGCAGTACTGGGCGCCGGACCTCGCCGGCGCGCGGAACGTGCTGATGGCGCACTACGATCACGCCTACATCGCGCCGGGGGAGAACCGGCCACGGCGGGCCGCGACGACCGATCCGGTGGACCGGGACATCTCGGACTACCCCCATGCGGTGGTGGGCACGGACTTCGGCACGGTCGGGGAGATCTTCTCCCGCGCCACCAACCCGGACCGCAAGAAACCGTTCGACATCCGCACGGTGATGCGCGCGCTGGCGGATCAGGACCACGCGATCCTGGAGCGCTGGGCCGGTATGGCCGATGCCGAGACGTCGGTGGTGCAGGACGTGCATCTCGGCGGGTACCCGGTGTGCCTGGTGGGCATCGAGTCGCTTTCGGTGCCACGGCGCGGTTTCCCGCCCACCGACGGCCCCGACGCCTACACGGCCGGCACCCTGTTCCCGCGCTCGTCGAAGAAGACGGCGCGCGCGATCAACGCGGCGAGCGGGAACCGGCCGCTGGTGGTACTGGCGAACCTGTCCGGGTTCGACGGTTCCCCGGAGTCGATGCGCAAGCTGCAACTGGAGTACGGCGCGGAGATCGGCCGGGCGATCGTGAACTTCCGCGGCCCCATCGTGTTCTGTGTGATCTCGAGGTATCACGGCGGTGCGTTCGTCGTGTTCTCCAAGGCGCTCAACCCGAACATGACGGTGCTCGCCGTGGACGGTTCGTTCGCCTCGGTGATCGGCGGCGCCCCCGCGGCGGCGGTCGTGTTCGCCGCGGATGTCAACGCGCGCACGGGCAAGGACCCGCGGGTCGCGGACCTGGAGGCCCGCCTGGCGGCTGCCGTGGGCGCCGAACGTGCCGCCCTGGCGACCGAAGTGGCGGAGGTCCGGGCGTCGGTGCGGGCCGAGAAGCTGGGCGAGGTGGCCGCCGAGTTCGACGGTGTGCACAACATCCAGCGCGCGGTCGAGGTCGGCGCGGTCGACGCGATCATCCGTCCGGGGGAACTGCGGCCGAGGATCATCGAGGCCATCGAAACGGGGCTGGCCAGGGGCTGACATCCGATCCGGTCCGGGCCATGGCGAATGTCATGGCCCGGACCGGACATCCGGCATCCTCGCGGCGCCTGTCCACTCACGAAACTGGGTTCAACGCAACCTTCAGGGAGTGGACATGACCCAGACCGCGCGCGAACCCACCACGAACGGGCTGCGTCCCGTGCTCATCGACGTCGCCGCGCCCCTCGCGGGCTATTACTTGCTCAGCACGATCTTCGGCATGGACGCGGTAGCCGCGCTCGCGTGGAGCAGCATCGTGCCGGCGGCGAGCGCAGTGTGGGGCCTGGTGCGGGAACGCCGCCCGCACCCGCTCGCGATGATGATGCTGCTGGCGAACGCGGCGGGGGTGACGCTGGGCCTGCTCACGCACGACGCGCGCCTGATGCTGGTCAAGGACAGCGCCATCACCTGCACGATCGGCCTGGTGCTGCTGGGGTCGGTGGTGGTCGGGCGGCCGCTGCTGTCGTCGGCCGTCGAGTCGGCGATGACGGCCCGGAACGTGGGCCGGCCGCACACCTGGCAGCACCTGCGCACGACCTCGGCCCGGTTCCGGCA
Source organism: Amycolatopsis sp. (assembly GCA_035547575.1). Taxonomy (GTDB): domain Bacteria; phylum Actinomycetota; class Actinomycetes; order Mycobacteriales; family Pseudonocardiaceae; genus Amycolatopsis_E. The sequence goes on along the minus strand of DASZUO010000101.1, from coordinate 21,161 downwards.
CGCCGAACTGCTGTTCTCCGCGGTGTGGGGACTGGTGCTGCTGGCGGAATGCGCGGTGCGGGTGTTCGCGGTGTTCACCCTGCCGGTCGGCACGCTGGTCTGGCTGAGCCCGGTGTTGATGATGGCGGCGGTCCTGGCCGGGATCGCGATCAGCCGCCGGACGTCGATGGAGCCGATGGCCCGCATGCTCCACACCGCCGCGGCCTGAGTTCGCCGCGCGTGACCGGGATCGGGCGGGATGAGCGGCGTCGGCAGGGGAGCGGGCCCACTCACCCCGTCGCGCCCGGGTCGCTGACCTCCAGGGCGAGCCGGGCCAGCCGGGCGGGGTCGCTGACGATGTCGATCTCCGCGATGCGGCCGTCGACCACCGTGAAGCCCAGCACCGACACGGGTTTCCCGTCGTGCACCGCGACCACGCCGGCGGCGCCGTTGACCAGTGCGGGCACCGCCATCGCCGCCGGACCGTGGCGGTTGAACAGGATCGCCTGGCCGGCCACCTGCCGCGCCCCGTGCACGACCCGCATGCCGTCCGCCTGGTCCGCGCGCAGCACGACGTCGGGCGCCAGCACGGCCACGAGCGCCTCGAAGTCACCCTCCCGCGCGGCGGCGAGGAACGCGCCGACTGCCGCGCGCTGACGGGTCAGGTCCGGGTCCGGCACCGGTGCCGAGCCGCGTACCCGCCGCCGCGCGCGGCTCGCCAACTGCATCGCCGCCGCCGGGGTGCGGTCCACAATGGACGCGATCTCGTCGAAGGGTACGGCGAACATGTCGTGCAACACGAACGCGAGCCGCTCCGCCGGGGTCAGCGTTTCGAGCACGACCAGCAGCGCCAGCCCCACCGAATCGGCCAGCAGGACCTCCTGCTCGGGGTCGAGCGCGCCGTCGCCGGTCACGATCGGGTCCGGCACCCGCGCGTCCAGCGACTCCTCGCGCCTGGCCGTGCGCGAGCGCAGCATGTCCAGGCACACCCGGCCGACGACCGTCGTCAGCCAGCCGCCCAGGTTCTCCACCGCGCCGGCATCCGAGCGGCTCAACCGCAGCCACCCCTCCTGCACGGCGTCCTCGGCCTCGGTCAGTGAGCCGAGCATGCGGTAAGCCACCGCGCGCAGGTGGGTGCGATGCGTCTCGAACCGCTCCGCGAGCCAGTCGTGTTCGTCCACAGCGTCCTCCGTCCGTCACCATGACAGACGGATCGCGCGGCCAAAACCTGACACGGTGCAGGTGGAAGTCCCCGGCGCCCGCCTGCGGGCGCCGGGGATGTCAGCGGGCCGCGACGTGGCGGCGGGCGCGGAACACGGATCGGATGCTGGCCAGCACCGCGGTCTGGCTGGGCAGCCACCGCTGATGCACGTCCGGCGCGACGATCCAGCGCGCCAGGTCGTCGGGGCGGCGGTCGTTGGGGAGCGGGATCGCCGTGCCTGCCGTGAGGACCTTGACGCCGTCCGGCAGCGGGGCCTCCAACGCGGCCAGCGCGTCGGCCTCGACCAGCAGGATCACGACCATGCCGTGCCGCGTCGGGACGCTCAGCGCCGGGCCGGGGCAGCCCTGCCGCGCGACGTTCGCGATGATCTGTTCCGCGAGGCCCTTCGGTACGGCCACCGCGCCGATGCCGCCGCCGGTGACCAGCGTCAGGCCACCGTTGTGCCAGCGGACCGGCCAGCCGAACACGCCGCGGTAGTCCAGGTGTGGGGCGGTGGTGTCGACCACGGTTTCCTCGACGCGCATGGCGGTCATGGCAGTCCCCTTCGACGGCGCGACGCTACGGTATGCCTCACACTCTAATGGCACTCCGTGCCTTTAGCAAGCGCACCTGTTAAGTTCGGTTCATGTCCGAGGAGTCCCGGCGAGCGCCACGACCTCGTGCCGGCCGCACCACGGCCGGCCGCAGGCAGCTGCGCCATTCGCTCACCGTCGCGGCGATCGATCTGTTCCTCGAGCAGGGTTACGAGACCACGACGGTGGACGAGATCGCCTCGGCGGCCGGTGTAGGCAGGCGCACGTTCTTCCGGTACTTCCGCTCCAAGGACGACGCGATCTTCCCCAACCACGAGGAAGTGCTGCAAGACATCGAGCGGCTGTTCGCCACGGCCGACGAGAAGCGGAACCCCGTCGAGGTCGCCTGCGCCGGCGTCGGGCTCGTGCTCGACTTCTACCTGTCGGACCCGGACGTCTCGGTCAAGCGGTACGCGCTCACCCGCACCGTGAGTTCCTTGCGGGACAGGGAAGTCGCGAGTGTCGACCGCTATCAGCGCGTGCTCGCGCGGTTCCTGCGCGAGCGGTTCGCCGCGGCCGGTGACCCGCTCGCCGATCTGCGCGGCTCGATCGCCGCCGCCGCCGTTGCCGCCGCGCACAACCACGTGCTGCGGCGCTGGCTGCGCAGTGGCGGCAAGGAGGACGCGCACGCCCACGCCAAGGAGGCTTTCCAGTTGGTCACCGAGGCGTCCTCGCTGTACGAGCCTGCCCGCACCGAGTCCGATGACGAGCAGACGGTCATCGCGGTGATGCGCACCACGACGTCGCTGTCCGAGGTCGTGCGCCAGATCAGCGCCGCCTACCGGGGTGACGACGCCTAGCCCGTTGGCACGGCGTGCCATTAGGGCACACCGGCTCGGCTTGGCTTGGCCAGGCGCGGCGCGGCTCGGCCCGGGCGACGGGGCGGCTGACGCCGGCGGCGACCGGCAGGTCCTAACCGGACTGCCGTGGTGAGCAACGCGGGCCCTTGGAACCACTGCGGACGCGGAGGAGACCAACGCTCATCGCCACGTTCTCCGGGGCGTGCCGGGTGGGGTGCAGGTGGGGACTGTGTTACCGGGGCGGCGACGCAGGTGGCGGACTGACCACGCTCGAGTTCCGCGGGCCCCGCCGGGTGGTGGCGAAGGTGCGGACTAGGTCGGCGGGGGCGGCGGCGTTGGTGGTGGGCTGACCACGCCCAAGATCGGCGGGCCCTGCCGGGCGGCGGTGGCGAAGGTGCGGACTCGGTTGCCGGGGGGCGGCGCAGTTAGCGGACTGGGTCGGCCGGGACGGCGACGCAGTCCGCGGACCAACCACGCCCGACATCCGCGAGCCACGCCAGACGAGGGCGGAGACGAGGCTGCCGCGCCGGCGGCAGGTGTCCGCCGCTGACGCCGAAATCCCCGGCCGTGCCCGGCGGGGATGAAGACGGCGGAACCCGCGCCGCGCCCTGACCGGTAATCACACTTGTGGGTGAATCCCATTCTTTGACACTGGTTTGACAGTCTTTGTGCATCCCGAGAAATATCCGCCCCATGATGATCACCGGCGAGGTGGATACCACCGCATAGCCCCGACTTTCCCCTCGTTCCTGGGGAGAGCTGTGCCCTTTTCCGGGTACGGACGACGAGAGAAACAAATCGGAGTACGCATGCGCCTGAAATCGCCACGATGGCGAAAACCCCTGATAGGCACGGTCGCACTGGCGCTGGCCGCGGGGGCGGTGACCTACACCGGGGCCACCACCAGCGCCTACGCCGACGTGCAGGTCGTGACGGACGCGAAGACCGCGGCCGACGGCAAGCAGTACTGGGTGCAGAACCACTTGGTGTCCAAGGATATCGACGCCCGCAGCGGGCAGCGCAAGGAATGGCTGCTGGTGTGGGCCGGCGACGAGAACGCCGCCGACACCGCCGTCAAGGACGTCAAGAACCTGCCCGGCACCGTCGGCGGTGGTCTGAACAAAGTGAAGAACGCCTTGCCGGGACCGGACTTCCTCGCCGTGATCGACGCGACGAAGGGGTCACCGACCTACGGCAAGGTGGTCAACACCGCAACCGTCGGCCCGCTGGTCGAGAACGAACCCCACCACATGCAGTACGTGTGGCACAAGGGTGACACCATCTACGCGGGTGCGTTGTTCGCCGCGGCGACCTATGCCTTCGACGCGAGTGCCTTGCCCGCGTTGAAGCTCAAGGGAGTCAGCCTGCCCACGCAGACTCTCGGCGGCTCGGTGCCCGACGCCTACTGGGTACTCAAGGACGGCACGGCCTACGGCACCTACATGGGCGGCCCGGTGGTGCCCGGCCCGTACACCTACGCCAACGGCCAGACCGTCGTGGGCAACGGGTTCGCGGGCAGCCCGGGCGAGGTGGTTCGCTTCGGACAGGACGGTCAGGTGCTCTCGCAGAGCCCGGCGGCGACCCCGCAGGGCGACAACGCGAAGCTCTGTGACAACCTGCCGAGCCTCGGCCAGCCGACCTGCGCCAACCCGCACGGCATCCAGGCACGCGAGGATCTGAACACGCTGGTCACCAGCGACTACGCCGAGCCGAGGAACATCATCCTCGACCCGGTCAAGCAGCCCTCGCCGTACCTGCGCAGGCCAACCGTCCGCACGTGGGACATCTCCGACCGCAACAACCCGAAGCTCAAGGCGGTCTCGTACCTGCCCACCGGTCCACGGGCAAACGACTACGACCCGCTGTACCGCGAGGACAGCGCCGTCATGGAGACCACGGTGACCAACCTGCCGGGGCACAAGGGTGCGTTCGCCCAGTCGATGCAGGGCGGTGCGGTGTTCTACACACCGGACATCACGGCCGCGCAACCGCACTGGTACGAGGTGTTCGACGACGGGGCCGCCAACAAGGCGATCTACCCCGCTAACGACAGTACCGGGGCCAGCTCCAACGGTGGCTGGATCCAGACCAGTCCGGACGACCGCTTCCTCTACCGCGCCATCATCGGGCGGCAGAAGGGAACCCTCGGACCGGACGACCCCGGCACCACCGGCGGCGTGTACACACTGGACATCCAGAAGCTGCTGGCGGCGGGTCCGAACTGGGCCGGGCCGGGCATCCAGACGAAGGAGCAGGCGCAGAACGGGGGCGGGGGCGTGCTGCCGACCGTCGCCGGTGCCGCGCCGATCAACCCCGGCCAGGCGGGCGCGGGCCCGCACTGGGGTGGGTACGACAACTTCGTGCTGGGGCAGGACGGTCTCTACCACGAGACCGCCCAGCCGACGCGGCTCGCGGTGTCGGACTACTTCGTCGCACGGTCCGGTTTGGACGGTGACCACAAGGTCACGATGCTGAACCTGACTCCGGACGGGAAGGTCACGGTGGACCAGAACTTCCGTGACGAGCTCACCGGGCAGGTGGGGATCAACTTCAACCGCAAGTCGTGGCCGCACGGCGACTTCGGTAACGCGAAGCCCCACTCGGAACTGTTCGTGGTCGCCGACCCGGACGTCAAGTAAGCCGGCGGGTGGCCGCCGTTCTGCCACGGCCAAGGCGGCAGAACCCCGGCCACCCGCCCTCTGTTCCGCACGAAGGACTTGGGATGGACCACGCGAACCACACCACGACCGGGTCGGCCGGGCTGGATCTGGCGGCGTTGCTCGTGCGGCTGGTGCTGCTGCTCGCGACGGCGGTCGTGGCGGGCTCGGGCCTGTTCGGCGGCCGGCCGAACCGCGTGCTCGCCGGCCTCGCGGCGGCGCTGGCGGTGGTGTCGGCGTTCGTCTTCGACGTGAACGTGGTGGGCGCGGTCGCGCACGCCGTGCTCGTGCTGACGGTGCCCGCCCTGCTGATGTGGCGTCCGGTCGCGGCGCGCTGGGCCGCGCTGGCGCTGCTGATCCTCGTCGTGGTGGAGACGGCGCTCGGCCGGTCGGGCGTCGAGTTCGCCGCCGACACGGTGTACGTCGGCGCGGCCACGGCGTGGTTCGGTCTGGCGCAGGCCAGGGAGAAACCGGCCCGGTTCGGCGCGCTGACCCTGTCGCTGGGGCTGCTGCTCGTCGTGGCGGGCGCCGCGGAGTTGTTGCTGTCGGGGGTGGCCCTCGATCGGCGGCTCTACGCGACCCTGTTCGGGCTCGCGCTGATCGCGGTGGTCGTGTTGCCCGTCGCGGCGGTGCTGGTGCGCGAACGGAAGGCCGGCGTGGCGGTCGTCGTGGTGGCGTTCCTCGCCTGGACGACGGTCGTCGCGCTGCCGCGGCCCGCCGAGCCGCCGACCCCCGGCGTTCCCCTGCTGACGACGGTTTCCCTGTCGGGGCAACAGATTCCGGTGCTGGTCAGCCCGCAGCGGCCCGGCCGGAACCTGGTGCACGTGCCGGTGGCGGGAGTCACCGTCGGCGGCGTCCTGGCGACCGGGCGGCCCGGTGCACAGGGCTACTGGGCGGATGTGGATCTTCCCAGCGGGCGCGGCGAGCTGACGATCTCCGGCGGCGGGCAGGAGACCGGCGTCGAGGTCGACGCGGGCCAGGATGCCGGGCCCGTGGTGGATCCGGAGTGCGCCTCGGCGGCGCTGGGCGGTGCGATCGCCGGGCGGAAGGACCCGCTGACGACCTGCCCGTCGCAGACCCTGTCCGAAGAGGACGCCGGCGCGTTGCGCAAGATGCTGGCGTTCCTCGGCGCACGGCATGTCCCCGCGGTCACGCTCGTCGCCGACGACTCACCGCGCGGTGCCGCGGCGGCGGGGGTCGTGCGCGAGTCGGGCATCCGGGTGAGCGACCGGCCCGTGCCGGACGGCGCGCTCGTCGTCGTGTCGGGCTGGGAAAGCGCTTACCAGACCCTGCGGGCCGCAGTCCCGGGCTACACCTACGGCGTGTACCTGGCGCCGTGGTTGCTGAACGGGCCGATCGTGAACTCCGTGCCGTCGTCGACGATCCCGCTCCGGTTCGACCCACGCGAGCAGCTCGCGGTGAGCTACGCGGTCGCGCTCGGCGACGAGTTCGGCGGCGAGGCGCCGAGCGTCGGCGGCTTCCGCGCGTGGCTCGGCGCGGGACAGCAGGCCGGCGCGGGGAAGGTGCAGCTGTTCTCGTCGGCGCAGGTCAGCGTCATGCCGATGGACCACGACCACGGTGGCGGCGGGCAGTGGGTGCCCGGCGCGACGGTCGTGCCGGTGAGTTTCCCGCTCGAGTGACGGGCGGGCGAGAAGAGAGGAGAGATGGTGCGGAAAGTGGTGACGCGCGCGCTCGTCGCGGGTGCGCTCGGCGCGGTCGCGCTGGGGCTCGACGGCGGCGTCGCGAGCGCGGACGATGGCCCGGCGGTCTGGGTGCTGCCCGGCGTCGACGCCGGCGCGCTGCTCGGGCCGACGGTCGGTCTGCCCACGGGGGCGCTGGCCCCGGTCGACGGCCTGCTGACCTACCTGGCCGGGTGAGATTTCCCTTGACACGAAAGGTGAGGACGATGAAGAAGACCCTGGCACGCGGCTTGGCGGTGACCGCGCTGGCGGCATTGGCGACCGCGGGCGCGGCCGCCCCGGCACTGGCGGCGCAGGCTCCCGCCGCGAGTGACGCGAGTGGCCCGAGCGACGTGGCCGTTGTCGACGAGCCGGACACGAGCCAGCTGAACAACATCTACACGGTCGCTCCGCTGGGCGTTCCGGTGCTCGGCCTGGTCCGCAGCATCAACGCGGTGCCCGGAAAGATCCTGCCGAGCTTCGGTTCCTGACTGAAGGAAATCGATAGCCCCGCACCGGCATGACGGTGCGGGGCTATCCGAACAGGACTTCTCAGCAGATGCCGTCGTCCGGCTTGGGGTTGGCAAGGCCGAACAGCGGCCGCAGTTTCAAGCCCACCCACGTGCCGCCCAGTGCGAACAGGCCCCACAGCCAGCCGTGCAGGTTACCGGTCGAGATACCCGCCAGGTAGGCGCCGATGTTGCAGCCGCCGGACAGGCGCGCGCCGATGCCCATCAGGACCCCGCCCAGCACGGCCGCCACCGCGGTGCGCCAGGGGATCTCCGCGCGGATCCGCCACGCGCCCGCCGCCGCGGCGGCCACCGCCGCTCCCAGCATGATGCCGAGATCGGTGAGGCTGGTCTTGTCCGTCCAAATCGGACCCGCCAGCGACTTTGCGTTGCTCGTCGTCTGCCAGAACTCCCACGTCTCCGGGTGCAGCCCGAACAGCTGCAGCAGCTTGGCGCCCCACAAGGCGAACGCGAACGTCACGCCCCACGCGCCACCGGAGACGAGCACGACGGCCGCCGCGAGCACCGCCAGCACCAGGCCGCCGGCGAGCAGCGGCCACGAACCGCGGTACAGCCGCGCGAACCCGCGCGCGGTCGGCACGACGTCCACCGGCGGCGGGGTGCGCCGCTTCTGCACCAGCCGCGTCACCACGACGACGAGCAGCAGCGCGGCGATCGTGATCGCCCACGAACCGGCCCAGCCCACGTGATCGGACAGCAGGACTCCGGAGATCTGCGGCCAGCCGTTGAACACCGGGTACGCCCAGGTGAAGAAGACCGAGCCGACGATGAAGCCGCCGAGCGTCAGCACGATCGTCGACTGCCCGGCGCCGACCGCGAACAAGGTGCCGGACGCGCATGCGCCGCCGAGTTGCATGCCGATGGCGAACAGGGCCGCGCCGGCGAACAGGGCGAGCCCGATCGGGGTCGCGGTGAACTTCGGTGTGGTCCCGAACAGCCCGGTGCCGGTCCCGGCGATCAGCGCGATCAGTGTGGCCGCCGTGCCGAGCAGCAGTGTGTGGGCGCGCAGCCCGGTGCCGTTGCCGACCGCGATGAGCTGCCGCCACGCCGAGGTGAACCCGAACCGCGAGTGGAACAGGGCGAAGCCGAGTCCGAGCCCGATGAGGACCAGCGAGCCGAACTTGCCGCCGTAGGACGCCCACACATACCAGCTCAGGGCGGCGCCGAGGACGGCCGCGATCCCGAGCGGCACCCAGCGCACCGGCTCCTCGGGCGCGGGTGCGGGCGCGGCACACGACGTGGGGGAGGTCAGCAGGAAGTTTCCCGCGGGTGGGCGATCGATGGTCGCGGACATGTGGCACTCCAAGACGGACTTCGGGGATGAACCACATGTCACGTTAGGATCCGGTGAAGCGTTCCCGCATGCCTTCCCACGATGTGATCATTGCGGGAGCCCTCGGTGAGCATGAGCGAGCGTTCTTCCTGATTCCGGCGCTTCGGGAAAGTTGTCCACATTCCTTGACACGTCGTCGCGCTGCGGAGTCGACTGTGGGCTTCAGCCGGACAGCGCGAGGAGAACGGGTGATCGACTACGAGGACGCCGACCCGCCCGTCGCGCGGATCACCGAGTTCACCGCCCTGCTCGACGACATCGCACCTGTCAGGGTCGCGTGGCTCCTCGGCAAGGCCCGCATCCAGCGGGAACTCGCCTGGCACCGGCGCTGGCACGTGGAAATTCCGGTCGTGGGTCGCTAAGGTCACGCTTCGTGAACGAGCGCGCGATGACCGCGGCCGAACTGTTCGACGCCATCGGTTCCGGCTACGAGGACGCGTTCGGCCGGCCGCCCGTGGTCGACCGGGCGGTGCGCGGCCTGCTGCGGGTGCTGCCCGCGGGAGCGCGGGTGCTCGACATCGGCAGCGGCACGGGCCGCCCGGTCGCGCGCGATCTCACCGCCGCGGGCTGCCACGTCACCGGCATCGACGTGTCGCCGGTGATGATCGACCTCGCGACCGCGCAGGTGCCGGGGGCGACGTTCGTGCGGGCGGACGTGCGGGAGTGGTCGTCGCCGCCCGAGTCGTGGGACGCGGTGTGCGCGTACTTCCCATTCCTGCAGATGCCGCGCGCGGGCACCGAGGCCGTGCTGAAGAACATCGGCCGGTGGCTCGTGCCCGGCGGGTACCTGTCGCTGGTCACGGTGCCGATGGACGTCGAGGACCTGCCGGTGGACTTCCTGGGCCACGAGGTGCACCTGACGAGCTTCCCGGCGGAGGTCCTCGAGGCGAAGATCGCCGAGGCCGGGCTGCGGGTGGTCGGCACCCATTCGGAGCTGTTCGAGCCCGACAAGCCAGGCGCCCAGCCGGAGGAACACCTCCTGATCACCGCACGCCGCTGACCCGTTTCGTGTGGTCCTCGGTCGCCGCTCCGTGAGACCATCGTGCCAGGCGGTGATCGACGGATGGACACGACGGAAGCCGGAGCACGCGAGCTGGACCTGGCCGACCCGGGATACCGCGACCGGTTCGCCATCCCGCCCGCCGAGGGCGGCGCGTACCCCGAGGCAGCCTACTTCGCGGGCAGCTCCCTGGGCCTGCAACCCCTGGCGGTGCGCGCGGAACTGCTGGAGGACCTCGACGACTGGGCCCGGCTCGGCGTCGACGGTCATCGCGAGGCCCGGCGCCCCTGGCTGCCCTACCACGCGCTGCTGACGGAGACCGCCGCCCGCCTCGTCGGCGCGCTGCCCGCCGAGACCGTGGTCATGAACTCCCTGACGGTGAACCTGCACCTGCTGATGGTGTCGTTCTACCGGCCCGCGGGTGCGCGCACGCGGATCGTCATCGAGGATTCGGCGTTCCCGTCGGACAGTTACGCCGTGCGCAGCCAGGCGGCGTTTCACGGCCTCGACCCCGACACGACCGTGGTCCGGCTCGGCACCCACGAGGTGCTGGACTTCCTGGCACGCGAGGGAAACACCGTCGCGCTCATCCTGCTCGGCGGCGTCGGCTACCTGACCGGGGAACTGCTCGACATCCCGGCGATCACCGCCGCCGGGCACGCGGCGGGCGCGGTCGTCGGCTGGGATCTCGCACACGCGGCGGGCAACGTGCCGCTGCGCCTGCACGAGTGGGGCCCGGACTTCGCGGCCTGGTGCTCCTACAAGTATCTCAACGCCGGCCCTGGCGCGGTCGCCGGCGCGTTCGTGCACGAGCGGCATCTCGGCGACCCGTGCCTGCCGCGGTTCGAGGGCTGGTGGAGCACCGCCGAGGCGACCCGGTTCGAGATGGCGCCGGTGTCCCGGCCGCCGTCCACAGTGGAGGCATGGCAGGTGTCGAACCCGCCTATCCTGGCGATGAGCCCGGTGCGCACCTCGCTCGCGATGTTCGACGAGATCGGCATGGAGACCCTGCGTGCGCGCAGCATCCGGCTGACCGGCTATCTGGAGCGGCTGCTCGACGACGCGGCACCGATGGCCATGCTCACGCCCAGGGACCCCGGCAGACGTGGCTGCCAGCTTTCCCTGCGCGTCACCGATGCCGACGACGTGTCGCGGCAGCTGCGCGTCGAGCACGGCGTCTGCACCGACGCGCGGAAACCGGACGTGGTGCGGCTCGCGCCGGTGCCGCTGTACTCGACCTACCACGACTGCTGGCGCGCGGCGAAAGCGCTCGCCGACGTGCTCGGGGAGTCTCGATGATCGCCGTGGTGGGCGGCGGACTCGCGGGCTGCCTGCTCGCGTGTTTCCTCGCCCGGCGCGGCGAGCAGGTCGTCGTGTACGAACGCCGTCCCGATCCGCGCGGCGGTGCGGCGGAGCGGGGACGGTCGATCAACCTCGCGCTGTCCGAGCGTGGTCTCAACGCGCTGCGCCGTGTCGGCCTGGACAAGCAGGTGCTCGCCGATGCGCTGCCCATGCGCGGCCGCATGATCCACCCCGTCGCCGGGGACCTGGACTTCCAGCCCTACAGCGCCGACGGTGAGCGTGCGATCAACTCGATCAGCCGCGGTGCGCTCAACAACGTGCTCCTCGATGCGGCAGCACACGCCGTGGACCTCCGCTTCGAGCACCGGCTGACCGGCCTGGACCCGGTGACCGGGGAGATGGTCTTCGCCACGCCCGGCGGCGACGTGCGGGCGAAGGCGGACGTGATCCTCGGCGCGGACGGGGCCGGATCCGCCGTGCGCGGCCAGTTGCTGCGGCACGGCGCGACCACGGAGTCGCTCGACTTCCTCGACTACGGCTACAAGGAGCTGACCATCCCGGCCCGCGACGGCGAGTTCGCGCTCGCCGAGGGCGCGCTGCACATCTGGCCGCGTGGCCGCTCGATGATGATCGCCCTGCCCAACCCCGGCGGGTCGTTCACGTGCACCTTGTTCTGGCCCACCAGCGCTTTCGCGTCGCTGGCCGATCCGGCCGCGATCGAGCGGTACTTCGCGGAGCAGTATCCGGACGTGCCGCCGCTCGCGCCGGATCTCGTGTCCGACTACCAGCAGAACCCGGTCGGCGTGCTCGGCACCGTGCGGTGCACGCCGTGGCAGTCGGGCCGGGCCGGGCTGATCGGCGACGCCGCGCACGCGATCGTCCCGTTCTACGGCCAGGGCGCGAATTGCGCGTTCGAGGACGTCGTCGTGCTCGATGACTGTCTGGAAAGGACGGACGGCGACTGGACCCGTGCGCTGCCGCTGTTCGAGGCGTCGCGGCGCGCGGACACCGAGGCGATCGCGCGGATGGCACTGGCCAACTTCGCCGAGATGCGCGACAAGGTGGCCTCGCCGGTGTTCCGGCTCTGGCAGCGGATCGAGCACGCGCTCGAACGCGCGCTGCCCGGCCGGTATGTCTCCCGGTACGAACTGGTGTCGTTCACCAACACCCCGTACGCGCGGGTGCGCCGCCGCGTCCGCGCTCAGCACGGCGCGCTCGCCGCGGCGGGTCTCGGTGCCGCGGCGACGGTCGCGGCGACGATGTGGAGGCGGTCATGACCGAGGCGAGAACTGTGGCGGGCAAGGCGAAACCGCGCGGCCGGTTCCCGCACGTGAAGGTGGCGGGCGGGTTCGCCTACGTGTCCGGCACCAGCAGCCGCCAGCCGGACAACACGATCGCGGGCGCCAGCGCCGACGAGATGGGCACCGCGACGCTCGACATCCGCGTGCAGACCCGTGCCGTGCTGGAGAACATCCGCGACATCCTCGCCGAGGCCGGCGCGGCGCTGAGCGACCTCGTGTCGGTCACCACGTACCTGGTCTCGATGAACGATTTCGCCGGCTACAACGAGGTCTACTCCCAGTACTTCGACGAGAACGGCCCGGCCCGCACCACCGTGGCCGTGCACCAGCTGCCACATCCCCATCTGCTGATCGAGATCTCCGCGACAGCACGCATTCCGACGGAGGGACGATGACCATCAGTGACCCGATCGACTTTCCCGGCTGGCTGCGGGACAACGAGTCCCAGCTCAAGCCACCGGTCAACAACAAGCAGATCTTCCCCGGCCGGGACGACTTCATCGTGATGGTCGTCGGCGGACCCAACCGCCGTACCGACTTCCACGTCGACCCCTACGAGGAGTTCTTCTACCAGCTCAGGGGAAACATGCACGTCGACATCGTCACCGGCCACGGCGTGCGGCCGGTCGACATCCACGAGGGCCAGATGTGGGTGCTGCCCGGCAACGTGCCGCACTCCCCGCAGCGGCCCGAACCCGGCTCCCTCGGCATGGTGATCGAACGCGTGCGCGAGGAAGGCACGCTGGAGAAGTTCCAGTGGTACTGCCCGAACTGCTCGGCGCTGGTGTACGAGGTCGAACTCCAGGTGCGTGACATCGTGACCGACCTGCCACCGGTGTTCGAGCGGTTCTACGCGGACGACAAAGCGCGCACCTGCGACGTGTGCGGCGCGGTGCACCCTGGCAAGGGCTGATGGCCGGCGACATCATCGACGTGCACACCCACCTCGTCCCGTACGGCTGGCCGGATCTGGGACCGGGCCGGCCGTGGCTGCGGATCGACTCGGAGCGCGCCGCGATGATCATGGTGGGGGAGACGGAGTTCCGGCCCGTCGGGCCGCAGACGTGGGATCCGCAGACCCGCCTCGCCGACATGGCCGAGGACGGCGTCGGCATGCAGGTCGTGTCGCCGACGCCGGTGTTCTTCGGCTACGACCGCCCACCCGCGGAGGCCGTGAAGGTGGCGCGGATCTTCAACGACCGCACCCTGGAAACGCTCGCCGGGGACCCGCGGTTCGTCCCGTTCTGCCAAGTGCCGCTCCAGGATGCGGACGCGGCGTGCGCCGAACTCGACCGGTGCCTGGCCGCCGGGTTCGCGGGCGTCGAGATCGGCAACCACGTCGGTGAGCGCGACCTCGACGACGCGGGCATCGTGACGTTCCTGCAGCATTGCGCGTCCGCCGGTGCGCCGGTGTTCGTGCACCCGTGGGACATGCCGGAGGGGCCGCGCCTGGACCGGTGGATGGCGCGCTGGCTCACCGGAATGCCCGCGGAGACCCACCTGTCCGTGCTGGCGATGGTCCTCGGCGGCGTGTTCGACCGGGTACCGGACACGCTGCGGCTGTGTTTCGCCCACGGCGCCGGGAGTTTCCCGTTCTGGATCGGCCGCGCCGACAACGCGTGGCACCGGCGCGGCGATCTCGTGCGCGGCCGGTCGCAACACCCGCCGAGCCACTACGCCGGCCGCTTCTACGCCGATTCGGTGGTGTTCGATCCCGCGCCGCTGCGCCTGCTGGTCGACACACTCGGCGAGGACCGGATCGTCGTGGGCAGCGACTACCCGTACCCGCTCGGCGAGCGGCCCGCCGGCCGCGTGGTGCGCGAGGCCGCGTTCCTGACCGGCGCGCAACGGGAGAAGATCCTGTCCGGCAACGCGACCCGGTTCCTCGGCCGCTAGGAACGGCTGAACCAGGGGACCAGCATCGAGGTCCGGCGCTCGTAACCGGCGTAGCGGTCCAGCGCGGTGTGGGCGGGCAGCGTGATCAGCAACAGCACGACGTTCTGGTACACGGAGACGAAGAGGAAGTTGAACACCTGGAACTGCCACGGCGCCATGCGTGCACGCGGGATCGCCCACCGGTAGTCCTCGCCGCCCGGCGCGTACCCGCCCTTGCGGGCGAAGTTGAACGTCAGCCGGGCACCCCTCAGCGCGCCGAGCACGAGCATGACGTCGCGGCCGTCACCCCCGCGAGCACCCACAAGCAGACCTGGAGCGCGTTCATGAAGGCACTGTAGGTTCTCCTGGCATGAACCCGACGCAGCGCTCCCTGCACGCGATCGCCGAGCTGCTCCTGTCCGGGCCGCAGTACCGCGCCAGCGGCACCATCCGGCTGCGGGTCACGCCCGGCGGGTTCGGCACCACGAAAGCACCCGCGCTGCGCCTCGACGGCGAACTCCTCGTCGCGGACGCCGCGACGATCGCGCTGCCCGGCCGCACCTACACCGACGTCGCCGCCGAACTCGGCGTCGAGGCCGGCGCCGCGCAGGGCGTCTACGCCGACGGGTCCGGCGTCGGCCCGGACGAGACGATCGTCCTCGAGCCCGCGACGACCGCCAGGGTCGCCGGGGCTCTCGCCACCGGGCAGGAGGCGTTGCGCGCCTTCGCGCCGCAGGAGAACCCCACGCTGTGGCCCGAGCATTTCGACGTCGGGATCGTGGTGGGCGCGGCCAACTACGGGGTCTCGCCCGGCGACGGATACTCGCCCGAGCCCTACGCCTACGTCGGTCCACACGAGCCGCACCGCGGCGAGTTCTGGAACGCGCCCTTCGGCGCCGCCCGCCCGTTCCGCGACGCGGCCGGGATCCTCGCGTTTTTCCGGGCCGCCCCGCTCTGAGCTATATTCTTCCGGTGCCGGACGACTACCACTACCCGGATCCCGGTGACCGGGTCACGAAGTCGTTCATCGCGCGGCACGAGCCCTTTCCCGGCTACTGGTGCGCCAGCGAGCGGCGCGGGCTCGACCTCCTGGGCGAGCTGGTGACCGAGCACGTCGGCTCGCGCACCCATGCCCTCGACGCCGGTTGTGGCGACGGGCGTCTGCTGACGTGGATCGCGCGGTACGCCGCCCACATCACCGCCGTCGATCCCGACGCGGAAAGGCTCGCGACGGCGCGCGCTGTGCCGCTGCCTGCCGGCACGGACATCACCTTCCAGCAGGAGCAGCTGACCGGCGTCCACGGGGCGGGCTACGAGCTCGTGGTCTGCAGCCACATCGTGCAGCACATGCCGCCCGCCGGCGTCGAGCCCGCGCTGCGCCACCTGCACGACGTGGCCGCGCCCGGCGCGCTGCTCGTGCTGTCCTACAGCCGGGCGCCGGTGGGGCGCGGCGGTTACGTGCTCGAATGGCGCGAGGACGGCGAGATCCGATACGAGACCGTGGATCGGGAGCGGTTCGACGAGGCGCTGACCACCGGCACTCGCACGGGTCTGCTGCCGGTGCGGCTGATCGACCCCGCGGAGTTCGGCAAGGAGGTCCTGGCCGCCGGCTGGACCCCGCTCTGGGAGTGGACCTACCACGTGCTGGACGACCTCGGCGTGCTCGACTCCTATGTCGATCGCGACGACCTCGTCAACGCGTTTCCGGCCCTGCGGGGCAATCTCGGCCGCGACATCCTCACCCTGTGGCGCCGCGACGGGAGACCTGCGTGAACGTTGCGCGCAAGGACGGCAAGCTGTTGCTGACGTTCGCGTGGGCGCTCACCATGACTCGCCCGGAGTTCGCGCATTTTTCCCGTCGCGGCACCGAAACCGGCTTGCTCGCCACGACGGACGACGCGGTCGCGGAGTTCACGGCGGCGGAGACGTTCTTCGCCATGACGGGTATCCACCGGCACGCCGTCGTCACGGACCTGTTCGAGATCGCCGCCGACGATCGGGTCCTGCCGTCCAGGGTGATCGTCGGCTGGCACGAGCGGTACGAGGCGCTGACCGTGCTCGCCGCTGTGCGCGTACCCGGCTCCGCGGTGTCCCACGAGGAGGTCGATCTGGGGATCGCCGTGCTGCAGAGCTTCCAGGGTCGGCCCAGCGGGGCCGGGCCGGGTCACGCGCACGGCCGGTTCCGCGGCACCGCCTACCCGTCGGCGCGTGACGCGCTCGCCGCCGCGATGGCCGAGCTGGACCACCTGCCTGGCCGGGACATCGAGCTTCAGCGCTGCGGGTGGTGCGTGGAACTGCGGGGCTACCACGGCGGGGCGGCGACGAGCAGCACCCGCGGGATCGAGCGGCAGTTGTACGGCCTCGCCGAGGGCGATGAGGGCTGGCGGTTCGTGAGCCAGGACTGGGCGGCCGCGCGGCTGGGGCCGCACTGGGGGTCGCGCGAGCTGTTCGCCGCGTACGCCACCGACAACGGTGCCGTCTGCGTCAACAACAAGGGCAGCGAGTACGTCGAACACCAGCGCCGGTTCACGCAACGGCACCGCGGCGCCGAGGAACC
The DNA here is from genome assembly GCA_035547575.1 of Amycolatopsis sp. Classification (GTDB taxonomy): domain Bacteria; phylum Actinomycetota; class Actinomycetes; order Mycobacteriales; family Pseudonocardiaceae; genus Amycolatopsis_E. Next base: position 4,354 of record DASZUO010000101.1, on the reverse strand, counting down.
GTTCTTCACGCTGGACTCGGACGTCGCCGGTCTCGACCACGGCATCCTGCTGTTCGTCGAGCGCGTGCTGATGCAGCTGGCGCGCGCCGAGGCGTGGCTGCGGCAGGCCCGCTCGGTGCTGCCCCGTGGTCCCGGCGGCGTGCTCGCCACCAGCGGTCAGTCGCTGCGGCGGTCGCTCAACGACGTCGTGCGGCTGCTGGACCTGCTGGTGCCGCCCGAGCTCGGGTCGCTGGAGCGGCGGCTGGAGGCGTCGATGGGCCTGGAGCGGCTGGTCACCCGGCTCGACCGGCAGGCCGAGGCGATCGACGAGGAGAGCAGGCACCTCTACCAGGTGCGGATGAACGTGCTGATCGCGATCCTCACATGCGTCACGATCGTGCTGGCCGTCGCGCAGGTCGTGGTGCCGTTCTTCGCCGGGAAGTGAGGACCATACGGGGCCCACGCGATGGAGGTGACGTCAGCCTGGTACGCGCCGCGTTGCGTCGCTCACCATTCGGCGTAATCCCGTTGCCGATCTGTCACCATCGGCAAATCCCGCCGGAAAGGAGGCCGACCATGAGCCCCGCCGACTGCCGAGAGACCAGCTCGGGCGTCTACTCCTGGGTCGGCCAGGTCGACGGCGTGTGGGTCGAGCACACCAGCACCGACCTCGACCTCGTGCTGTGGACCCGCGTCTACACCGACGGCCTGCTGTGGGGCGTGGAGCTCGTCGACCAGCACGGACAGGTCCGTGCCCGGCGCCAGGCGGCCACCCCGTGGCCCGCCGCCGAACAGCGATACGCCGCCTAGCGGCAACTGCCGGTCGGCACCCGCTCGGGCGTCGTCACGCGTACGGCGCGAGGCACGCGGGCAGGGATGAACATTGCGACGATCGCGGCGACGACGCAGGCCCCGCAGCCGATCAGGAACGCGGCGCGGAAACCGTTCAGGCTCGGCACCGACACCGGCCCCAGCGACGTGGTCATGTGTGCCAGCACCATCCCGACCACGGCGCTGGACGACGACGTGCCAATCGAGCGCATCAGCGTGTTGAGGCCGTTCGCGGCGGCGGTCTCGGTCTCCGGCACTGCGTCGATGATCAGCGCGGGCAGCGCCGAATAGGCGAGCCCGGCACCCGTCCCGCAGATCGCGGAGAACAGCGCGATCTCCCACGCCGAGTGCAGCAGGACCTGGCCCAGCGCGTAGCCGACACCGAGCACGGCCACACCGGCCAGCAGTGACGTCCGGGGCCCACGCCGGGTGATCACGCGGGCACCGACCTGGGAGATGGCCATCATCATCACGCCGCCCGGCGCGATGCACAGACCGGCCGCCACCATCGACTGGCCGAGGCCGTAGCCGGTCTCGCGGCTGAGCTGCAGCAGTTGCGGCGGCACGAGCTGGGTGGAGTAGAGCGCGAACCCGACCATGATCGAGCACAGGTTCGTGAGCAGCACCTGCTTGCGTGCCGAGGTGCGCAGGTCGACCAGCGGTTCCTCGGTGCGCAGCTCGAGCCAGCCCCACAACAGCAGGACCGCCAGCGCCGCGCCGAAGAAGCCCAGCGTGCGGGTGCTGCCCCAGCCCCAGTCGCTGCCCTTGGAGATGCCCAGCAGCAGGCAGACCAGCCCCACGGACAGGCCGATCATGCCAGGGACGTCGAACCGGGCGGGCGTGCGGACCGGCGACTCGGGGACGAGGAACAGAATCGGCAGGAGGGCCGCGGTGCCGAGCACGGCGGCGCCGAAGAACAGCCAGTGCCAGTCCAGGTACTCCGCGACGAGCGCGCCCACGGGCAGCGCGAGCGCGCCACCGATGCCCAGCGACGAGCTCATCAGGCCCACCGCCCCGTCCAGGCGGTCGGCCGGAAGCTCGTCGCGCATGATGCTGATGCCCAGCGGGATCGCGCCGATCGCGAAACCCTGCAGCCCGCGGCCGATCATCATCGGCAGCAGTGACGAGGACAGCCCCGAGACGATCGAGCCCACGACCAGCAGCCCCAGCGCCAGCACCAGCATGCGCTTCTTGCCGAACATGTCGCCGAGGCGGCCGAGCACCGGGGTGGCCACGGCGCCGGTGAGCAGGGTGATCGTGATGGCCCAGAACGAGTCGGAGCGGGTGGTGTGCAGCAACTCGGGCAGGTCCGCGAGCAGCGGCACCATGAGCGTCTGCATCACGGAGACGACGACACCGGCGACTGCGAGCACGACCGTGATGACTGCGCTCGAGCGAGCCTTGGTACGGGACGTGCGCACCAAAGCTCCTTCCATCAGCTAACTACTTCCTCGCAAAAGATACCTCCGCGGGGTGGCGATTTCCCAGAAACGTGTCAGAGCGCTCGTTGCCCGGCGACGGTTCTGGCGGGTTACCGCGGCGACAATCACCCGACCGGCCTATTCGCGGCCGCCACTCAGCTTCGCCGCGAGAGTGCGCGCCTGGTCGCGGGCGGCGGTCAGGCTTTCCTTCGCCTTGGGGGCCATCGGGGCCAGCGGCGGCATGCGCTCGGCCAGGGTCAGTTCCGCGAGGATCGTTGTCACGGCCATGCCCATCGACGTGCCCAGGGTACGCACGATCGGCGGCACGGCGTGGTCGTTGCCCTCGTCCGGGGTGCCGGTGGCGTAGGTGAGGCCGCGGCTGGAGATGACCACCGCGGGCTTTCCGGCCAGCGGCTGGTCCTTCGTGTCGAACGGGACCGTCGTGCCGAGCACGTGCACGTAGTCCAGCCACGCCTTGAGCGTCGACGAGACCGACCAGTTGTACATCGGCGCGCCGATGACCACGGCGTCCGCCGCGAGCAGCTCCTCGATCAGTTCGGCCTGCAGCTTCTCGGCCGCCGGGTCGGGGGTCTCGCCGTCGACCCGGAGCCGCGGCGCGTAGTGCAGCGCCGAATCCGGCAGGTGCGGCAGCGGCGAGGCGTGCAGATCCCGCTCGACGACCTCCCCCTGCCAGGCCTGCGTGAACACCCCGGTCAGCTCGCGGGACACCGACGAGCGGGGATTGGCGGACGAGTCGAGACGCAGCAACGTCGGCACGAGAACAGCTCCTGTTCGAACGGCGAAGGGACCGGTCGGTCATGATCCTATGCCTGCCCGGCCGCTGTCACCCCCACTCGCCCGCCGGCGTTGGGGTGAACATTGGTCCGGACCACGTCTGTCCGCAATGGACCTTCAGCCGTGCCCCCGCCGCCCCCCTCGGGTGGCGGCAGCACGGCGGCCCCGGCGGTCAGCCGGAGGTCAAGCGGTCGGCTCCGCGGCGGCGGTGCCCTCGCGGCGATGGCGGCCCGCGCGCGTACCGCGCAACGGGTTGCGGGGCTGGCGGTTGCTCGCGTGTGCGCGGGCGGGCGCGCTCACCACGGCGGTCGCCGGCACCATCGTGGCCATCTCGGTATCGGACGGGACCACGGCCACCATCCCGGCCTCCCCGATGTCGCTCTGCTGCGCGACCACTCCGGTCCGGAGTGTCACCTTGTCCGGACCACTGTGGTCGCGGTCGAGGTACATGATCGGTTGTCCTGGCGTGGGCTGGGACATGACACTCACCTACCGTCGCTTTCGGACGGCCGGACCAGCCCGGCCGCGGTGTGGGCGCTGACGCACAGGTCGTGGGCGGCCGCGGCCGCCTCACCGAGCGGGGCAGCGGCGGGATGCGGTGTCAGCGCCTCGCCGCTGGCGTAGCGATCGCTGAGCTGGTCGAGGAAATCGGCGGCCTCGGCGGCGCGCCGGGACAGGAGAAGCAGGTGATCGTGGACAGCGGCAGGATCGTGGAAAGCGGGGGTCGGCAGAATCGACGTCACGGAAACGCCCTCCATTCTCAAGACACCGGCTCGGCGGTCCTCTTGCGACAGAGTGTGCGCAGGCGGGGCCGGTGAGTGTTGCCGGGGTCTCGGGCCGTCCAGTCAACCTAATCGGCGCGACCGCGATACACAACACCGTGCGGTGTATCAGTGTGACTTCGGGTAGCTGAGTTCGGGCCCGCCCGCTTGCCGGTTGGTTTTCCACGGCCGGCGGCGGAAATTCGTTCGACGTCGTCGGCCCGGCCCTGGACACTGTTCACCGGACGGGACTGGGGGCTCTGCGTGCGCGACGGATGGAGACGGCTGCAGGCGGTTGCGGTGGCGGGCTCAGCCGGTGAAGGCCTCATGCTCGCGGCGCTGCCACTGCTCGCCGTCTCGCTGACCACCGACCCGCACGAGGTCTCGTGGGTCAACGTCGCCGGCCAGTCGCCGTGGCTGCTGCTGTCGTTGTTCGCCGGGGTGCTCATCGACCGCCTGCGGCGCGCCACGGTGCTCGCGTGGGCCTACGGCATCCAGGTGTGCGCCGCGCTCGCGCTCGCACTGGCGGGCACGCTGCACCTGCTGAGCCTGCCGCTGCTGCTGATC
>DASZUO010000100.1:0-5119 GCA_035547575.1 Amycolatopsis sp. | reverse complement strand
GTGACGTCACCGGCGCCCATCGTGACCAGCAGGTCGCCCGGCTTCACGAGATCGGCGGCCAGCGGCACCACACGGTCGAAGGCGGGCTCGTAATGGACTCCGGCGCCGTGGACGCGGTCGGCGATGAGCGCACCCGTCACGCCCGGCTGCGGCTCCTCGCGCGCGCCGTAGACGTCCAGCAGGACGACCTCGTCGGCCTGTGACAGCGCCTCCGCGAACTCGGCCGCGAACATCTTGGTGCGCGAGTACAGGTGCGGCTGGAACACCACGATCACGCGCCCGCCGCCTGCCGCGTGCCGCACCGCACGCAGTTGCGCCGCGACCTCCGTCGGGTGGTGGGCGTAGTCGTCGTAGACGCGAACGTCGCCGGAGCGGCCCTTGAACTCGAAGCGGCGCCGCACGCCGCCGAACGCGGCCAGCCCCTCGGCGAGTCCCTCGACGGGCGCGCCGAGTTCGATCCCGGCCAGCAACGCGGCCACCGCGTTGAGTGCCATGTGCTCGCCCGGCACCGCGACCCGCACGTCCATTTCCTTGCCGGACAACGAAATCCGGACCACTCCGCCGGTTTCGTCCGGCCGGTGGTCCAGCACGCGCGCGTCGTCCTCGCCGGTGACCGTGCGGCCGTAGCGGCGCACACGAACGCCCTCGGCACGATTGCCGAGTTCGTTCGCCGCCCGGTCGTCGCCGCACACCACGAGCAGCCCGCCGGGCTGGATGCGTTTGACGAACTCGGTGAACACCGCCGAGTACGCCTCGGCCGTGCCGTGGTGGTCGAGGTGGTCCGGCTCGATGTTGGTCACCACCGCCACCGACGGCGTGTAGTTCAGGAACGAGCCGTCGCTCTCGTCGGCCTCCGCGACGAAGATCCCGCCCTCGCCGTGGTGCGCGTTCGCACCGGACTCGTTGAGGTCGCCGCCGATCGCGAACGACGGGTCCATCCGGCAGTGCTGCAGCGCGACCGTCAGCATCGACGTGGTCGAGGTCTTGCCGTGCGTGCCTGCGATGCACGCGACACGGTGGCCCTCCATCAGCAGCGCCAGCGCCTTCGCCCGGTGCAGCACCGCAATCCCGCGCTCGCGGGCCGCGGCGAGTTCCGGGTTGCTCTCCTTGATCGCGGTCGACACCACGACCGCGGACGGGTCGCCGAGGTTCTCCGCGCGCTGCCCGATCTCGATCCGCGCGCCCTGCGCCCGCAGCGTCAGGAAGGCCCGCGAGTCCTTGGCGTCGGAGCCCGACACCTGGGCGCCGCGGGCCAGCAGGATGCGGGCGATGCCGCTCATCCCGGCGCCGCCGATGCCGATCAGGTGCGCCTTGCTCAACTCGTGCGGAACGATCACTTCGCGGCCTCCAGGACGATCTTGGCCAGCACCTCGTCGGCCTCGCGGTGGCCGAGGCCGACCGCGGCGGCGCTCATCCGCGCGATCCGCTCGGGGTCGGTCACCATCGGGATGACCAGTTCGGCCACCTTCGCCGGGGTGAGGTCGGCGTCCTCGACCAGCAGCGCCGCGCCCGCGTCGACCGCGGGGCGCGCGTTGGTCGTCTGCTCGCCGTTACCGATGGGCAACGGCACGAACACCGCGGGCAGGCCCACCGCCGACACCTCCGCCGCGGTCATCGCGCCCGATCTGCACAGCACCATGTCGGCCGCCGCGTAGGCGAGGTCCATCCGCTCCAGGTACGGCACGGGAAGGTAGGGCGGGCGGCCGGGGAACTCCTGGACCACCAGCGAGTTCTTCGGCCCGTGCGCGTGCAGCACGCCCACGCCGGCGTCGGCCAGTTCCTTCGCCGCACCGGAGACCGCGGTGTTGATCGACCGCGCGCCCTGCGACCCGCCGAAGACCAGCAGCGTCGGCGCGTCCGGGTCGAGCCCGAAGTGCTTGCGGGCCTGGTCGCGCAACTCCGCGCGATCGAGCGAGGTGATCGAGCGGCGCAACGGGATGCCGACGACCTCGGCGCCGGGCAGCGGCGTGCCCGGCACGGCGACGGCGACCCGCTCCGCGAACCGCGCGCCCACCCGGTTGGCCAGCCCCGGCGACTGGTTCGCCTCGTGCACGACGATCGGTACCCGGCCGCGCGCCGCGAAGTACGCGGGCAGCGCGACGTAACCGCCGAACCCGACGACGACGTCCGCGCCGACGCTGTCGAGCACCTGCCGCGCCTGCCTGACCGAGTCGCGGACCTTCAGCGGCAGCCGCAGCAGGTCCACCGTGGGCTTGCGCGGCAGCGGCACCGGCGGGATCAGCTCGAGCGGGTACCCACGTGCGGGCACCAGGTCGTTCTCCAGCCCGCGCGCGGTGCCCAGCGCGACGACGGTGGCCCCGGGACACAGGCGTTTCACCGCGTCGGCGAGCGCCATCGCGGGCTCGATGTGTCCGGCGGTGCCCCCGCCCGCCACCACGACGGTGGGGGTGCTCGGCGTAACGGCCTTGCTCACGTGGTTCCTCTTCGCGTCGAACGTCTACCGTAGTCTGCTCGCCCCTGGCGCCGGCGCTCCGCGGGCTGTGCGGAGCGCGAGCCGCGCGCGGACGGCCTGTCCCGCCTCGGCGTGCTCACGCGTCCGCTCCCCCGCCGCTTCGCGGGCGGACGGTAGACCTCGGGCGCGGGCAACCGCAGCAGGCGCCCGAATTTACCCGGTCCCTGTGAGCGCAGTGCCGCGACCGACTCCGGTTCGTGCCTCGCCGCGTTGGCGAGCACCCCCATCAGGAACATCGTCACCCAGATCGAGGTGCCGCCGGCCGAGATCAGCGGCAGCGTGACACCGGTGACGGGCAGCAGGCCGACGACGTAGCCGATGTTGATGCCGGCCTGCGACACGGTGAACACCGTCAGCGTGCCGGCGACGATGCGGATCCACGGGTCGAGGTTGCGGGTCGCGATGCGCAGGCCCACGATCGCCAGCCCGACGAACAACCCGATCACGACGACACAGCCGATGAAGCCGAGCTCCTCGCCGATCACGGCGAAGATGAAGTCGTTCTGCACGTTGGGCAGGTACGCCCACTTCGACGGGCCCTGCCCCAGCCCCTTGCCGAACAGGCCACCGTCGGCCAGCGCGTACTTCGCCTGCGTGGCCTGGTAGGCGGCGCCGGAGGTGTCCGACGCGGGCGAGAGGAACGACAGCACGCGCGACTGGCGATAGCCGGCGGTCAGCGCGAGCAGGACGGCGCCCGCGACACCCCCGCCGAACAGCACCGCGAACAGCCGCTTCGGCGCGCCCGCGAACCACAGCAACGACGCGAGCACCACGCCGAGGGTGATCGTGCCGGACAGGTTCGGCTGCGCCATGACCAGCGCGAACATCAGCAGCGCGACCGGCACCACCGGCACCATCAGATGCCGCCACTGGTGCAGCAGGTTGTACTTGGTCACCAGCACGTGCGCGCCCCACAGCGCCAGCGCGACCTTGGTGAACTCGACCGGCTGCACCGAGAAGCCGCCGATCACGAACCAGCGCTGCGCGCCGCCGCCGGCCGAACCCAGCGGCGTGAGCACCAGTGCGAGCATGGCCAGGCAGATCAGCACCGCCATCGACGACAGCGCGCGCGTGCGGCGCAGCGGCATCCGCAGCCCGAGCCAGAACACCAGTGCGCCGCTGACCACGAACACCAGGTGCTTCTTGAACAGCGAGTACACGCCGGACCCGGTGGCCGGGTCCACCGACGCGACCGACGACGCCGACAGCACCATCACGATGCCGATCGACGTCAGAAGTCCGGTCAGCGCCAGAACGAGGTGGAAGTCCGCCAGTGGCCGCGACAGCCACGCCGTCAGCGCGCCGAGCCGCGCTTCCCGCTTGCGCCGGGGCCGGCGCTGGGCATCGTGCCCTGGGCTTCGCTCGGCCTTGTCCTCAACCGCGGTCACTCGCGCCACCCAGGAGATCTCTCACCGCGTCGGCGAAGGCATCACCCCGATGGGCGTAGTCACGGAACATGTCCAGCGATGCCGCGGCAGGTGCCAGCAGCACGACATCCCCGGGGCGCGCCAGCACGCGCGCTGCCTCAACCGCCGCACTCATGGGATCATCGTGACCTGCCGGGACCCGCTGGACGGGGACATTCGGCGCGTGTCGCGCGAGAGCACCCGCGATCACATCCGCGTCGGCGCCCAGCAGCACAGCGCCCCGCAAGCGCCCGGACACGGCCGCGACGAGCGAGTCCACCGAGGCGCCCTTGAGCCGGCCGCCCGCGATCCACACCACGTCGGCGTGCGCGAGCAGTGACCCGGCGGCGGCGTGCGGGTTGGTGGCCTTGGAGTCGTCGACGTACCGGACACCCGCCACCTCGCCCACCTCGACGGCCCGGTGGGCGCCGGGATGGAAGTCCCGCAACCCCTTGGACACGGCTGTGACGGCGACCCCATAGGCGCGGGCCAGCGCGGCGGCGGCCAGCGCGTTGGCGACGTTGTGCGGGCCCGCGGGCCGCACGTCGGCGACCGTGCACAGCTCCCGCGCGTGCGCCGGGTCGTCGACGAAAGCACGGTCGACCAGCAGGTCCTCGACCAGCCCGAGCTCGCCGGGGCGCGGTGTGCCGAGCCCGAACCCGACAGCGCCCTCGTACCCGGCGGAAAGCCGTGTCGACCAGGCGTCGTCCGTGTTGTAGACGACCGTCTCGGCGTGGGCGTAGATCTTGCCCTTGTCGGCGGCGTAGGCCTCCAGCGAGCCGTGCCAGTCCAGGTGGTCCTCGGCGACGTTGAGCACGACGGACGCGCGCGGGGCCAGCGTGCTGGACCAGTGCAGCTGGAAGCTGGACAGCTCGACGGCGAGCACGTCGTAGCCCGCCGACACCGCGTCGAGCACCGCGAAGCCCACGTTTCCGCAGGCCACCGCGTTGACCCCGGCGGCGCGCAGTATCGATTCGAGCATGCCGACGGTGGTCGTCTTGCCGTTCGTGCCGGTCACCGCGAGCCACACCGGCGGGTTCTCCCGCGTCCGCGACAGCCGCCACGCCAGCTCGACGTCGCCGATCGTCTCGACGCCCGCCTCGGCCGCGGCGGCCAGCAGCGGCGCCGTCGGCCGCCAGCCAGGGCTGGTGACCACCAGGTCGGTGCCATCGGGCGGCGCGCTCAGGCCGGGCACGAGGTGCGCGCCGAGGCCCTCCAGCTCGGCCAGCCGGGCGGCGTT
>DASZUO010000099.1:0-5474 GCA_035547575.1 Amycolatopsis sp. | reverse complement strand
CGAACTCGGATCCCCGAGCGACCCGGTCATGGCCCCCGCCTCCCCCAGCGACGCCCCCGCCGCGACGCCACCGGCACCCCCGGCCGCAGCCCCCGCCGCGACGGCGTCCGTGCCCGCGTCCGCAGGTGCCGTCGGCTGGGGGCCCGCGGCGTCGCCACCCGCCGCGCTCGAGTCCACGCCGCCCGCGGCCGTTGCCCCCTCCGCCCCCGCGGCACCGCCGGCTGCCGCGAAGGCACCGTCGACATCAACACCGCCCGGCGCCTGGAATCCGCCCGGGCCTCCCTCGCTGCCACCCGCGCTCCCCGCGGGACCATCGCCCACAGCCGCACCACCCGCGCTTCCGGCAGCGCCATCACCGCCAGCCGCTCCACCGGCGCTCCCGGCAGCACCGTCACCGCCAGCCGCACCACCCGCGCTCCCGGCAGCATCACCGCCAGCCGCACCACCAGCCTGACCCGCCGCCCCGGCGCTCGCCGAGGCGCCCCCCGCCTGCCCGGCCGCGGCCCCTGCGTGCCCGGCTGCCGAAACATCGCCGGACCGCCCGGCCCCCGAGGCGTCACCAACCCGCCCGGCCGCGGCATCCGAGGCCGAACCCCCGCCCGCCGAGCCCTTGTCCTCCTCGCCCAGCGTGTACGTGGTGGGCGTGCCAGAACCGTCGTCGACCGTGACGGTCGTGGGACCGTCCGGTCCGTCGGGGCGCTCGGCGGTGATCTTGAGGTTGCCGTCGTCGATGTGGATCTTGCCGTCCGGGCCGGGTGTGTAGACCTTGTCGCCCGCCGCGCCACCGGCCGCGCCCGCGGCACCTCCCACACCACCGGCCGCGCCCGCGCCGGCTGCACCTCCCGCGGCACCGGCCGCTCCGGCGCCGGGGTCGCTGGCTGCGCCATCGGCCGTCGACTTGTCGTCGTCGCCCCAGTCGAGCTGGTAGTCCTTGGCGTGGCCCGCGCCATCGTCGATCTTTATGTCCATCTTGCCGTCCTTGTCCGGCTCGGACATCTCGATCGTGTTGTCGCCCTTCTTGACGGTCACGGTGTCCTGATCGTCGCCGGCGTCCTTGATCGCCTCGCCCGTCTTCGGGTCGATCGGGTATGGCTGGCCGGTCTGCGGGTCGGTCTCCATCGGCTTGCCGGTCAGCGGGTTGATCCCGTGGCCCGCCTCCTGCTGCGCGGCCTGCGCGACCTGCGCCGGGTCGTTCGGCGCGGTGGACTCCGCCGCCGTGCCGCCACCGCCACCCGCGGCCGCGCCGGTGCCACCCCCGCCGGCACCCGCGCCCGGGCTACCCCCATTGCCGCCGCCGGAGCCACCGGAACTGCTGGAGCTCGTGGAGTCCGAACCGCCCTGACTCGGCGACCCGACATCCGCGAACGGATCCTTGTCCATCCCCTGACCGAGCCCCTGCAGCATCGCGTCGTAGGACTGGTGCACACCCTGCAGCGTGTTCGACGCCTGCTGCTGCACGGAGTTCGCCTTGGTCGCGTAGTCCTGGGTGAACTGCTGCAGCTTCGTCTGGGTGTCGGCGAGCGCCTGCTTGTACTTGGCGGTCTCTTCCTCGATGTTGTCCTCGGTGATGTTCTCGGCGAAGCTGATGCCGATCACCCCGGCGATCGCGCCGATCGGGCCACCGATGAAGAATCCGAGCACACCGCCCACGATCTTGTCGAACGTGCTGCGGTTGTTGAGTTCCTGGATCTTCTGCTCCAGCTGCTGGATCACCCCGGGCAGCTGGTCCTTGCTCTGCAACAGGTTGTCGACGTCGGTCGGCGTCAGCTGCGCCATCTTGCCGTCGCCGTAGATGTTGTGCACCTGCTTCGCGAAGTCCGTGACCTGCTTCTCGATGGTGCCGATGCCCTGCGTGATCGTGCCCGGCGCGTTACTCAGCGCCTGGATGAGCGTGGCCGCGCCGGCGTCCAGTTTGGACTTGTACTGCGCGGCCGCGGTGGCGCCGGAACCCTTCCACTCAGCCATGTTGCCGGCCCAGGCGGTGGCCAGCTGCTGGTTGGATTCGTTTACGGATTTCGACGCCGCGGTCAGCGCGTCGGCGTCGGTCTTGAACGCGGTGAAGTCGATGCCGCGGAACTGCTTGGTCGCGGCACGTAGGCTCTGCGGGTCGAGTCCCGCGCCCGGCGCGTCCGCGCCACCGCCCATATTGGACTGTCCACCGGCCTTGGTGTAGCGCGGATAAAAATCGTCGAAGATCTTCAGTCCGACGTCGGCCTGGTCGATGATCTCGTCCGAGTTCTTGAAGTTGCCCTCGTCGAGCCGCTTCTGACTGTCGTCGAGTGCCTTCTTCGCCGCGCCGGTGCGCTGCTGCTCACGCCCGGCGACCAGCGAGCCCTTGGCGTGCACGATGTTCTCCAGCGGCGCCGCGCCGCCGTCCTTGATGTCGCCGGCGTTCGCGCCGATCTGCCCCGCGTACTTGTCGATCTCCGAGTCACTGATCGCGCCCATATTGGACAGCGCGTACAGCATGTTCTGCTTGTTGTCGTTGGACACGTACGGGTCGTCCAGCATCGCCCGCATGTCCTTGATGTCGTCCGTGCTGAACATCTTCTCGCCCGCCTCGCGGGCCGCGGGCTCCAGCCAGTTCGCCATGGTCAGTCCTGCCCGGGAATCGCGTGCTGCTGCGCCTGCTCGTTCGACGCGTACTTCTTCGACGCCGAACCCAGCGAGCTGCCGAACTCGGTGACCTTCGTGCCGTAGTTGGTGACAGCGGTGCGGAACTTGCCGAACGCTTCGCCGTACTTGCCCGCGACGTCGGAGAACGCCTGGCCGACCTGCCCAGCGGCGACGGTCGGCGTGAGCTTGCCCGCGGCCGTGCCGAGCTCACCACCCTCCTGGGTGTAGGCGTTCGCGCCGGCGCTCAGCTTGCCGGTGTCCGCCTGGTAGCCGGCGTCTGCCATGGTCTCCCCCTGCTCGCGTGGTCTGGAACAGCTCGTACTGCACCTACGACGCGCTCACACGGCTCGCGGTGCCGTCGCATCTGCACAGAATGTACCGACGGGCGCCGCACTCGGAAAACCGTCAGGAAGCCGAGGACACGACCCCCGCGAGCCGGTCGGCCGCCGCCTGCGCGGTTTCGTGCGCGGGGGCCTCGACCATCACCCGGACGAGCTGTTCAGTGCCGGACGGGCGAAGCAGCACCCGGCCCTCGGCACCCAGTTCGGCCTCGACCGCGGCCACGGCGTCCCGCACCAGCTGCGACTCGGCGACCGCGCCCTTGTCCGCGACCCGCACGTTCACCAGCACCTGCGGCAGGCGCCGCATCACGCCGGCCAGTTCGGCCAGCTGCTTGCCGGTGGCGGCGACCCGGCTCATCAGGCGCAGCGCGGTGAGCAGGCCGTCGCCTGTGGTCGCGACGCCGGGGAACACGACGTGACCGGACTGTTCGCCGCCCAGCGCATAGCCGCCCGCCCGCAGCTCCTCCAGCACATAGCGGTCGCCGACCGCGGTGGTGCGGATCTCGACGCCGTGCTCCCGCATCGCCAGGTGCAGCCCCAGGTTGCTCATGACGGTGGCGACGAGCGTGTTGTGCGCCAGCTCGCCGGCCTCGGCCATGTCGAGTGCGAGGATCGCCATGATCTGGTCGCCGTCGATCAGTTCACCGGCGGCATCGACAGCCAGGCAGCGGTCGGCGTCGCCGTCGTGCGCGATGCCGAGGTCCGCACCGTGCTCACGGACGGTGGCCCGCAGCTGCTCGATGTGGGTCGAGCCGCAGTTGTCGTTGATGTTGATGCCGTCGGGCTCGGCGTGGATCGCCACGACCTCGGCGCCCGCCTTCCGGTACACCTCGGGGGCCGCGACGGAGGCTGCGCCGTTCGCGCAGTCGACGACCACGCGCAAGCCCGTCAGGGGGCGCGGCACGGCGGCGAGCAGATGCTGGGTGTAGCGGTCGACGGCGTCGCCCACGTCCGTGACCCGCCCGATCTCCGCGCCTGTAGGGCGGATGGTGCCGGAGTCCAGGCCGGACTCGATCTCGTCCTCGATGCCGTCGGGCAGCTTGTGCCCGCCGGCCGCGAACAGCTTGATCCCGTTGTCGGGCATCGGGTTGTGCGACGCGGAGATCATCACGCCGAGGTCCGCGTCCAGCGCCGCGACCAGGTGCGCGACTGCAGGGGTCGGCTGCACGCCGACACGCAGCACGTCGGCGCCGGCCGAGGCGAGCCCGGCGCCGACGGCGGACTCCAGCATCTCGCCGCTGGCACGCGGGTCCCGGCCGACGACCGCCACCGGCCGGTGCGACCGGTCGTGCGCGGCGAGCACGCGGGCCGCGCTGGCCGCGACGGCGAGCGCCAGTTCCGGCGTCAGATCCCCGTTGGCAAGACCCCGAACTCCGTCGGTGCCGAACAGGCGTGCCATCTGCCCGAGTCTCCCCTCGATTCGCAAAGTCCCACAGAAACGCCAACGGCGGCGTACGGGTGACAACCAACGTACGCCGCCGGGGCTCCAGGGGCTTTGCCCCTGGTGGGGTATTAGCGCTTGCTGTACTGCGGAGCCTTGCGGGCCTTCTTGAGACCGTACTTCTTGCGCTCGGTGGCACGCGCGTCCCGCGTGAGGAAGCCGGCCTTCTTGAGCGCCGGGCGGTCATCCGCGTCGACCTCGACGAGCGCGCGGGCGATCGCCAGGCGCAGCGCACCGGCCTGGCCGGAGATGCCGCCGCCCATGAGGTTGCCGAAGATGTCGAACGACTCCGGCTTGTCGACGGTCACCAGCGGCTCGCGGATGAGCTGCTGGTGGACCTTGTTCGGGAAGTATTCCTCGAGCGACTTGCCGTTGAGCTTGAACTCGCCGCTGCCGGGGACGAGCCGAACGCGAACGACGGCCTCCTTGCGGCGACCGACGGTCTGCGCGGAACCGCCCGCGGCGCGCGTCGGGCGCGGGGCAGCCGGCGTCTCGCTGGTCACGACCGCCGCGGTGCCCTCGGCGACGGGGGCGGCTTCGGCGACCGGAGTGCTCTCGGCGGCCGGGGTGGCCTCCGTAGCCTCGGGCTCGGTGCTGGTCACAGACGTTTCCTCACTCACTGGGCGACCTGCGCGATCTTGGTGATCTCGTGCGGCTGCGGCTGCTGCGCACCGTGCGGATGCTCCGGGCCGGCGTAGACCTTGAGCTTCTTCGCCTGGGCGCGGCCGAGCTTGTTCTTCGGCAGCATGCCCTTGACGACCTTCTCGAGCAGCCGCTCGGGGCGGGTGTCGAGCAGCTCGCCGAAGGACCGCTTGCGCAGACCACCGGGGTAACCGCTGTGCCGGTACGCGAACTTCTGGTCGCGCTTGTTACCGGTGAGCGCAACCTTCTCGGCGTTGACGATGATGACGAAGTCACCGGTGTCCATATGGGGGGCGAAGGTCGGCTTGTGCTTGCCGCGCAGCAGCGTGGCGACCTCGGTCGCGAGCCGGCCGAGCACGACATCCTCGGCATCGATCACGTGCCAGGCACGGGTGACATCGCCGGGCTTGGGGCTGTACGTGGGCAAGGGTCTA
>DASZUO010000098.1:0-14151 GCA_035547575.1 Amycolatopsis sp. | reverse complement strand
CAGTACCGGATTTTCCCGGTGCGCCACGGTCTGCACCCTGGCGGTACCGTCCGCATGCGTCACCGCGGGCAGGCGGTCGCGCCAGCCGGGGGCGACGTCGTGCACGAACAGCATGTAGGGGCTCGGCAGGGGGCCGCGGCGGAAGACGTCGGCCGCCCGGTCGGCCAGCACCATCGGCGCCACCGGCCGGAACTGCTCGCGGCCCTTCACGTCGTTGAGGCGTTCGAGGTTCGCCGCGTGGCCGGGGTGCGCCAGTAGCGACCGATGCCCCAGCGCGCGTGGCCCGAACTCGGCACGGCCCTGGAACCAGGCCACGATCTGGTCGTCGGCCAGTGCCCGCGCCACCGTCCCGGCCAGGTCGTCCGGCCGCTCGTAGTCGAGTTTCGCCCTGCGCAGAACGCTTTCCACCTCGTCGTCGGTCCATTCGCGACCCAGGTCGGCACCGGGCATCGCGGTGCCGGGCTCACCCCATTCCGAAGCCAGTTGCAGCGCCGCGCCGAGCGCGGTGCCCGCGTCCCCGGCCGCCGGTTGCACCCAGATCCGCTCGAACGGTCCTTCGTCGTGCAGGCGGGTGTTCGCGACACAGTTCAGCGCGATCCCTCCCGCCATCGCCAGATTCGGGTTGCCGGTCGCCCGGTGCAACCAGCCGGCGAGCTCCAGCAGGACGTCCTCGAGACGGCGCTGGACACTCGCCGCGAGGTCGGCGTGCGCGGAACCGAAGTCGCCGCCGTTCCCCTTCGGGGCAAAGGACTCCCAGTGCACGGGCTCGGTCCGGAAGCCGCCGTCGCCGTCCACCCGCACGAGTTTCTCAAACTCGCCGAGAAAGCGCGGCTTGCCGTAGGAGGCCAGCGCCATCACCTTGTACTCGTCGCTGGACCTGGCGAATCCGAGGTGCTCGGTGAGGTCCTCGTAGAGCAGCCCGAGCGAGTGCGGGAGCCGCTGCGTGGCGAGTTCGACGAACTTGCCGTCACGGTACTCGCCCGCGAGATACGACGTGCTCTCGCCGCGCCCGTCCGCGACGAGCACGGCCGGGTTGTCGAAGGGTGCGGCCAGCGCGGCGGATGCGCCGTGTGCCACGTGATGGCGCACGAACCGCAGGATCGTGGGATCCAGGCCGGGCAGTGCTGTTTTCAGAAAGTGGGGTGCACGCCGGGCGTAGTCGGTGCGCGTCGCCTCGCTCCCGGCGTCGAGCCCGCCCAGCGAGTGGTCGACCAGATCGGGGTCGTAGGAGTAGCCCACGGCGTCGAGCTGATCCGGCCGGATACCGCCGCGCTCGAGGCACCACGCGGCCGACTGTTCCGGCATTTCCCACGCCGAGAACGGAACCGGGCGCTTGCCGTGCTTGCGGCGGCTGAAGCGTTCCTCCTCCGCCGCGGCCACGATCTCGCCGTCGACGACGAGCGCGGCGGCCGGATCATGGAACACGGCATTGATCCCCAGAATGCGCACGGTTTCACCTCCAGCCGGTGGCGGGCCGCGAACCGGCCTGCCCTTGCCCTAAGCGCTACCCCCTGGAATCGGCCATAAACGATTCGGCCGCGAAGGCCCAGGACGTCGCTACTCACCGCAGCGGCGCTCGCTCCGGCAACAGCCCGGTGAACCAGGCGACCGTCCGCCGCAGGCCGTCCGCCATGTCCACGTCCGGACTCCAGCCCAGCTCGGTGCGCGCCAGCGTGATGTCGGGGCAGCGTCGTTTCGGGTCGTCCGCCGCGGCCTCGACGTGCTCCAGCGGTGAGGCGCTCCCGGTTATCCGGACGATTCTCCTGGCGAGGTCCGCCACCGAGATCTCGTCCGGATTTCCGATGTTCACCGGACCCGGATGGCCGAACCGGGCGAGCGCGATCAGGCCGCGGACGGTGTCATCGACGTAACACAGCGATCGTGTCTGCTCGCCGGATCCCGCGATCGTCAGTGGTTCGCCCGCCAGCGCCTGGCGGACGAACGTGGGCACCATCCGGCCGTCGAAGGGACGCATGCGCGGCCCGTAGGTGTTGAAGATCCGGGCGATGCCGGTGTCCGCGCCCTGCCCCCTGCGGTACGCCGTCGTGAGCGCCTCCGCGTACCGTTTCGCCTCGTCGTAGACGCTGCGCGGACCGACGGGATTCACGTGCCCCCAGTAGGTTTCCCGCTGCGGATGCTCCGCCGGATCGCCGTATACCTCGCTGGTCGAGGCGAGCACGAACCGTGCGTCGCACCGGAGCGCGAGGTCGAGCAGCTCCTCGGTGCCCCGCGATCCGGCACGCAGCGTCTGCACCGGCAACCGGAAGTAGTCCGGCGGGGACGCGGCCGACGCGAGGTGGAAGATCGTGTCGTAACGCCGGTCCGCGGGAATCGGCTCGGTGATGTCGTGGCTGAGCAACCGGAAACCCGGTGTGCCGATGAGGTGCCCGAGGGTGTCCGGTGACGACGTGGCGAAGTTGTCGACCGCGTCCACTTCGGCGCCGGCGGCGAGGAGCCGGTCGCAGAGATGGGAACCGAGGAAGCCCGCCCCGCCGGAGACAAGGCTGCGTTCGATGTTGTGCGGCATCCCGGTCGGCTACCCGCTGCGAATCGCGTTGAACCGGCGCAGTTTCTCCGCAGTGCCCCTGGGTAACCCCGGGACGTCACGCCGAAGGAGGGTGCACTATGTCCGAGCGGGCACGACCACCGCAGCAGCAGGAGCCGCCCGGTACGACGCAGGAGATGGCTCCACAGCCGCGCGACACCATGGCCGACTACGTGGGCCGTGATCTGCTCGCCGGGCGGCGAGCGCGCCGAACTGGTGCGGGCGCAGGGACGTGACTGCGTTCTGCGCCCGAGGAACTCACCGAGAAGCAGTGGATGCACACCTTCGACGTGAACATCCACAGCTACTCGCGCCGTCGTACGTGTTCCTCGCGTCGAACCGGCTGTCCGGCTACTACAGCGGCGAAGTGATCGCCGCGCTCGGCGGCGAAACCACGCCCGGCTGAAGGGAGAACCGTCATCGTGACCACCCCGCGCGCGCTCGCTCTCGTCTGCAGCCTCAAACCCTCGCCCGAACCGTCCAGCAGCGAAGTGCTGGCCCGGCAGGTGCTCGACGAACTGGCCGGACACGGCTACGCCGTCGAGTCCGTCCGGGTCGCCGACCACACCGTGCACGCCGGAGTCGACGCCGACATGGGCGACGGCGACCAGTGGCCGCGACTGCGGCAGAAGGTGTACGACTGCGACATCCTGGTGTTCGCCACACCCACGTGGGTGGGGCACATGTCGAGCATCGCGCAGCGGGTGCTGGAACGCCTGGACGCCGAACTGTCCGAAAGGGACAATGCGGGCAGGCCGGCGCTCTACGGCAAGGTGGCCGTGGTCGCGGTGGTCGGCAAAGAGGACGGGGCGCACAAGATCATCGCGGACTCGTTCCAGGCCCTCAACGACATCGGGTTCACGGTCGCCGCGCAGGCGGGCACCTACTGGAACTCCGAGGCGATGAACCCGCGGGAATACCGCGAGCTGGACAAAACGCCCGACGCCGTGGCCTCCACCACCAAATCCCTCGCCACCAACGCGGCTCACCTCGCCGGCTTGCTGCGGGATCGCAACTACCCCGCGGGGTGAGCCTGCTGGAGTAGCGGCCCGGTCCGGACGTCAGCGGGAACCGCCGAGCGCCTTCTCGAGCTCCTTCTTCGTCATCGTGGAGCGACCGTGGATGTTGCGCTTCTTGGCCTCGTTGTAGAGCTGGTCCTTGGTCGGCCCGCCCGGCCCGAGCCGCTTGCCAGAACGGTGGCCACCGCGTTCCTGCGGGGACTTGTCCTTGACGGAGGTCTTGCTGGCCTGCCGTGACTCGCTCGAACGGGCGCGGTTCTTGTTCACCGTGCGGGCCGCGATCTCCTTCGCCCGTCCCTCGCTCGCCCCCCGGTCCTCCTGGGACTCCTTGATGTGCTCGTACTGGCGCTCCCGCTTGTCGTTCCAGGCCTGCTGCGGCATGGCGAACTCCTTCCACTGTTCGTGGTGCCAGGGTTGCCGGGAACGCACTGCGGCAAACGTGTGTCCCGGCCGTTCCCGGACAGGTTGAACCGGTGCGGCGCCGGGTAACAGCCGTAGATGCGTGTAACTGTCACGGGCTGGCCGGAAGCACTGTCGCTCGACGACGCCGAGCCGCAGCGATACACCCACCTGGTGTTGGCTGGGCGTGCTTGACAGCTGGTGGCGGTGGTGCCTCTCGCCCGCGGGACGGGTGGCCGCGCGGCGCCGGGAGAAGGGCACCGGGCTTGTCGGCGAACTGCTCATGGAGGTCTCGCGGTGAACAGCACCACGGTGGTGATCGCGACGAGGAACCGGGCTGGCGAACTCGCCCGGACCCTGCGGGAGCTGACGTCGCTGCGGTCCGCCCCGCCGGTGATCGTGGTGGACAACGCCTCCCACGACGACACACCTGACGTCGCGCGATCCTTTCCCGGCGTGCGGTTGATCCGGCTGCCGCGCAATCTCGCCGCCGCGGCCCGGAACGAGGGAGTGGCGGCCGCCGCCACACGCTATGTCGCGTTCAGCGACGACGACTCGTGGTGGGCCGAGGACGCGCTGTCCGAAGCGGAACGGATGCTCGACTCCTGTCCACAGGTCGGGCTGGTCGCCGCACGGACCCTGGTGGGTCCACAAAGGATCGAGGACCCGGTCAACGACCTGATGGGCCACAGCCCGCTCGGCCACGCGCCGGACCTGCCGGGACCGTCGGTGCTGGGCTTCCTCGGGTGTGCCGCGGTGGTCCGCAGGCAGGCGTTCCTCGACGCCGGTGGGTTCAGCGAGCTGCTCCACTTCGGCGCGGAGGAACGGCTGCTCGCCCTCGATCTCGCCGCGCGGGACTGGCAACTGTGCTATTCGGACCGGGTTCGCGCGCACCACCATCCTTCGCGGCAGCGGCCCTCCGCGGCTTGGCGGAAACGTGCGGAGTGCCGCAACAACGCGTTGATCACGTGGCTGCGGCGGCCGTTGCGCCGCTGCCTCTCCGACACCGCGGCGCTCGCGGCCGTCGCGCTGCGCGACGCCGACGCGCGGGCGGTGCTGCTGGGGCTGCTGCGGCGGCTCCCGGCCGCGCTGCGCCACCGGCAGCGGCTTCCCGGCTTCGTCGAACAACAGGCACGACTGCTCGAACGGGCCGCGGAGGCGAGCCGATGAGCCGGATCAGCGTGGTCGTGATCACCCACAACCGGCGGGAACAGCTCATGCGGACCCTGCGGCACATGACCGGCCTGCCCGACGACGCGCCGATCATCCTGGTGGACAACGCGTCGGAGGACGGCACGGCCGACGCCGTCGCGCGATCCTTCCCCGAGGTCGAGCTGATCCGGTCGGAGACCAATCTCGGCTCTGTGGCGCGCAACCACGCCGTCCGCCGGGTGCGCACGCCGTACGTGGCGTTCTGCGACGACGACACCCGCTGGCAGGCCGGCTCCCTCGAACACGCGGCCGACGTGCTCGACGAGTATCCCGGGCTCGCTTCGGTCACCGGGAAATGCCTGGTGGAACCGGGCCTGGAGGAGGATCCGCTGACCCCTGAGCTGCGGGATTCCCCGGTGCGCGGGCCGGACTGGCTGCCCGGTCCCGCACTGCTCGGGGTGATGGCCGGGCTCACCGCGTTCCGGGTCAGCGCTTTCACCGGCGTCGGCGGCTTCTCGGCACGGATGTGGCTCGGCGGCGAGGAGGAGCTGCTCGCACTCGACCTGGCCGCACGGGGCTGGTGGATGTGCTGGGACGAGCGAATGATCATCCACCACGCGCCGTCGAAGGTGCGGGACCCCCGCCGCCGACGCCAGCTCGGCATCCGCAACACACTGTGGACGCTGTGGCTGCGGCGTCCGGTGCCCAGCGCGACCCGGCGTACCGCCGCGGTGCTGCGCTCGGCTCCGTTCGATCGCGCCACGGTGCGTGCGGTGCTGGAGACGCTGCGCGGGCTGCCGTGGGTGCTGCGAGAGCGCGCGGTGGTGCCCTCGTCGGTCGAGGCGGGTTTGGTATCGCTGGAGGACACGCAACGCGATTCCCGGGCGCGCCGCTACGTGGGTTGAGCCGGCGCGGGCCCTTACTGTGCCGCGGATTCCAGCACCGGAACCGAGACCACGTGGTGGTAGGCGCGCAGTGTGTCGGCTCCGACCCGGTCCCACGAGTAGCGTGCGTGCACCCGGTCGTACCCGGCGAGGCCGTACCGTTCCCGCAGCGTGGGGTCCGCCAGCAGCTCCCGGACGGCCGAGGCCAGCCTGACCGGATCGCGCGGCGGGACGAGTGTGCCGGTCACCCCGTCCACCACCGTGTCGATGAGTCCACCCACCGCGCTGGCGACCACGGGCACCGCGGACGCCATCGCTTCCAGCGGCGTGATGCCGAACGGCTCGTACCACGGCGTGCACACCATGACGTCCGCCGAGCGCAGCAGGGCCGGCATGTCCTCGCGCGGCACCTGCCCCACCATCCGCAACCGGTCGCGGACGCCGAGTTTCCTGGCGACGCCGAGCAGGCGCCGCGCCTCGGGATCGTGTTCGAGCTCGCCTTCGCCGGGCCCGCCGACGATCACCAACTCGGTGTCCGGCAAGGCTTTCAGCGCCGTGATCGCGATGTCGAAACCCTTGCGCGGCACCAGCCTGCCCACACTGAGCACGCGATGCGGTGCCCCGCGCCGCGCGCTCGGCCCGCCAGGGCTGAACCCGTCGGCATCCACGCCGCACGGGACGACCGACGCCCGCGTGCGCGGCACGCCGAGGCGGACCAGCTCGAACACCTCGTCGGTACAGGTCGCCACCACCCGGTCCGCCCGCTTGGCGATCATCCGTTCCAGCCGGATCCGCTCCGGCGGGCTGGTGTCGGCCGCACCCTGGTGCCGGCGTTTGACCACGCCGAGCGCGTGAAACGTCTGCACCACGGGAATTCCGGTGCCCGCGACGGCCAGCAGCGACGCCAGTCCGGACATCCAGAAATGCGCGTGCACGACGTCGGGCCGGTCCTGGTCCCACCGGCCGCGGAGGAACTCCGCGAACTCGCCCATGTACGGCAGCAGTCGGTCCTTCGGCAGTTCCCGCGCCGGGCCGGCGGGCACGTGCACCACGCGGTAGCCGCCCGAGGCGCGCACCACACCCGGCGTCGACGGGTCGTCACGTCGCGTGTAGACGGTCACCTGATGCCCCTGGCGGGACAACGCCGCGGAGAGTTCGGCCACGTGCACGTTCTGCCCGCCGGCATCGACGCCGCCCAGTGCGGCCAGCGGGCTGGCGTGTTCGGACACCATGGCGATCTTCATCGGCAAGCCCCTTCCTTGACGGTGAGTTCGGCGAGCAGCGCATCCCAGCGCTCGAGGAAGGCGCCGAGTCCGAAGTGGGCCAGCGCGAACTCCCTGGCCCGCTTCCCGGCGAGTTTCGCGAGGTCGGGTTCGTGCAGCAGTTCGCCGAACGTGGTGGTCAACCTGGTGATGTCGGTGGACAGCGCGCCCGCCTCCGGCGGCACGGCCGCTACCGCTTCCGTGGTGGCCAGTGCCACCACCGGCATGCCGAGGTGCATCGCCTCCAAAAGGGACAGTCCGAGCGAGGTCCAGCGCGCCGTGTGCAGGTAAACGCGCCTGCGTGCCACCTCGTCGTGCAGCTTCGCCGTCGGCAGGTCGGCGATGCCGCGCACGGGGTGCGGCGCGGGATCCGCGGTGAAGCCGGCCGCGCCGATCCCGTAGAGGTCCACCGGTCCCGCCTGCGCGAACGCGGAAAGCAGATCGCTGCCGGTGACCCGCGCCCGCCGCGCCGGTTCGTTGATCATCGCCGCGCCGCGGGGCAGCTCACCGGTGTAGCGCGGGCCGGGATCGACGATCCCGTGCGGGATGACGACTGTCGGGGCGCGCCCGCAGTCCCACATGAGGTCGTTGAAATGCGTGACGTGCACCACGGGTATCGCCGACTGGTCGGCGAGCGGGTGCACCGAACTCGCCGCGTACGGCCTTGGTGCGTTGTGCTCGACATACACCGCCGGGATGTCCTTGCCCGGCGCGCGGCCCAGCCACCCGGCGACCCGGTCGATCTCCTCGGGACGCTGCAGCACCACGAGATCCGGTTCGGTGTTCCGCAGCTGCCCGACCGGGATCTCCTCGGCGCACTCGGGCCAGTCACGGCCCGCGCGGCCCAGTCCCCACGGTCCACCTCCGGGGAGGGTGGGCAGCAGGTAGTGGTGCCTGCCCTGCACGAAGGAAGTCGTCCAGGAGCCATGCAGGTGCCACACCAACACTTTCGCCATGGCAGTAGTCGTTTCCCCTGAGTGCCCGGTTAAACACCTATGTGTCAGACACCGGGCACCGGGTAACCCACAGCCGTGCGGGTGCGGACCTCAGAGCCAGAAGCGGGCTTGCACGGCCGTGCCGTCGGCAGCGGCATGGACGCGCACCAGGTCCGCGAGCTCGTTGACGAGCAACAGTCCTCGGCCGCGTGCCTGGCCGGGAAGGGCAGGGCGCCGCCCCGCCAGCGGATCGGTGAGCGCTCCCTGGTCACGGACCTCGCACACGAGGTGGTCGTGGTCGGCCCAGAGCCGCATGGTGCCGGATCCGCGGCCGTGCTCGAGGCTGTTGGTGAGCAGCTCGGTGATGACCAGCGCCACGTCGGCAGCCCGCTCGGCCGACAATCCGGCCTGGACGGCACGAATGCGCGCAATCCGGCGGGCCTCGCCCAGATCGGCCGCGCCGGCCGAGGTGACCTCGAGCGCGTGGGCGTGTTCGACCGGTTCCGGCAGCGGCTGGTTGTAGCCGTGGACGATTCGGTCCGGGGCAAAGGCGGTGCTGTCGCGGCGGCCGCGGCCGTCCACGATGGTCGGATGGGTCGCTTCGGCGTCGGCCAGCACGTCCGCGCTGAGCCGCTGCGCATCGTAGGGGCACAGGATTGTCGCGGCGCGGCCGGCGAACGCCATGTTGATGAGCGCTTCGTGCTGGGCGCAGGCCGGGTATTCCAGTCGGGAGCGGCCCGGCCAGATGGGCTCGCCGATGATGCGCACCGGCCGTCCGGGGTGCGCGTCGGCGAAAGCCCGGAGCACGCCAGGGATGATCCGGCCGGGATTGCGACCGGCCTCGGTCATGTCGAACAGCCGTACCTGCCCGGCCGCCGAGCCGAGCTCGGAGCGCAGCATCGCCAGATTGCGGCCGGGCACCGCGACGGCCACCGGCTCGTTCGCCGCCAGCGCGTCCCGGACGAACGGCACCGTTCCCGCCAGGTACTCCGCGTCGTCCCGGTAGAACAACGCGGGGTGTGCGAACGGCTCGACCGCCGAGACGGTCGGGCTCATTCCGTTGCCTGGTCCTCGATCATCGTGCTTTCCTCACCGTTCGAGTCACCCACCATAGTAGGGCGTGGCCAGGCCGCCGGTGCGCCTTCGACTTGACCACACCGTGCACGCGCGAGAGATTGGGACGCATGAACCCTGACGAGGCTCCGGGCTCGGTAGCCGGTCACGGCACGCGAGTGCCGTGCCGGATCGTGCTCGAAACCGCAGCCGACCACATCCCTGTGGTCGCGGTGGCCGGCGAGGTGGACCTGATGAGCGAGGCGGCACTGCGCACGCATCTCGACGCCGCACTGGGGGAGAAGCCTGAGGTTTTGATCGTCGACTTGGGCGAGGTGTCGTTCTTCGCGTCGTGTGGACTGGCGGCGCTGCTCCGGGCCCAGCAACAGGCCGCCGAGCAACGCACCGAGATCCGCGTGGTAGCCGACGACCGGCGCGTGATCCGTCCGCTCACGGTGACCGGCGTGGACCAGCTGCTCAAGCTGTATCCCTCCCGCGCCGCGGCAACCGGCGACGGACCAGCCGGCGGCGAACAGGGATAATGGCACCCAGCTGGCCTCGTTCCGGGGACGAGGATCTCAGCCGGGCCACGCCATCGCGGGTTGACGATTTCAGGATGACGGTTCCGGCGGCTGCCGAACGCTTGGTGGACGTGCGCCACCAGCTCGACAGCTGGGCGCGCAGGGCCGGCGTGGCCGAGGCCGACCGGGAGGCGCTCACGCTCGCCACCTACGAAGCGATGGCCAACGTCGTCGTGCATGCGTACCCGGACGGCCATGGGGAGCTGCGCGTCGAGGCGGTCTGCCTGCCTGGCCAAGGGCGTGTCCAGGTCACGGTGACGGATCGCGGATCGTGGCGGACAGGTGGTTCCGGTGGTGGCCAGTGGGGTGGTCGCGGCATCCCACTGATCCGGGCGCTGGCGGCGAACGTCAGCATCGAGTCCGGTGCGCGGGGGACCAAGGTGCGGATGGACTGGCCCTGGGCGTCGGCTCAGTAGGAATTCTCGCGGCGCAGCACCAGCACGGCGACATCGTCGTCGACGGGTTCTTCGTCGACGAACAGGCTCATGAGAGTGTCACAGACGGCCTCCGGCAGATCGGGCACCACGGAGGTGCGCAGCTGCTCCAGCCCGTCGTCGAGTGCCCTGTCACGCCGCTCGATCAACCCGTCCGTGTAGAAGCAGCACACCGATCCCACCGGCACGTCCATGTGCATGCTTTGCCGCGGGCGATCGAGCGCGACCATGCCGATGGGCGGATCGACCAGGATGTCCGCGAATACCGGCGGCCGGCCGAGCGCGGCGAGCACCGGCGGGAGGTGCCCGGCGCTGGACATCCACAGCGTGCCTTCGGCCGCGTCGGCGACCGCGTACAACACCGTGGTCATGGTGCCGGTCTCGAAGTGGATCGCCTTCCGGTCAAGCTTTTCGAGCACGACGGCAGGATCGCCGTTGTCCAGCGCGTACGCCCGTAGCGCACTGCGGAGCCGTCCCATCACGACGGACGCGGGGAGACCATGACCGGCCACGTCTCCCATCACGATGCCGACCTTGCCGCCGGGCAAGGCGAAAACGTCGTACCAGTCGCCACCGACCGCGATGCCCGCGCCGGCAACGTAGCGTGCCGCGAACCGCAGACCTGGCACGCTCGGAATGGTGTCCGGCACCAGACTGGCCTGCAGCGTCGAGGCGGCGGCCAGCTCCGCGTTGGTCGCCTGCGCCTGCACGGCCAGGCCGACCCGGTCCGCCACCATCTGCACCAACTGGACGTCGTGCTCGGCCAGGGTTCGTGGCGTTCGGCATCCGGCCAGTAACGCCCCCACCAGTTGGCCATTTGCCAACATTGGGGTGCCGAGAATGACGGCCATGTCCTTTTCCCACTCCATCGGGCGCGACACCGCATCGCCGCTGCCCTGCTCCACCACGACAGCGCGTTGCTCGTCGAACACCCGCCCGGCGACACCGCTGCGAGGCGAGAGGCGCACCCGGCGGCGAAGGCTCTCGTTACCGCCGACCGAGGCGATCGGGATCAGGGACGCGGACCGGGAGTCGTAGTACAACGCGGCCACCGTGTCGACCGACAAGGCCTCCTGTAGCCGCTCGAGCAACTCGTCCAGCAACTGATCCAGGTCGAGGCGTGCCAAGGTGGTATCGGTCACGGCCTCGAAACGGCGTAACCGTTCGGCCGGATCACCGGATGCGCTCACCGATGAAGAATACTCGGCACGTGATGAATGTCCACGTGATGGACGGGTGACGGGGATCGTCGCGCTATTCCAGAATTTCGATTCACGATTCTTCGTGCCGGTTCGAATCAGTGAGCGCGGCGTCCTCGCCGGGGAAGAACGCCCTCGCGGCGACGATGTGCGCTCGTGCGACCCGCTCGGCCTCGTCAGGATCTCCGTTGCGGATCGCATCGAAGATGCGGACGTGTTCTTGATGTGTGCGCTCCACCGCGCGCAGGCCATCGGCCTCGGATGTACGCGACCGTTGCCGCAGGTGCCGCGGCCACTCGTCGCGTAGGGCCGCGGCCGTGATGCGGACCAGTGGCAGTTGCGATGCCAGCCGGCTGTTGCCGCAGTGTTCGATGATCGCCGCGTGGAAGCCCACGTGGGCGACGACATAATCCTCGCCCCGTAGCGGCTTGGACGCGGCTTCCATCGCCGCCAGGTGGCCGCCGATGATCTTCTCGGTGTCCTCGTCCATGCCACGGCTGGCGAGGGTTCTGGCCGCCAGTCCGTCGATCACCTCGCGGACGGCGTAAAGCTCGATGAAGTCCCGTCTGGAGAACTGGACGACCTCGACCGTGCGGTTACGGTCCGAGACCTGGACCAGGCCATCCTGCTCGAGCAGCCGGAGCGCCTCGCGCAACGGCGTGCGGCTCACCCCGAGCCGGTCGGCGAGCTCGAGCTGAATCAGCCGGGATCCGGGCGGAATCTCGTGGTTCAGAATCGCTTCCCGGAGCTGATGCACCACCTGGTCGACGATGCGCGCTCGCGGGGTGACGCGGACCGGGTCCACGCCGGGCGAGTCGACGGGCGCCGGCCGCGTCGTCATCCTCGAGCCGTCCCTTGGCTGACGTCCCATCCACGGTCCTTTCTGGGAGGCGTCGTCGTGTGCGGGGCGGACCCACATTTCGCGGATCCAGGATTCGCAAGTGTAGCCACGAGCGAAACTCGCTGATGACACGAGGAGCTGCGGTCGCTATCCTGCGAACATCTTGGATGCAGGATCCAGCTTGGAGGCAGGGATGACGACAGGGACGTCGCCGAACCCATCGACCGCGGACAACAACGGCCCGGAGGTCACTGGTGCGCGGTGAAGTCTGCGTCACCGGGATCGGCATCTCGCGTCTGGGCAAGGACACCGGCCTGACCGAGGGACAGCTCGCCGTCGAGGCCGCGCGGCGTGCGCTGGCGGACGCCCACCTGCAGGCCACGGACGTCGACGGACTCGCGATGTTCCCGTACCGGGGCAGCCCGCCGTCGGCGTTCTCCGGGCCGGACCTGTCCCACGTGCAACGGGCGCTGGGAATCAACTCGTTGCGGTGGGCGCAGAGCACCACGGTGGAGAACGGCCAGCTCGGCGCCGTCGTCGCAGCCGTTACCGCGCTGCTGGCCGGGTTGTGCGATCACGCGCTGGTCTACCGGGCGCACAAGCGGCAGACCCGCCGCTACCTACCGCACACGACCGACGTGTCGCTGGCTTACGACGAGGATGCGTTCACCATTCCTTACGGCGCGGGTGGCGGTAGCGCCCGGGGCGCGCTCTGGGCGGCCCGGCACATGCATGTCTACGGCACCACGCAGGAGGATTTCGGCCGCGTCTGCGTCAACGCGCGTGCGCACGCCGCGACCAACGAGCGGGCCGTCTGGCGCGAACCCATCACGCTCGACCAGTACCTCGACTCGCGGTGGATCTGCACCCCCTTGAAGGTCCTCGACTGCGACTACCCGATCGACGGCGCGACCGCGTTGATCTTCAGCCGGGCCGGCGTCGCCGGCGGTACACGCAAGCCTGTCCTCGTCGACAGCGTCGGCGCGGGTCCCGGACCGAGCCTGTCCTGGTCCGGCTGGGTGGAGAAGTCGGAGATGGCGTCGCGCTACGCGGCCGAGAGCATGTGGTCGCACACCTCGCTCACACCTGCCGACGTCGATGTCGCCGAGCTCTACGACGGTTTCAGCTACTTCACGCTGTGCTGGCTGGAGGATCTCGGCCTGGTCGCGAAGGGGCAGGCTGGGCAGTTCTTCCGGGCCGGTGGCGGCCCGCTCGGCAGCAAGCTGCCCGTGAATACGGACGGGGGCCAGCTGGGCATGGGTCGGCTACACGGTTTCGGCAAGGTCGCCGAGGCGGTCGCCCAGCTGCGCGGGGAGGCTGTCAACCAGGTCGACGGGGCAGAGGTCGCCGTAGCAACGGCCGGCGGCGGGCCCGGATGCGTGTCGCTGCTCCTGCGTGCCGGGCAGGTGCGGTGATGGCCCGGCCACGGATGGCGCTGACCGGGCCCCTCCGCGTCGAGGACCCGGCCTACCTCGACGTGCCGGACTCGATCGCGGAGCGGTCCCGGCCGGCGATCACGCCCGAGACAGCGGCGTTCTGGCGCGGGCTCACCGAGGAGAAGGTTGTGCTCGACCGGTGCACCGTCTGCTCGCGATGGACTCACACGCCGGTCGGCTCCTGCGCCTGGTGCGGCGGACCGGTAGAGCCTGCCGAGATCGACGGCCGCGCCAGGGTCAACACGTTCACCGTGTGTTACCTCGAGTTCGGGCCGGGGCTCGTCGCGCCCTATGTCGCCGCGCTGGTCAACCCGCTGGTCGAGCCGAGCCTGCAGATCACGACCAACATCGTCGGCTGCCGAATCGACGAGATCCGATGCGACCTCGAGGTCGTGCCGGTGTTCGTCCATG
>DASZUO010000097.1:0-17127 GCA_035547575.1 Amycolatopsis sp. | reverse complement strand
CTCCGCCGCGGTTTCGTGAAGCTGTTCTGCCGCCCGGCGACCGGTGTGGTTGTCGGCGGTGTCGTGGTCGCCCCCACCGCGAGCGAGCTGATCCTGCCGATCGCGCTCGCCGTGCAGAACCAGCTGACGGTGGAACACCTGGCGCTTACCTTCTCGGTCTACCCGTCGCTCTCGGGCTCGATCACCGAAGCCGGCCGCCAACTGATGCGCCACGACGACCTCGACTAACCGCGCTCCACCCCAGCGGTGCCGTCGGTCCACCCACCGTCCACTCCGGACAAACGAGCCAGATGTCCCACCAGAAACCCGATGGAGCATCCGGCTGGTGCCAAGCGCCCAACTCCTGCGATCGCGGCCGAGCAAAAACGACGAAGAAACCCTTCTTCCGCTCACGGAAATCGTGTCCGCCGGTCGGCTCTGAGCCCGTTTTTGTCGGTGCCCGGTGCGACACTGTGCGCGGCACCACAAACCGACGAGAACAGGAGTCGAACATGGTTTTCCGCGACACCCCTTGGCCCGAAGGCACACCCTGCTGGGTCGACGTGATGGTTGCAGATCCCCAGCGCGCAGCGGACTTCTATGGCGCACTGCTGGGATGGCAGCTCGAAGACCAAGGGGAGGAGTACGGGCACTACATGATCGCCTCGCTTCAGGGCAGAGGTGCGGCAGCGGTAGGTCCCAAGCCGCCAGGGATGGACATGCCCTCGGCGTGGACGACCTATCTGGCAGTGAACGACGCCGACAAGACCGCCGCCAGGATCACCGAGGCCGGCGGCCAGCTGGCGATGCCGCCGGGCGACGTGGGCGAATCCGGTCGCATGGCGATCGCGGTGGACCCTGGCGGCGCCGCATTCGGCATCTGGCAGTCCAAGCAGAACCCGGGTATCCAGATCGCCAACGTTCCCGGCGCGGTGGCCTGGAACGAGTGCATGACGCACGACTTCGACGGCGCGAAGGCTTTCTACGCAGAGGTTTTCGGCTATCGTCTCGACGACATTTCCGCCGACGGATTCCGGTATGCCACGCTCAACCTGGGTGACAACACGGTCGGCGGTCTCGGCGCCTGGCCCGCGGATGTGCCTGCCGAGGTCCCGGCCCAGTGGGTCACGTACTTCGGCGTCTCGGACACGGACGCCGCGGTCGCCAAAGTCGCCGACCTCGGCGGCACGGTGACGCGCCCTCCAGCCGACTCTCCCTACGGCCGGCTGGCACAAGTGCAGGACAACCAGGGCGTGGCTTTCACAGTGATCTCCGTGAACGAGTGAGGAGTACGCCGATGACTCTTCCGCGCACCGTCAGGATAGGCAGGTGATGCTCTCTAGTACCTGAAAACTCCATCATGCCAGGTAGCTTTGGCAGCCACGTCCGGCCGCAACGACGCGGGCCACGCGCTGAGTCGGCGATTCCGCGGATCTGCAGCTGGCGGGCCAGGACAGCTGGGGGCTCGCACCCGCGATCCCGCACGCGTCGAGTTCGTACCTGCCGTGGCTGCGCGCCTCGCACGCTATGGCGCGCTTGGCAGCCGCGCCTGCTGCTCCACCGCGATGCCTGGGTGCGTCGCGTTCGCACCCGCGTGGCCGGATGCCTCGGAGCCGCACCTGCCATGGCGGCGTGCTTCGTGCTCGCATCCGCCATTGCCGCGTGCACGGCAGCAACGCTCCCTGCGCCACCCGCGATCGCACCCGCTACTCCACCCGCGATGCCTGGGTGCGTCGCCTCGCGCCCGCGTGGCCGGGTGCCTGGTAGCCGCGCTTGCCGTGGCCGCGTGCCTCGCGGTCGCATCCGGTGTGGCCGCGGGCCTCGCACCCGCGATGCACGCACCGCGCGAGCCCGCAGCCGTGGCGCCGCGCATTTCAGCAGAGCCCACGTTTCGGTGGCCGGGCTCGTCCATGGCGTCGGCAACAGGCGATGTCTGGGTTCGTGGCGCTTGCGGGCCCGTAGACCTGTGGCTGTACCGGGCGAGGGCGAGGCCTCCGCGACAACTCGGCGACGGCCTACTCGACCCAGCCGAACGTCTTTGTGACGGCCTTCTTCCAGTTGCGGTACTGAGTTTCGCGGGTGGCTTCGTCCATGGCGGGGACCCATTGCTTGTCCTGGGCCCAGTTGTTGCGGATGTCGTCCTCGCTGTCCCAGAACCCGACTGCGAGACCGGCGGCATAGGCGGCGCCGAGTGCTGTCGTCTCGTTGACCACCGGCCGGATCACGGGTACGCCGAGGATGTCGGCCTGGAACTGCATCAGCAATTCGTTGACCACCATGCCGCCGTCGACCTTGAGAGACTTCAGCGGCATGCCCGAGTCGGCGTTCATGGCTTCGATGACCTCGCGTGACTGGAAAGCCGTGGCCTCGAGGACAGCGCGGGCGAGGTGTCCTTTGTTGACATATCGGGTGAGTCCGACGATCGCGCCGCGCGCGTCGGAACGCCAGTAAGGAGCGAACAAACCCGAAAAAGCCGGAACGAAATACGCGCCACCGTTGTCTTCAACGGTCTTCGCGTGCTGCTCGATCTCGGCGGCTGTGCGGATCATGCCGAGGTTGTCGCGCAGCCACTGCACCAGCGATCCGGTTACCGCGATGGAACCCTCCAGCGCGTACACCGTGTCGTTCGAGCCGATCTTGTAGCAGACCGTGGTCAGCAGCCCGTTCTGCGACATGACCTTCTCGGTGCCGGTGTTGAGCAGCACAAAGTTACCCGTGCCGTAGGTGTTCTTGGCCTCGCCGGGAGACAGGCACGCCTGGCCGAAGGTGGCCGCCTGCTGATCGCCGAGGATCCCGGCAATCGGCACACCGGACAGCACACCGCGCTCGCGAACCTGCGCGTACTCCTCCGACGAGGAGCGGATCTCGGGCAGCATCGACATCGGGATGCCCATCTCCGCCGCGATGTTCGCATCCCAGGACAACGTGTCCAGGTCCATCAGCAGGGTGCGGGACGCGTTTGTGGGGTCGGTGACATGCACACCGCCGTCCGGGCCACCGGTCATGTTCCACAGCACCCAGGTGTCCATGTTGCCGAACAGCAGGTCACCGGCTTCGGCGCGCGCACGTGCGCCGTCCACATTGTCCAGAATCCACTTGATTTTGGGGCCAGAGAAGTACGTGGCCAGTGGAAGTCCGGTCGTCGCGCGGTAACGCTCCTGGTCACTGGAACCGTCGGCACTCCCGGCGGCGCCCTCGCCCACGGGGCCGTTGAGGCGTCCTAGTTCCTCGACGATCTTGTCTGTGCGGGTGTCCTGCCAGACGATCGCGTTGGACACCGGCTTGCCCGTCTTGCGATCCCACACCACGGCGGTCTCCCGCTGGTTGGTGATGCCGACCGCGACGATGTCCCCGGCATGCAGGTCCGCCTTCGCGACGGCGCCCGCGGTCACCGTGCGGGTATTCGCCCAGATCTCCTCCGCGTTGTGCTCGACCCAGCCGGCCTGCGGGAAGATCTGCTCGTGTTCCCGCTGGTCGGACGCGACGACCCGGCCGGAGTGGTCGAAGATTATCGCGCGGGTCGACGTGGTGCCCTGGTCGATGGCGGCGACGTAGGAAGTCATGTCTCTCCCTTATCAGGTCAGGTTGTGGACGGCCAGATAAGCAGCGGCGCGGCTGATGCGCCGCCGATGTGCGGGCCGATGACGGGCACCCAGGAGTAGCTCCAGTCCGGATGGGCCTTGCCTTGATCGGCAGCAGGGTCGCGTAGGCGAGCCAGCGCCGAGGTCGCGGGCCGGGGGGGTACCCGGCCGGTCCGCGGAGCGAGGTGCGGATCACCGATACCAAGAACGCCAGGCTCGCGTAGCCCAGCGCCGAGTTGTCGAACTCGGCCGCACCGTCCGTCGGCGACTGCGCGTTCGGGCTCAGCGGGACACACCCGGCCAGGGCGAATGTGCCGATCGCCTCGGTGACGAGGCTGCACGCCTTACGCCGGATTTGCGGCGCTGGATGATCATCGAACGGCAGCCCGTAGGCAGCCCGACACTGCCAGCCCTGGGTCACCGCCGGTTGAGGTTCGCACCGCACCTGGCCGCGACGGTCGCGCCGACGAACACGCCGGACGCCCACCGAACGTGATGAACAGAATCCCGGCGTGGTGTCCTCCCGCAACGTCACGTTCGCGACGCCGTTGCCGAGCAGGATCAGCGCCGCAGTTGTCACACGAAGATTGTCGCTAATCTCATCCGGTCCCCGCCCCAACGAGTCGGTCGCGAATCGGCACCGTTGCCAGTCGCACTCCGGGGTCGCGCTGCTGCTGGTACGGACCAATTCAGTTGTCTGGCTGCGGCAACCCGGGTGTCGCGGAACACCCACATCAACCCGGCTCGACGGGGCGCTCCGTGCCATGCTGGGGACGTCGGTGGCGGCCGCGAGGAGGGAAGCGGGAGTGACTGAGGCAGAGCTGGGGCCGGCCGCGCGCGAGCAAGCCTGGCGCAGGCTGGGCGCGGAGACGTTCGATCTCGTGGTGATCGGTGGCGGCATCGTGGGCGCCGGCACAGCGCTGGACGCCGCCACTCGCGGGCTGCGGGTCGCGCTGGTGGAGGCCCGAGACCTCGCGTCGGGCACGTCGAGCCGGTCGAGCAAGCTCTTCCACGGCGGGCTGCGCTATCTGGAGCAGCTGGAGTTCGGCCTGGTCCGCGAGGCATTGCGAGAACGCGAGCTGATGCTCACCCGGCTCGCGCCGCACCTGGTCAAACCGGTCAGCTTCCTGTACCCGCTGACCCATCGCGGCTGGGAGCGCCCGTACACCGCGGCGGGCCTGTTCCTCTACGACACGATGGGCGGCGCGCGGTCGGTTCCCGGCCAGAAGCACCTGACCAGGGCCGGTGCGCTGCGCATGGTGCCGGCGCTCAAGCGCGACGCACTGATCGGCGGGATCCGCTACTTCGACGCGCAGGCCGACGACGCCCGGCACACCATGACCGTCGCCCGCACCGCTGCGCACTACGGCGCCGTCGTGCGCACGTCCACGCAGGTGGTCCAGTTCCTCCGGGAGGCCGACCGGGTGTCCGGCGTGCGCGTGCGGGACGTCGAGGACGGGCGCGAGACCGATATCCAGGCGAACGTCGTGGTCAACTGCACGGGCGTGTGGACAGACGAATTGCAGCGTCTGTCCGGCAGTCGCGGCCGATTCCGCGTGCGCGCGAGTAAGGGTGTGCACATCGTCGTGCCGAGGGACCGGATCGTGGCGGAGTCCGGTGTGATCCTGCGGACCGAGAAGTCGGTGCTGTTCGTCATTCCGTGGCGAAATCACTGGATCGTGGGTACCACGGACACGGACTGGAACCTCGATCTGGCGCACCCGGCGGCCACCAAGCACGACATCGACTACATCCTCGAACACGTCAACTCGGTGCTCGCCACCCCGCTCACGCACGAGGACATCGAGGGCGTTTACGCGGGTCTGCGCCCGTTGCTCGCGGGGGAGAGCGAAGAGACGTCCAAGCTGTCGCGGGAACACGCGGTCGCGCGTGTCGCGCCCGGGCTGGTCGCGATCGCGGGCGGCAAGTACACGACCTACCGGGTGATGGCGGCCGACGCCGTCGACGCCGCGGCGGTGGACCTGCCCGGACGGCCGCAGCCGTCGATCACCGACAAGGTGCCGCTGCTGGGTGCGGACGGTTACCACGCGCTGATCAACCAGGCCGATCACCTGGCGTCGCAGCACGGACTGCATCCCTACCGGGTGAGGCACTTGCTCGACCGTTATGGATCGTTGGTGCACGAGGTGCTCGCCGCGGGCGCCGGGCGGCCGGAACTGCTGCGGCCGCTGGAGCATGCGCCGGACTACTTGGCCGTCGAGGTCGTGTACGCCGCGAGCCACGAGGGGGCGCTGCACCTGGAGGACGTGCTGGCGCGGCGCACGCGCATCGCGATCGAGTACCCGCACCGCGGCGTGGACTGTGCGCCGCACGTGGCGCACCTGATGGGCGAAGTGCTGGGCTGGTCGGACGAGACGATCGTGCGCGAGGTCGAGGTGTACAACGCGCGGGTGACCGCTGAGCGCGATTCGCAGACCCAGCCGAGCGACGAAGCCGCCGACGCGCGGCGCAGCAACGCCCCCGAGGCGCGGACGCGCCTCACAGAGCCGGTCGGGTAGCGGTCGAACGTCGCTTCGGTGCGGGCGGGGCGCGCGCCGGAGCAGGCCAGAGATGCAGCGGCCGGAAGCCGCGCGTGGCATCGGGTCGGTGGCGGAGTGGCGTGCCGGACGGCCGCGGCTACGGCGGGGGTGTGTGGTGTGCCGCCGAGGGTGGCGGCGTGACTTCGAGCGGATGGCGGAGTGGTCGCGGCTGGGAGCGGGTTGCTGGTTGTGCGGGCGAGGGCCGGGTCGGTGGGGAGCGGACGTGCCGGACGGTCGCCGCTGGGGGCCGGGGTGTGGTTGTGCGGGCGGGGGCGTGGCGCAAGCCCGCGGGCGAACCGGGCGTGCGCGACGGCCCGGCCGCGGCGAGGATATGTCGGGTTGTGCGGGCCTGCCGGCGCGCCAGGCGTCGGCAGGCCCGGCGATGTGTTCCGGCCTCTCCGGCGCGGTTCGGGCTCCCAGAGCAGGCCCGCCGAACCCGACAGAGCCGAACCTACAGGGCCGGGCGCGTTGCCAAGCCGGTCTGGACTGGTTCCGCGCTGCGTTCGTGGAGAACCACCGTGTTGCCGCTCAGTAGGGCCTTTATCGTGATGCGGTTGCCGATCGGGTGGGACATGGGGGCGATCAGGAGCACCTGCTGCGGCTCTTCCGGGTTCGGGGTGCACGTGCGGGCCATCTCCTCGTACGCCTCGCTGTAGGAGACCGGCCGCGCGTCCTGTGACAGGAAAAGCGTCTCCACCGCGCCCGGCATCACGATGTCGGCCTCGGCGGTTTTCGCGCCGTTTGATGCCAGCAACAACGGGCCGTCGGGGTCGGAG
Source organism: Amycolatopsis sp. (assembly GCA_035547575.1). Classification (GTDB taxonomy): domain Bacteria; phylum Actinomycetota; class Actinomycetes; order Mycobacteriales; family Pseudonocardiaceae; genus Amycolatopsis_E. The sequence goes on along the minus strand of DASZUO010000097.1, from coordinate 10,251 downwards.
GAGAGCACGTGGTCCGGACACACCTCGTCGAACGAGCAACCTTCGGCGTGCACCACCTTGGCGCCGCGCAACTGTGCGGCAATCTGCAGCAAAATGGTTTCCGGCATGTTTCCGCCCGTGACAACGACTGTTTGATCCGGCGCAATCCCCTCTGATTTCAGCGTCGCATGCAACCGTCGCAATGTGTCGAAGGTCTCCTGGTAGCTCATCGATCGGCTACGGTGAGCGAAAGCGACTTTGTCGCCACCATCGCAAAGCACATCGAGGATGCGGGTCAGGAAGAGACTTGACTCGCCCACTTTTCCCCCGTTCGGCACTGAATCGGTATCCCAATCCAGATCATCACAACATCTGCGAACGGGAAAGGAATTGTGTCAGCTAGCACAGAGTGACCGGCGCCGCTTTAATCAGGAGGCCGTTCGTACCCATTCGATCAGCCGTTGGCCCGGCTGAGCCGGATCCGTGCTCTCGCCCACGCGCCGGAAACCACAGCGCTCGGCGACCGCCGCGGAAGCGTGGTTGTCCGGATGATGCCGGTAGTTCACACTCCGCAAATCCAGCGCGCCGAACCCGAAACGTATCGCGGCGCTCACCGCGGTGACCCCGATACCGCGGCCGCGCGCCTTCGGGTGCACCCACAGCGTGGTCTCCGCCGTGCCCGCCGACAGGTCGAGGTTCTTCAGCCCCACCTCGCCCACCAGCGCCCCCGTGGTCGGCTCCGCGACCGCCCACGAGCAGCGCGAGTCGTCGGCCCACTCGTATGCCCGCCGCTCCACGTACCCGGCGGCCTCGTCGAAGTCGCGCACGTTGTAGTTGACGATGTAGCGCGCGTGCACGGGATCGGCGAACGCTTCGATCAGCGCGGGCCGGTCGTCCATCCGGTCGTCCGCCCGCAACTGGCGCAGGTAGTACTCGCCCGCGTTGATCTCCACCGGATCCATGTGCTACCTGGACCTCGACCCCAGCGCCAGCGCCACGACCACCGGCAGCACGAACACGAGCCACGTGCGCGCGACGGTGAGGAACAACAGCAGCGCGATGATCGCCGCGATCGGCACCAGGCCGGTGAACCGCCGCGCCGGACGGGACGGCGGACGCTGCATGGGGCGTTGTGGCTTGCGCAGCACGCTCGGATGTGGTTCGGGCAGGTCTCCGAACAACGGCACCAGATCAGACGTGGTCTTCGCCGTGCTCACGCGCGCCGACCGGTTCCCGAACTCGTCGATGTCCAGCCGTCCGGTGCGGACGTGCTCGGACAGTGCCTCGATCGCTTCGTCCCGCTCAGCGTCGCTGAGCCGCATCTCCGCGCTCACCGGTCACGGATGCCGCGGCCGCGATACCGGTCCCGATCTCGTCCGCCGTGCCGGTCCTTGTCCCACTCCGGCCCCCACAGCCCGCGTCCCATCGCGCCGACGATGAACGGCAGTGCGATGAACCACCACACGTGCGTGGTGAGGCCGAGGACGATCGCGCCGACGAACAACAACGGCAGCACACCCGCGACCAGGCGCTGGCCCAGCGGCCGGTCGCTCCATGCCACGGGCGCGTTCGGCTTCGGCTTAGCGACCGCGGCCTTGGGTACCGCGGGACCCGGATGCGGCTCGGGCAGGTCGGTGAAGACCTCGGTCAGCTCACGACGCGTCCTGGCGGCGGTGACCCGCGCCGAACGCTCCCCATACTCGTCGACATCGAGCCGCCCGGCGCTCAGATGCTCGCCGAGCGCGCTCAGAGCCTGCTCGCGGTCGGCGTCACCGATCCGGACGTCCGGAGACTCGTTCACCCTTCAGATATTAGTCCTTGATCTCGAGCAGGACGGAGCCTTGAGTCACGGCGGACCCGACTTCGACCGCGAGACCGGTCACCGTGCCCGACTTGTGTGCCGTGACCGGGTTCTCCATCTTCATCGCCTCGAGCACCACGACGAGTTCACCGGCCTCGATCTGCTGGCCGTCCTCGACCGCGACCTTGACGATCGTGCCCTGCATCGGCGCCGTCACCGCGTCACCGCTGACCGCGGCCTTCGCGCCGCCGGCCCGCTTGCGCGGCTTGGCCTTCGCCGCCGCCGCGCCACCGTTGCCACCACCCAGCGCGAGATCGCCGGGCAGCGAGACCTCGACACGCCGGCCGCCGACCTCGACCACGACGGTCTGCCGTGCGGCCTCCTCGTCGACCTCTGCGCCGTCGGTGAACGGCTCGATCTGGTTGTCGAACTCGGTCTCGATCCAGCGGGTGTGCACGCTGAAAGACTCGCCGTCGCCGATGAACGCGGGGTCGCGCACGATGACGCGGTGGAAGGGCAGCACGGTGGCCATGCCGTCCACGACCATCTCGTCCAGCGCGCGGCGGCTGCGCTCCAGCGCGTTCTCCCGGTCCGACCCGGTGATGATCAGCTTCGCGAGCATCGAGTCGAACTGGCCGCCGACGACGCTGCCGGTGTGCACACCGGAGTCGACCCGCACGCCAGGGCCTTCGGGGAACACCAGACGTGTCACGGTGCCGGGGGCGGGCAGGAAGTTGCGGCCCGCGTCCTCACCGTTGATGCGGAACTCGATCGAATGCCCGCGCGGCGTGGGGTCCTCGGTGAAACGCAGCTTCTCGCCGCGCGCGATGCGGAACATCTCCCGCACCAGGTCCATGCCCGCGGTCTCCTCCGACACCGGGTGCTCGACCTGCAGCCGGGTGTTGACCTCGAGGAAGGAGATCGTGCCGTCCTGGCCGACCAGGTACTCGACGGTGCCGGCACCGGAGTAGCCGGCCTCCTTGCAGATCGCCTTCGCCGAGGAATGGATGGTGGCGCGCTGCTCGTCGCTCAGGAATGGCGCGGGCGCCTCCTCGACCAGCTTCTGGTGGCGGCGCTGCAGCGAACAGTCGCGGGTGCCGACCACGATCGCGTTGCCGTGCTTGTCCGCCAGGACCTGCGCCTCGACGTGCCGCGGCTTGTCCAGGTACCGCTCGACGAAGCATTCGCCGCGCCCGAACGCCGCGACGGCCTCACGGGTGGCGGACTCGAACAGCTCGGGGATCTCCTCGATCGTGCGCGCGACCTTCAGCCCGCGGCCGCCACCGCCGAACGCCGCCTTGATCGCGACCGGCAGGCCGTTCTCCTTGGCGAACTCGACGATCTCGTTGGCGTCCTTCGCCGGCTCCTTGGTGCCGGGGACCAGCGGGGCGCCCGCGCGCATCGCGATGTGCCGCGCGGTGACCTTGTCACCGAGGTCGCGGATGGCCTGCGGGCTCGGGCCGATCCAGGTGAGCCCGGCGTCGATGACGGCCTGCGCGAAATCGGCGTTCTCCGAGAGGAAGCCGTAACCGGGGTGTACCGAGTCGGCGCCCGAGCGCTTCGCGACATCGATCAGCTTGTCGATGACGAGGTAGCTCTCCGCGGCGGTGGTGCCGCCCAGCGCGAACGCCTCGTCCGCGAGCTGCACGTGCGGCGCGTCGCGGTCCGGATCGGCGTACACCGCGACGCTCGCGAGGCCGGCATCCTTCGCTGCTCTGATGACGCGCACCGCGATCTCGCCGCGGTTCGCGATGAGGATCTTGGTGACCGGTCCACCGCTGGCCTGCTCGGGCACGCCCCTACCTCCATGTGGTCTTCGCCGGTGCCCCTGAAGTGCCGTTTGACGTGGCTCTCCGGCGGGTCTTCCCGCAGTTTACGGTCCGGCCGTCCCCGTGCGGTGAGAGGCGGCTCACGCTTACTCTGACGGGTGCAGGCCGGGGAGAAGGGGGAGTCTGACGTGCGCGCTCCGCGATCTGTCGTCTTCACGGCGCTGATCGCCGCACTGGTCACGATCGGCGCGCTCGTCTGCGTGGCCGCGCTGCGCACCCGTGGTGACGCCGGATCGGACCTCGCGATGGCCGCACCCGGCGCCACCGCACCGACATCGGCCGAGGAATGCGGCACCGCGCCGTGCGTTGTGCTGGCCACGCAGACGGTCGGCGACGGCGCGGTGCGGCTGCTGGCCGACGCCCATGGCGCCAACGGTCGTTTCCAGGCGGGCTCCGCCACGGTGGAGACCACGATCACCCAGCTCGGAGCCCGGCTCGACCCCGGTTCGCTGTCCTGCGTGACTGCCTCGGCGTCGGCGTGCCTGGTGAGCGGGCCGCTCAACGGCGGGCGGGTCGGGCAGTTGCTGATCGACCGCTCCGGCGCCTGGCGATCGGTGGACAAGCCCTACTTCTCCGACGCCGGCGTTCTGGTGCTGGGCGACGTATCCGGCTCCGACGCGCCGGAAGTGGTGGTGGTGCAGGGTTCGCCGGTGCTGGCCAGGGTGTACGCGCTGGACGGCAGCGTCGTCGGGTGCACCAAGCGCTACACCTACCTGTCGCAGCTCCGGGGCTGGCCAAATGTGCGGCTACAGGCCGCCGACCTGCGATCCTGCCCCTAAGAGTGCCAGAGATCCACGACGCTGACGCCGACCTCGGCGAGCAGCTGGCGGGTCAGCGGCAGGCTGATGCCGATCACGCTGGACGGGTCCCCGTCGAGGCCCTCGACGAACCAGCCGCCGCGCGCGTCGAGAGTGAAGGCACCGGCCACGGCCAGCGGCTCGCCCGTCGCGATGTAGGCCTCCAACTCCTCGGCGGTGGGCTCGGCGAAGCGGACGGTGGTCGTCCGGCTGCCGGTGGCGCGGCGGGTGAGCCGGCCGTGCTCGATGCGCAGCACCGCGTGTCCGGTGAGCAGGTCACCCGTGCCGCCGGCCAGCTGCGCCCAGCGTTTGCGGGCGACGTCCGGCTCGCCGGGCTTGCCGACCATCTCGCCGCCGACCGACAGCATCGAGTCGCAGCCGACGATGACCGCGTCGGCGTGCGTCGGTGCCACGGTTTCCACCACGGCTTCCGCCTTCGCCACCGCGAGCGCCGTGACGAGTTCGGCGGGCGACGGGTCGGGCAGCGCCGCGGCCACGGCGTCCTCGTCGACGCCGGAGACCACGACACTCGGTTCGATGCCCGCCGCGCGCAGGACGCTCAGCCGGGCGGGGGAGGCGGAGGCCAGTACGAAACGCACGTGGCGAAGATAGCCTCCGCCGCTCCGCTCACGCGGTGGCGGGCTCCGGCCGGGTGCCCGTGGTGGGCGCCGGGTCGCGCCGGACCTGGCGCCGCATCACCAGCGCCGCCACGGCGCCGATCACCAGCACGATGATCGGCAGGATCAGCGTCTCCCGCGCCGCATCGGTCAGCGCCACCGGCGCGTTTCCGTGCTGGGCGGCCATGTTCGTGGTGATACGGGCCTGCAGCAGCACACCGATCGCGGCACTGCCGAGCACGCCGCCCACCTGGCGAGCGGTGTTGAAGATGCCCGACGCGGAACCGGCGAGTTCGCGCGGGACCGAGCCCATCGCGATGTTGCTCATCGGCGCGAACACGAAGCCGGTGCCGATGCCGCACACGAGCAGCGCCGGGGTCAGCGCCCACGGGCTGGTGCTCGCCCTGGCCTGCACCGCGATGATCGCCAGCCCCGCCGCGAGCGCGACGAACCCGGTCAGCACCAGATATTTGGCGTTGGCCCGGTCCGACAGGCGACCGGTGAACGGTGCCACGATGCCGGACAGCAGCGACATCGGCGCGGTCAGCAGACCGGCCGCCGCAGGCGTCATACCCAGCACGTCCTGGATGTAGACGACCACCGGCACGAACATCCCGGTGATCGAGAACCCGATCGCGACCGCGGTGATCGTGCCCGTCGAGAAGTTGCGGTTGTTGAACACGCGCAACGGCAGCAGTGGTTCGCGCTTGTTGGCGCGTTGCCACAGCACGAAAACAGCGAGCAGTATGACACCGGCGCCGATGATCTCGAAGACGTTGACCGGGCCGAACACCTTGCCCCACGAGTAGTGCTGCCCGTTCTGGATGCCGAACACCAGGCAGAACAAGCCGGCGGCGGAGAGCAGGATGCCGGGCACGTCGAAGGAATGCGAGTTTTTCGGTTGCCAGTCGGGGACGAGGATAATCGTCAGCACGATGCCGATCACACCGATCGGCACGTTCACGAAGAAGATCCACTCCCAGCCCAGTCCGTCGACGAGGAGACCGCCGAGCAGCGGGCCCGCGATCGTGGCCAGGCCGGCCACGCCGCCCCACAGGCCCATCGCCGGGCCGCGCTTGGCGGGCGGGAACAGGTGCGTGATGAAGGCAAGGGTCTGCGGTGTCATCAGCGCGGCGCCGAGGCCCTGCACCGCACGCGCGGCGATGAGCATCTCGGCGTTGCCGGACAGGCCGCACCAGAGCGAGGCCAGCGTGAAGACGGCCAGGCCCGCGAGGAACACGCGCTTGGGGCCGAAGCGGTCGCCGAGGCGGCTGGTGAACAGCATCGGGACGGCGTAGGTGAGCAGGTAGACGCTCAGCACCCACACGACGGCGTTGAGGTCGGTGTCGAGGCCCCGCACCATGGAGGGGATCGCGATGGTCACGATGGTGGTGTCCAGCAGGATCATGAAGAACCCGACGCACAGCGCGATGAGCGCGGCCCACGGGTTGGCTTGTCTAGGCATTACCAGCGTCCTTAACGTCTACAAGGGACAGTGTGGTGAGTCCTTCCGGCTTCTCCGCGGGCCACGGCAGGCGTCCCGATTCGAGGTCGGCGATGAGCTTGTTCGTCCAGTCCAATTCGGACTGTCGTTGATGGAGCGTGTAGTCGAAGTCGATCCAGTACATCTCCGGGAGTCCGATCGTGCGGAGCTTCTCCGAGATCGCGCGCTCGAGGGCCACCTGGCCGGTCAACCTGGTGGCGCGGGCCCGCACCTGGACCAGGAAGTCCTCTCGGCTCAGTTCGGCACCCGCGGACAGTGCTACCGGGTAGCCGCTGTACTCGGGCGTCAGGGTGGACAGCATCGAACGCGTCTGCTCGGCGAAGGTGTCCCGGCCGAAGTCGGTGAGCGCGTAGACGGTGCGCTCGGGCCTGCGGCCTTGGCGCTGGGTGTCCACGACCTCGATGATTCCCTGCGCTTGGAGGCGTTCCACCGTGTGGTAAAGCGAACCCGGACGCAGCTTGACCCTGCGGTCGACCCAGCGCTCCCGCATCAGTTGCGTCATCTCGTACGGGTGCATCGGCCGCTCGTGCAGGAGTTCGAGGACGGCCATCGCCAGTGCTGTGAGTGGCTTCGCCGCCGCCATGATCTGATCACTCCCCATGGATGACTCCGTGTCGGTTATTCCAGTTGGACTATACGGGGTGGAGTAGAGGGCTGTCGAGGCGTTTTCGGTTCGCGGTTCGCTGTTCGCGGCTCGCGGCTCGCGGCTCGCGGCTCGCGGCTGCGGCTGCGGCTGGGGTGCGGCGCGGCTGCGATGCGGCGCGGCTAGGGCTCGGCTGGGGCGTGCGGCTGCGATGCGGCGCGGCTGGGGCGCGCGGCTGCGGCAGCGGCGCGGCTACGGTGCGGCTCGGCTGCGGTGTCGGGGGTTGGTGTTGCGCCAGGGGAGCCGGGGCAGGGGAGTGGCGGCTGCGGGCGGTGGGGGTTGGTGGTGCGCCAGAGGATGCGGCTGGGTGCGTGTTGAGGGTTCGTATCGGGTCAAGGGGAGTCGCGGCGGCGGGTGTTGAGCGGTTGGCGTCGTGCTGAGAGGAGGGCTGCGGCGGTGTTGAGGGTTGGTTTGGCGCCAGCGGAGGGGCGGCGGGTATTGCGGTTCGGTGTGGCGCCAGAGGTGGCGGCTGGGTGTGTGTTGAGGGGTCGGTGTGGCGCCAAGAGCACGCGTGGCGGCGGGAGTTCAGGCATTTGGCGTCCCGCCAAGAGCACGCGTGGCTGCGGGAGTTGCACGCCAGGAGAAGCGCTGCGCCCTGCGACGCGCCGGTCTATTCCGCGCGGAGTTGCTCGCTCACCGACGTGATGTGGGACGCGATCAGGCCGGGCAGCGTGGCATTGTCGCCCGCTTCGAGCAAATCGCAGATGCGCGCGTGTTCCTCGATGATGACGCGCCCCCGGTCGGCGTCGTACCTGCGCAGTACGGCGCGCACGATTCGCAGCTGGCGGTCGCGCAGGCCGGAGTAGAACTCGTCGAACAAGGTGTTGCCCGCCGCGTTGACCAGGGTCGCGTGGAAGTCGCGGTCCAGTGCGGTGAAAGCGGGATCGTCGGGCGGCAGTGCGCGTTGCTTGTCCAGCACCGTGCGCATCCGCGCCGCGACGTCGGGATGGGTGCCTGCCGCGATCACCTTCGCCGCCGCGTGCCGCTCCAGGAAGATGCGCGCCTCGGCGACATCGGCGGCCTCGCTCGCGGACACGGGCACCACGAGCGCGCCGCGCTTCGGGTACAGCCGCAGGAATCCCTCGCCGGACAGGCGCAGGAACGCCTCGCGAACCGGGGTGCGCGACAGCTGCACCTCCTCGGCGACCTCGCCCTCGCTGATCAGCCGGCCGCCCTCGAACCGGCCGTCCAGGATCCGGTCCTTGGTCCACAGGTAGACCCGTTCGCTGGCTCCCGCCTGTGAGCGGCCCCTCGTTGACATGCACGCATCGTAGCGATGACGCTAATAGATACGAGATAGATACAAGATGGATGCAAGGAGGGTGTGTGCGGAAAGCCTGGCTGATGTGGGGCCTGGGGGCGCTGTGTTACCTGACCGCGCTGTTCCACCGGATGAGCCTGTCGGTGGCCGGACTCACCGCGCAGCAACGGTTCTCCATCGACGCGACGGGCCTTGCCGCGTTCTCCGTCGTCCAGCTCGTGCTCTACGCCGTGCTGCAGGTCCCGGTCGGCGCGGCCGCCGACCGCTTCGGCCCGCGCCGCCTGCTGCTGGTCGGCATGGCGTCGATGGCGGTGGGCTCGACGGTGTTCGCGCTGGCGACCGCTTACCCGGTCGCGATGGCGGGGCGCGCGCTGATCGGCGCCGGTGACGCGTTCCTGTTCGTCAACGTGCTCCGGCTCGCGCACAACTGGTTCCCCGGCAAGCGGTTCGCGCTCGTCGCGGCCCTGACCGGGATGATCGGCGGTCTCGGCCAGCTCGTCGCGACGGCCCCGCTCGCGGCGCTGCTCACGACGTTCGGCTGGACGGCGGCGTTCCTGGCCGCGGGCGTGGTCACCGCCGCGTTGCTCGTCGTGGTCGGCGGCGTCCTGCGCGACGGTCCGCAACGCATCCCCATCGCTCCCGGCGAGCCGCTGCGGGAAAGCCTGCGGCACGCGTGGCGCAACCACGGCACCAGGCACGCGATGTGGACCCACTTCACGCTGATGGGCACGTTCGTCTCGTTCACCGCCGTGCTCGGGCAGCCGTACCTGGTCAGTGCGCAGGGCCGCACGTCCGGCGCCGCGAGTGCGCTACTGAGCGTCGTGGTGATCGGGTTCGTGCTGGTCAGCACTGTCGCCGGGCAGATCGGCTCGCGGCGCCCCGGCGCGCGGGCGAACCTCGTCGCGACGGCCGCGGTGCTCAGCGCCGCGTGCTGGCTCGTGCTGGTGGTCGTGCCGGGCCCGCTGCCGACAGCCGTGCTGGCGCCGGTGCTGTTCCTGATCGGCGCGGCGGGTGGCGTGAGCATGCTCGCGTTCGATCTGGCGCGCACGGCCAACCACGGTCACCAGGCCGGAGTCGCCAGCGGGGTGGCGAACATGGGCGGTTTCGGGTTCGCCGTCGTCGCCGAACTCGGCGTCGGCATCCTGCTGGACGCGCTGGTCGGGCACGGCGTCGCCGCGCCGACAGCGCATCGGCTCGCGTTCGGCGTGGTGCTCGTGATGGCACTGGCAGGCACGTTCCGGCTGGTCAGGCTGCATGCGCAGGCCGGCGTGCGTCCCGCCCGTGTCCTGGAGCCCGTGGCCTAACGGGGTTGTGCGCGCCGCAGGAACATGTCGCGTTCCTGCTCGTTGCGGGTCAGCGACGCGGCGGCCGCGAACTCGGCGCGCGCCTCATCGGTGCGCCCAAGGCGGTCGAAGAGGTCGCCGCGGACCGCACGCAACTGCGGGTAGTTCGGCAGTTCACCGCGCTCGATGAGCCGGTCGACGATCGGCAGGCCGTGTTCCGCTCCTTGTGCCATGCCGACCGCGACCGCGTGGTTCAGCTCGACCACCGGCGACGGCGACACGTAGACCAGCACCTGGTACAGGTTCGCGATCCGCGTCCAGTCGGTCTCCGCGGCAGTCGGGGCGCGGGCGTGACAGGCGGCGATCCCGGCCTGGAGCGTGTATGCATGGAGCGCGCCGCCGAGTTCTTCCGCTCGCGCAAGCGATTGCAGCCCACGCCGGATGAGCAGGCGATCCCAGCGGGTGCGGTCCTGGTCGGGCAACAGCACCGGCTCGCCACCGGGGCCGGCCCGTGCCCGCATCCGCGAGGCCTGCAAC
>DASZUO010000096.1:0-23624 GCA_035547575.1 Amycolatopsis sp. | reverse complement strand
GTGTCGGCGGTCAACCGCGCGCACCGGTGAGCGAACACGAGGAACTGACCAGGGTCGCCGTCGACGGGTTGCTCGCTCGCTGGGAGTCCTTCCGGCAAGCGGGCGATCCGGCGACGGCGGACCGGCGATTTCACGACTGGTTGTTCGGCGAGGCGTTGGAGCAGGCCAGCCGGCCCGAGACGTATGTCGACCCGGAAACCTATGCCGGCACGGTTTTCGCCTGCGCGGACCGGTGCGGCCAACTCGCTCGCTACGCCGATGGCGTCGCCCTGCTGCGCTGGACCGGGGAACACTTCGTGCCGCGCGGTGACGACCTGGCCTGCCGGGTGCTCCAGTCGACGGCCGAGGGCCTGCTGCACTTCGCCCGGGACGCGGACCTGCGCTCGTCGGCGCTGGCGGCGATCAGTGCGATGATCGGCGCTGCCCCGCGTGGCGCCGGCGTGCGGATGGACCGGACGATCTGCCAGGCGATGATGCTCCGCGCCGTCATCACGTCGGTGATCGTGAACCGCGACGACCGGCAGGTCCGCGAATACGTCGCGGCCTGGCGGGCGGTGGTGTCCGAATGGGACGGTCACGGCGACCCGGAGGTCCGGGCGATGGTCGCGGAATCGTTGTGCTGTCAGGCATCCGGCCTGTTGCAGCTGGACCGGGAACAAGCCGCCCGTCGCGCCTTCGCCGAGGTTCTGCGCCGGTATGGCTCGCCGCCCGGCGAAAACCCGGGGCTGGACAAGCACGTCACCATCGCCGAGCACGCTCCGGGCATGCTGGACGCCGTGCGCATTCCCGGACCGGAACTGAAAACCGAGTATCTGGCCGCGCAACGCCGCCAGGACCGTCGGCGGTTGCGCCGCAATCCCATCCAGTGGATCCAGGCGGGCATGCCTCGCAACCAGATGCCCCGCGTCCTGCGGATGGCGCGCTGGCAGCACCGGATGTCCGCGGGAATGGTGCGCAGCTGGGCCTGCCAGGGCACGCCGTTTGTGTTGGTACTGCGCAACTTCGACCTGACCGAGACGTCCGGCGTGGTCGCGGAGCCGGACGTGCTCAGCGACGAGTACATGCCGGAGACGTTCTTCCAGCACATCCGCAGTGCCACCGCGGAACCGGTGCTGGCCGAGCTCGCCCAGCGCACCCACCTGGTGCATGTGGCCAACACGCAGTCCGGCGAGTTGGAGATGGGCGACATGCTGCGCTACCGGCCGCAGAACCGGCTGTATCTGCCGGACGCGACGTGGTTCGACACCGTGCGCGTGCTGGTCGCGCTGGCCGAGCAGGTCGTCGTGTGGGCGGCGGAGAAGACCGAGCCGTTGACCCGGGAACTGGCCCTGCTGTCGGACACCGGCCGCGCCGAGGACACCGTGGTGCTGCTGGAGAAGTACGAGCCGGCGGACGCGGTGATCGATTACGTCACCCGCACCCGCCGGCCGCCCGGCCGGCCACTGACCCCGGACGACCCGGCATTGGCCGGGTTCCCGGTGGTGCTGCCCGCGGCGGAGGCCGGCAGCGATCTCGTCGCGGGGATGGTCGAACTGCTCGCCGCTGCCCGGGAGCAGCCCACGCGCAGCCGCATCGACCGTACGCGTCAGCGCCTCGCGGACGTCAACCGCTCGCACCGGTGAGGGTTGCGGCCTCCAGCCGCATCAGGTCGAGGACCGTGGCGATGGCTGGGCGGAGTGCGGTGCCGGCGCGGTAGACAGCCTCGATGTGGCGGGCCGCGCGGATGCCGACGAGTTCCAGGCGGGCAAGGCGCGTCGTGTCCATGGTGTGGCGTGGGAGCAGTGCGATGCCGTGACCGGCGGCGACCAGGGCCTCCGTAATCCGGAAGTCGTTGATGCGGTGCACGATCCGCGGCCGGACGCCGGTGCGGATCGCGAGTGAGCGGAGCACGTCGTCGACCGGGAACCCGACGTCGACGCCGATCCACGGCTCCTCGGCCAGTTCGGTCAGCTCCACGCGCACTCGTCCCGCGAGCGGATGCCGCGGCGGCACCGCCACGTCGAGGGGCTCGCGCAGCAGATGTGTGGTCTCCAGCCGGCCCGGCGGGAACGGTCCGGCAGCCTCGTCGCGATGGGTCACGACGACGTCGAAATCCGCCGTGAGCCGGGGTACTTCGAGCGGTGTCATGTCGACGTCGCGCACCTCCAGGTCCAGGCCGGGGGCATCCGCGACGCGGCGCAGCAGGCCGGGCAGCAGCATGAGCGCCGCCGACGGGAAGATCGCCAGCCGCACCCGGCCGCGCGGCACACTGCGGTACGTGTCCAGCTCGGACTCGGCCCGGTCCAGCGCGGCCAGCACCTCGTCGGCGCGCGCCACCAGCACGCGGCCCGCGTCGGTGAGCCGCAGCCCGCGGCCCGCCGCCTCCGTCAGCGGCAGGCCGACCTCCTCCTGCAGCGCGCGGAGCTGCTGCGACACGGCCGACGGGGTGCAGTGCAGCGCCGCCGCGGCAGCCCGCACACTGCCGCGGTCGGCGAACTCCCGCAGGGTCCGCAACCTGGCGGTATCCACAATGATGAAGCGTAGCTGAACGGTGCTTGCAGATAAACTCGATTGTCCTTCATAGTTGTGCGCGGCAGGCTGGACTCGTGCCGCCTCGGGATCGCCTCCAAGCCATGTTCGTCGCGTTCCTGTGGGGGCTGAACTTCCTCGCCATGCACGCGATGCTCGGCCAGTTCCCGCCCCTGTTCGCGGGCATGCTCCGTTTCCTGGTGATCGCGGTCCCGACCGTCCTGTTCGTCCCGCGGCCGAAGGTGCGGGCACGCTGGCTCATCGGGTACGGACTCGCCTTCGGCAGCGGCCAGTTCGCGTTCCTGTTCATCGCACTGGACAACGGCATGCCGACCGGCCTGGCGTCACTCGTGCTGCAGGCCTCCGCGCCGTTCACCGTGCTGCTCGGCGGGATCTTCCTGCGCGAACGGCTCTCGCCGCGGCAACTCGCCGGCATCGTGCTCGCGGTCGCCGGAATGTGCGTGATCGCCTGGCACCGCGCCGAGGCGGCCGCTTTGCTGCCGGTGGCGCTGACCCTGTGCGGTGCGTTCAGCTGGGCCGTCGGCAACATCTGCTCCCGCCAGGCCAGGCCGGACAACCCGCTGCACCTCACGCTGTGGATGTCGGTGGTGCCGCCGCTCCCGATGTACGTGCTGTCGCTGATCTTCGAGGGCCCCGGCGCGCAGTGGCAGTCACTGGCCACGCTCGGCACGGCGCAGGGCTGGACCGGGCTGGGCGGTTTCCTCTACGTCGTCGTGTTCGGCACCGTCGTCGGCGCCGGCATCTGGACCACGCTGATGCGCCGTCACCCCGCCGGTGTCGTCGCGCCCTTCTCGCTGCTGGTGCCGGTCGTCGGCATGACGGCGTCGTTCCTGTTGCTGAACGAACGCCCGGCGCTGCTCGAGATCCTGGCCGGGGTGGTCGTGGTCGGCGGGGTGCTGCTCGGGTCGCGTCAGCGCTCCACCGCCGCGCGTTCCCCCGACGAGGTCGTCGCCTCCTCGTGATGCCGCGCGCCCATCCGCCTCTTGACGACCAGGCTGATGATCACGCCGACCACAATCGCGACGCCGAGGGCGATGTAGGAGAACCGGGACAGCCACCTCTCGGCGACGACGCCCAGCGAGTACACCAGCGCTGTCGTGCCGCCCGCCCACGCGATGCCGCCGAGGGCGTTGGCGGTGAGGAACTTCCAGTAATGCATGCGCAGCGAGCCGGCGAGCGGTCCACAAAGGATCCGGAGAATTGCGACAAAACGCCCAAAGAAGACTGCCCAGACCCCACGCTTGGCGAAAATGCGTTCCGCGTTCGCGACGTGCGTGGGCCCGAAGTGCTTGGGGAACTTCCGCCCTGCCCAGTCGAACAGCCGCTGCCCGCCCTTGCGCCCGATCAGGTAGCCGATGCTGTCGCCGATGATCGCGCCCGCGCTGCCCGCGATGCCGATCACCCACGGGTTGAAATCCCCGTGCTGCGACGCGAGCAGGGCGGCACTCACCAGCACGATCTCGCCGGGCAGCGGAATGCCGAGGCTCTCGAAGCCGATCACGGCGCCGACGGCGATGTACACCAGGAGCGGCGGGATCGCTTCCAGCCACTGGTCGATGTGCACGTGCGCGCCCCTCTGGTCGCAAAGGCCCTGTCCGTCTCGCCAGGGTACCCGGATCAGGGCTCGAGCATCTCCGTGACCGAGGCGGCGCGGGTGACCACCGGGCCCGGGCCGGTGCTGATCTCGACCAGTTCCGCCTGGACCTCGTGCGGGGTGATCCGCCCGGCCTGGATGTCCTCCGCATAGTGGCAGGCCACCCGGTGCCCGGCGCCGATCTCCCGCAGGTCGGGGCGCTCGCTGTCGCAGCGGGTGTCCTGCCGCCACGGGCACCGCGTGTGGAACCGGCATCCGGCGGGCGGTGCGGCCGGCGAGGGCAGGTCACCGGCCAGCAGGATCTGCTCGCGACTGTCCTCGACCTCCGGGTCCGGCACCGGGATCGCCGACAGCAGCGCGCGTGTGTACGGGTGCAGCGGTTCGTCGTAGAGCGTCTCCGAATCGGTCTCCTCGACCAGCGAACCGAGGTACATCACGCCGATCCGGTCGGAGATGTGCCGCACGACGGCGAGGTCGTGCGCGATCACGAGGTAGGTCAGACCGAGCGTCTCCTGCAGGTCCTCGAGCAGGTTGAGCACCTGCGCCTGCACCGAGACGTCCAGCGCGGACACCGGTTCGTCAGCCACGATGAGGTCCGGTTCCACGGCGAGCGCCCGCGCGATGCCGATCCGCTGCCGCTGCCCGCCGGAGAACTCGTGCGGGTACTTGCGCAGCGAACTCTCCGCGAGGCCGACCGCGGACAGCAGCTCCCGCAAACGCTTGCGGGTGCTTTCCTTTCCCTTGTCGAGGCCGTGTGCGCGCATGCCCTCGACAAGGATCGACTCCACCGACTGCCGTGGGTCCAGACTGGACAGCGGGTCCTGGAAGACCATCTGCATCCGCCTGCGCATGGTCCGCAGCGCCTCACCCTTCAGCGTCGAGAGGTCGATGCCGTCGAACACCACCCGGCCGCCGGTGGGCTCGATCAGCCGCAACAGCGAGCGGCCCAGCGTCGTCTTGCCGCAGCCGGACTCGCCGACCAGCCCGTAGGTCCGGCCATGCTCGATCTCCAGGTCCACCCCGTCGACCGCGTAGACGTACCCGACCGTCCGGTCGAGCACGAGGCCGCGCTTGATCGGGAAGTGCACCTCGATGCCTTCCACGCTGACCAAGGCACTCATCAGCCCACCCCGCTCATCTGCCCGACCGGATTGTGGCACCGCAGCATCCCGCCGTTGTCGGCCTCCAACTCCGGCGTGATCTCCCGGCAGACGGCCAGCGCGTTGGGGCACCGCGGCGCGAACGCGCAGCCCTGCGCCCAGGGGATGTTGTCGGTCACGGACCCCTTGATCGGCACGAGCTTCTCGCCGCGCGGCGCGTCGAGCCGCGGGATCGAGGCCAGCAGCCCATGCGTGTAGGGATGACGCGACGCGTGGAACAGCGCGTGCCGCTCGGCCCGCTCCACGATCCGGCCGCCGTACATGACGTTCACCTCGTCGCACAGCCCGGCGATCACGCCGAGATCGTGCGTGATCATGACCAGCGCGGTGCCCGTCTCCCGGACCAGGCCCGAGAGCAGCGCCAGGATCTGCGCCTGGATCGTCACGTCGAGCGCGGTAGTCGGCTCGTCGGCGATGAGCAGCCGCGGCCGGCACGCCAGCGCGATCGCGATCAGCGCGCGCTGGCGCATCCCGCCAGAGAGCTGGTGCGGGTACTCGGACAGCCGCCGGTCCGGGTCCGGGATGCCGACGCGGGCGAGCAGGTCGGCCGCCTCGGCGGTCGCCTGCTTACGGGTCATCCCGCGATGCCGTTCGAGCACCTCGGTGATCTGCAGCCCGATGGAGATGACCGGGTTCAGCGACGAGAGCGGGTCCTGGAACACCATGCCGAGGTCCCGCCCGCGCCGGTCGCGTAGCTGTTTGTCGGACAGCCGCAACATGTCGGTGTCCTCGAAGGACACCGCACCGGACACTTCCGCGCCGCGCTTGGGCAGCAGCCCCATGATCGCGAGCGCCGTCACCGACTTGCCACTGCCGGACTCCCCGACCAGGCCCACGGTCTGGCCGGGTTCGACGTCGAAACTGACGCCGTCGACGGCGGTGAACGGGCGCGTCCCCTTCCGCCGGAACACGACGGACAGATCGCGAACTTCCAGTAGCGCCATGCGAGTCACCGCCTGTTCTTCGGGTCGAGGGCTTCGCGCAGCGACTCGCCGAGCAGCGTGAAGCCGAGCGCGACGATGATGATCGCGATGGCCGGGTAGAACGCCAGCTCGGGTTTGACGTCCAGCAGTCCTTGCGCCTTCGCCAGCATCAGGCCCCACTCCGCCCGGTCGGGATCGGAGTCGCCGAGGCCGAGGAAGGACAGCGCGGCCGCCTCCAGGATCGCGGTCGCGAGTGTCAGCGTGGCCTGCACGATCACAGGTCCCAGCGAGTTCGGCAGCATGTGCCGGAACACGATGGTGCGCCGCTTGACACCCAGTGCGGTCGCGGCGAGCACGTGGTCGCTGGAGCGTTGCGCGAGCATCGACCCACGCAGCAGCCGGGCGAAGATCGGCACGCTCACCACCGACACCGCGATGATGACCGTCCACTGTGTACCGTGCGCGAACAGCGCCGCGATCGAGATCGCGAGCAGCAGCGACGGCAGCGCGAGCAGGATGTCGGTCAGCCGCATCAGTACCGTGTCCGTCGCCCCGCCGAACGCGCCGGCCACGCCGCCGATCACCATGCCGACCGACGCGCCGATGATCGTCGCGCCCACGCCCACGAGCAGCGTCTGCTGCGACCCGACGAGCAGCCGTGAGAAGAAGTCCATGCCGTTCTGGTCGCTGCCGAGCAGGAATCCGGGCATCGGGCCCGGAATGTGGCTCGGGGTGAGGTTCGCCCGCAGTTCGTCGTAGCGGACGTAGGGATCCTTCGGCGCGATGAACGGCGAGATGATCGCCAGCACCACGAACAGGATCGTGATCACCGCCCCGATGATCGCCACCGGACTGTGCAGCATCCGGCGCATCGCGTCCTTGGCGAGGCTGGTGCCACCCGACTCGGCGAGCTCGTCGATCCGTTCGGCTTTGCGTGTCAGCAGTTTCGTCATCGCACACGCACCCTCGGATCGATGATCGCGTAGGAGATGTCGACCAGCAGGTTCACCAGCACGTACACCGCGGCCGCCAGCAGCAGAAGCCCTTGCAGACGCGGGAAATCACGACGTTCGATGCCCTCGGCGAGCAGTGAGCCGAGGCCCTGCCAGTTGAACACCTTCTCCGTCAGCACCGCACCCGCCAGCAGCAGACCGGTCTGCAAGCCGATGGTCGTCGAGACCGGAAGCAACGCGTTGCGCAGCACGTGCCTGCGCCGGATGACCGGCGTGGTGAGGCCCTTGGACTCGGCCGTGCGCACGAAGTCCTCCTGCTGCACGTCCAGCACCGACGCACGGGTGATCCGCACGATCACCGCGAACGGGATGCTGGCCAGCGCGATCGACGGCAGGATCAGGTGCTTGATCGCATCCCACGACGCGTCCAGCTCCCCCGTGAGCAGGCCGTCGAGCACGAAGAACCCGGTGACGTGCGTGGCGTCGATCGTCACGTCCT
This sequence comes from Amycolatopsis sp., assembly GCA_035547575.1. Lineage (GTDB taxonomy): Bacteria > Actinomycetota > Actinomycetes > Mycobacteriales > Pseudonocardiaceae > Amycolatopsis_E. Next base: position 15,966 of record DASZUO010000096.1, on the reverse strand, counting down.
GTCTGCCCGACGGCGGCAGGATGCCCAGCTTCTGCGCGAAGACGTACTTGAGCAGCACGCCGAGGAAGAACACCGGCACGGCCACGCCGACCAGCGTGGTGAGCACCGCGGCGTTGTCCAGCAGGGTGCCCCGGTAGCGCGCGGCGAGGTACCCGATCGGGATGCCGAACGCGATCGCGAGCACGAGCGCGCAGACCGCGAGCTCGATCGTGGCGGGGAACCGGCGGCCGATCTCGGAGATCACGGTGTCCCCGCTGGCGAGCGAGTTGCCGAAGTCGCCGGTGACCACCCGGCCGAGGAACTTGAAGTACTGCACGAAGATCGGCTGGTCCAGACCCATGATCCGGTTCATCGAGGCCACGTTGTCCGGAGTCGCCTTGTCGCCGAGCAGCGCGCCCGCCGGACCGCCGGGAAGCAGGCGGAGCCAGGCGAACACCAGGATGGAGAGTACGAGCAGCGTCGGAATCGCTTGCAGTAACCGACGGAGAGTGAATCGCAGCATGGAAAGCCGAACCCTGTTCAGGACGCTCTCATGGGGATAGCACCGGGCACGCCGGTGCTATCCCCATGAGGAGTGCGTCAGCCCTTCGAGACCGTGTAGAAGCGTTCGTCGGTCAGCGGGCTCGGGGTCAGGCCGTTGACGTTGCTCTTGACCACGATCGCCGGCGGCGACGAGGTCAGCGGCACCGCGGGCACGTACTGCGAGATCAGCACGCCGGCCTGCTCGTACGCCTTGGCCTTGTCCGCCGGGTTGACCTGGGCGTCGGCGTTCGAGATCGCGGAGAAGATCTGCGGGTTGTTGAACCCGAACTCCGCCTTCTGCCTGCCGAAGAACGTGCCGATGAAGTTGCCCGCGTCGGCGTAGTCACCGGTCCAGCCCAGCAGGTGGATGTCCTGCTTGCCTGCCTTCTGCACGTCGTCCTTGTAGCCGCCGTTCCACGGCTCCTGCACGACGTTGACGGTGAACCCGGCGGCCTTGAGGTCGTCGGCCACCGCCGCGCCGATGTCCACGGGGTTCGGCATGTACGGCCGGGTGACCTCGGTGGGCACGTAGAAGTTCAACGTCAGGCCGGTGGCGCCGGCGTCGGCCAGCAACTGCTTGGCCTTCGCCGGGTCATAGCCGAACTTCTGCACCGACTGCGTGTAGCCGGGCACGTTGTTCGGCAGGAACTGGTCCTGCGCGTAGGCCCCGGTCGGCAGCTTGTTCTTCGCCAGCTGGTCCCGGTTGATCGCGTACTCGATCGCCTGGCGGACCCGGACATCGGTCAGCTTGGGGTTGTTCTTCTGGTTGATGCCCAGGTAGAGGATGTTGAACGCGGGCCGGATGAGCACCTTGTCGCCGCTGTTCTGCAGCGAGGAGTAGTCGGCCGGGTTCGGGAAGTCGTAGCCGTCGATGGTGCCGGCGGCCAGTTCCTGCTTGCGCGCGTTCTCGTCCGGGATGATCTTGAAGATCAGCTTGGCGGTCTTGGCCTTCTCACCCCAGTAGTCGTCGTTGCGGACCAGGGTGATCGTGTTGTTGGTCTTGTCGAAGCTCTCGAACTTGTACGGGCCGGTGCCGGTCGGGTGGTCCGTGGCGTACGCGGGGTAGGCGAAGGAGTCGCCGCTCTGCGTGACGGCGTCCGCGTTGTACTTCTTCAGCGCGTCGGGGCTGGAGATCGACAGCGACGTCAGGCCGAACGCGTCGGGGAAGGCGCCCTTGGCCGTGTTCAGGTTGACGACGGCCGTGTGGTCGTCCTTGGCCTCGCACGACTTGTACACCGGCTCGCCTGTCGCGTCGCCCTCGTTCTTCGCGAAGCCCTCGAACACGTCGCCGTAGTAGATCATCTGGCTCTGCGCGGCGGCGCCCTTCATGTTGTACCAGCGGTCGAAGTTGAAGCAGACCGCCGCGGCGTCGAACGGGGTGCCGTCGTGGAACTTCACGCCCTGGCGCAGGGCGAAGGTCCAGGACTTGCCGTCCGCGCTGGGTGTCCACGCCGTTGCCAGTGCCCCCTCGAGCTGCGTGGTCCCCGCCTTGTAGGTCACCAGCGTGTCGAACATCTGCCGGGCCGGGCGGAAGCTCTCACCGTCGTCATTGAAAATCGGGTCGAAGTTCTTCGGGGCGCCTGCGGCTCCGAAGACGAACGTGTCAGTGGCGCTGTTTCCCGAACCGCGTTCGGATGCGCAGGCCGACATGGCCACCGCGAGCGCGCCGGCGAGCCCGATCAGGGCCAGTCGGCGGAGGCGGGCCACCCGCTGAGGGAGCATGTGAACTCCTTGCATGTATTGCTGTTGGTGACCGACGACCTTAGCCCCAAGTTTGTCCGTTTCTGAGGGACCGAAGGTTACGATCGCGCTACGCAGAACATGAAATAGTGGCACGCTGGCGTTTCAGTGTTGCTCTCCGTGGAGATTCAGAACCTCGGGAGTAACCCGAACGGGTGTATGGCGGCTTCGGGCCGTCCCGCCGCACGGCGCGCTCGAGCGGGGCCGACTCATCGGGACCGTCGACCCAGCACAACATCGGCAGGCTCGACCGGAACGACGTTCGGCCGACCGAGACGCCTTCGACGATGAGCAGCTCCGGCGGCTCGACGGCGACCTCTTCGCCGAGTCGCGGCGGCTCGGCGAGTGCGGCGTCGGCTACGTCAGAAAGGTCGGCTACGTCAGAAAGGACGTCAGAGAGCACGGCGCCCGGACAGCGCGCGGCCCAGCGTCAGCTCATCGGCGAACTCGAGGTCGCCGCCCATCGGGAGGCCGGACGCCAGCCGGGTCACGGTGAGGCCGGGGAAGTCCCGCAGCATGCGCACCAGGTAGGTGGCGGTGGCCTCGCCCTCGGTGTTCGGGTCGGTCGCGATGATCACCTCGGTGACCTCCTCGCCGCCGATCCTTGCCAGCAGTTCGCGCATGCGGAGCTGGTCGGGGCCGATTCCGGACAGCGGGTCGAGTGCGCCGCCGAGCACGTGGTAGCGGCCCTTGAACTCGCGGGTGCGCTCCACGGCGAGGACGTCCTTGGGCTCCTCGACCACGCAGATCATCGACACGTCGCGGCGCAGGTCCCGGCAGATTCGGCACTGTTCCTGCTCGGAGACGTTGCCGCAGATCTCGCAGAACTGCACGCCCTCCCGGACCTTGCCGAGCACATCCTGCAGCCGCGCGATGTCGGCCGGATCCGCGGCGAGCAGGTGAAAGGCGATCCGCTGCGCGCTCTTCGGGCCGATGCCGGGCAGGTGGCCCAGCTCGTCGATCAGATCCTGAACTACACCTTCGTACAACCTGGACGCCTTCTAGCCGAGACCGGGCAGGCCGAGGCCGCCGAGGTCGGGCATGCCGCCGCCACCGCCGAGCGCGCCGGCCACCGGGCCGAGCTTCTCCTCGGTCAGCTTCTGCGCGTTCTTCGAAGCGTCACGAACCGCGGCGACCACGAGGTCGGCGAGGGTTTCGGTGTCCTCGGGGTCGACGACCTTCGGGTCGATCGTGAGGCTCTTGAGCTCCATGCTGCCGGAGACCGTTGCCGTGACCAGTCCGCCGCCCGCGCTGCCGGTGACCTCGGTGCGCGCCAACTCCTCCTGGGCGGCGACGAGCTGCTGCTGCATCTGCTGCGCCTGCTGCAGGATGGCCTGCATGTCGGGCATTCCACCACCGGGTTGGACCATGATTGCCGTTTCCGATCCTTGAGGGACTTGCACGTGTCTGCCAGCCTAGCTCGCTGCGGTGTGGCACCGTGTTCGCCGTGCGATCGCGTGTGTTGGTGGTGTTGTCGCTGGGTTCGATGCTGGTAGCGGGGTGCTCGGGTTCACCGGCTCCGGTGTCCGCACCGGCCTCGGCGCCAGCGCCGTCCTCGGCCGTCTCGTCCCCCGCTCCGGTGACGTCACCCTCGTCACCCTCGTCCTCGTCACCGTCCCCGGTCGCGCGGAATGTCGTGGTGGTGCTCGACCCGGGGCACAACGGCGGCAACGCGAGCCACCCTGCCGAGATCAACAAGCAGGTGCCCGCGGGCCGCGGGCGGACGAAACCGTGCAACACGACCGGCACCGCGACGAACGCGGGCTATCCCGAGCACGCGTTCACCTGGGACGTCGCGCAGCGCGTCGGCGCGGAGCTGCGGGCGAAGGGGATCAAAGTCAGCTACACCCGTGACAACGACACCGGCGTCGGCCCCTGCGTGAACGACCGCGCGGCGGCCGCCAACGCCGCGAACGCGACGGCGGTGGTGTCGATCCACGCGGACGGCTCCACGTCATCCGGCGCGCACGGGTTCCATGTGGCGTACTCGAGTCCACCGCTGAACGCCGCGCAGGGCGATCCGTCGATGTCGCTGGCCCGTGCGCTGCGGGACAGCATGCGCGCGCAGTTCCCGATCTCGAACTACCTGGGCGCGAACGGCCTGGCGCCCCGCGACGACCTGGCGGGCCTGAACCTGTCGACGCGCCCCGCGGTACTGGTCGAGTGTGGCAACATGCGCAACGCCACCGAAGCCGCCCAAATGTCCACATCAGACGGCCGCCAGCACTACGCGGACGCCATCACCGCCGGGATTCTGTCCTACCTCGGCTGAGCTTCGGCGCTCAGTCGAGGGGGCGGGCGCCGAGGTGTTCGGCCAGCAGTTGGTGCGCGACCGCGTCCGGGTCGACGGCGGGGGCGGCCGGCGGGGACGGCGTGAAGTCCTCGGCCGTCATGGCTTCCTCGTCGTCGGGTTCCGGGGGTAACGGGATATCCGGCTCGGCCTGGGCCACCCGCGGGGGCGCGGGCGGGGCGGGCGCCGAACGCTGGTAGGTGCGCTGCGGTTGCTGCGGGGCCGCACGCTGCGGCGGGTTCGGTTGCGGGCGTGGGCCCGAGGGACGCGCGGAGCCTCCGCCGCCACCCCCGCCGCCGTGGACGCACCGCACCTGCCAGGTGCCGCCGAGCACCTCGTGCAGCGCGGCGGCGATGAAGTCCGCGTTGCGGGGCTCGGAAAGTCTGCGCGCCAACGGTTCCGCGGTGTGCGCGAGCACCACCGTCGAACCCTCGACGCCCTGAACCGTCGCGTTCGTCAGCATCGCCTCGGTGCTGCGGCTCGTCTTGCGGATCGCCGCGAGGAGGTCCGGCCAGACCCGCCGGATCGCGGTCGCGTCGACGCCCCCTGGCGAGGGTGGTCCGGGTTCCTGCACCGGCGCGTCCGGCACCGCGGCCGTGGGCTCCGGCCGGGTAGCCGGTTCCGGGCGCGCGGGCTCCGCCGCCGGTTGCGCCGCAGCCGTAGTGGCCACCTCGGGCGCCGGGCGGGACGGTTCCGCGGCGGGCTCGGCATCCGGCTGTCGCCGGGAGGGCCGCTGGAACGAACGATCCGGGGCCGGCGCAGCTTGCCCGTCGGTGGCGGGACCACCGAGTGTCACCCGGCGCTCGAGGCGTTCCAGCCGCTGCAACACGGCGGCCTCGCTCTCCGAGGCCGACGGCAGCAGCATCCGCGAGCACAGCAACTCCAGCAGCAACCGCGGCGCGGTGGCGCCCCGCATCTCCAGGAGTCCATTGTGGACGATCTCGGCGTAGCGGGTGAGCGTGGCGAGACCGACACGCTCTGCCTGGGCGGCCATCCGGCTCAGTTCGTCTTCGGGTGCGGACACCAGGCCGCGCGCGGCGGCGTCGGGCACGGAGCGGACGAGCACCAGGTCGCGCAGCCGGTCAAGCAGGTCGGCGGCGAAGCGCCGCGGGTCGTGCCCCGCCTCGGCCAGCTGTTCGACCGTGCCGAACACGGCGGCCGAGTCCTCCGCCGCGAGCCCGTCGATCATGTCGTTGATCAGCGCGACGTCGGTGACGCCGAGCAGGCTCATCGCACGCTGGTAGGTGACGCCTTCGGGTCCCGCGCCGGCCAGCAACTGGTCGAGGACCGACTGCGTGTCCCTGGCGGAACCGCCGCCCGCGCGGATGACCAGCGGGTACACGGCGGGGTCGACGTGCATGCCCTCGGCGGCGACGTTGCGCTCGAGCAGGTCGCGCATCGCGCTCGGCGGGATCAGGCGGAACGGGTAGTGGTGGGTGCGCGAGCGGATGGTGGGCAGTACCTTGTCCGGCTCGGTGGTCGCGAAGATGAAGATCAGGTGCTCGGGCGGTTCTTCCACGATCTTGAGCAGGGCGTTGAAACCCTGCGTGGTGACCATGTGCGCCTCGTCGATGATGAACACCCGGTAGCGCGACTCCGCGGGCGCGTAGAAGGCGCGGTCACGCAGTTCGCGGGCGTCGTCGACGCCACCGTGGCTGGCCGCGTCGAGTTCGGTGACGTCGATGCTGCCGGGCCCCTCCGGCGCGAGCGCCCGGCACGAGTCGCACTTGCCGCACGGGTCCGGGGTGGGGCCTTCGACGCAGTTCAGCGAGCGGGCCATGATGCGCGCGCTGGAGGTCTTGCCGCAGCCGCGCGGACCGGAGAACAGGTACGCGTGGTTGATCCGGCCGGCCGCGAGCGCGGTGCGCAGCGGTTCGGTGACATGCTCCTGTCCGACGACCTCGGCGAAGGTCGCCGGACGGTACTTGCGGTAAAGAGCCAAAGCCACGACGCGAGACTACCGCCACCCCCCAACACCCCCACACCCGCAGCCAGCCCAGCACGGCCACCCAAAAAACCCACCCAGCCTCCCCCAGCACCTCCAAGCAAAACGCGCCCAGCCGTGCCCAGCGCCGCCAGGCGCAAGGGCCCAGCCGTGCCCAGCCAGCCAAGCGCCGCCAGGCGCGCAGGCTGATTGCTGGTCCAGGATTTCGTGCCCGGCGCTCGCCCAGGGTGAGGAGCTGGCACCGTGGGGGTCCGGGGGGTCGCCCCCCGGATGCAATCCGGGATGCCGGGCGCCGGGGAAGGTGGCGAAGCCACCGAACAAGGGGACCCCCGCACCCGTCAGAGCCTGCTTATCCTTGCTGCCTTCCGGCCCTGGGGAGGTTCACAGGGTGGACGCCGCGGGGGTCCGTCGCCCAGTGTAGGTCAACTGGACGAGAGGGGCTTCGTCAGGTCGTAGACCGTGGTGCCGCCGACCGTCGTCGCCGTGTAGTGCTCCTGTACCCACGAGGCGATCGAGTTCGAGCCGCCGCGGTCTCCACCGCCGAAGCCGCCGCCGCCCGAGATGTAGTACGTGATCTGGCCGTCGGCCACGTACTGCTTGAACTGGTCGAGCGTCGGGGCCGGGTCGCCACCGTTGAAGCCGCCGATCGCGATCACCGCGGTGTCCGAGTCGAGGGCGAGCGAGGCCGCCGACATGGAGCCGTCGGCCGCGGCCGACCACTTGGTGTTGGTCGCCTTCAGCATCGAGATCACTTCGCTGCTGGACGAGGCGGCTCCCATGCCGCCGCCGAAGCCGCCGGTGCTCGCTGCCGACGTGGGGCCCGACGTGGGAATGGACCCGGTGTGGGCGACGCTCGCCGTCGCGATCGTGTACGAAACGGGGGCCAGCAGACTCGCGATGATCGCGCCGACCGCGAGCACCACGCCGGCCCGGCGCAGCCGGTCCACGCCGAACAGCAGCCCCGCCACCACGAGCGCGGTCAGCAGCAGCACCAGGTAGCGCAGCCACGGCTGCCACGACGAGTTCCGCTCCAGCAGGATGAAGTCCCACACACCCGTGGCCGCGATCATCAGCGCGAGCACGATCCGGGCCGCGAAGTTGTGCCGCCCGCGCCACAACTCGACCGATCCGATGCCGACCAGCGCGGCGATCCCGGGCGCGAGCGCGACCGTGTAGTAGGGGTGGATCGTGCCGCTCATGTAGCTGAACACCAGCCCGGTCACCACGGTCCAGCCGCCCCACAGCAGCAGTGCCGCGCGCGTCCGGTCGGTACGCGGGGCGAACCGGGTGAACCACAACCCTCCCACGAGCGCGATCAGTGCGGCGGGCAGCAGCCACGAGATCTCCAGCCCGAAGGACTGGCCGAACATGCGGGTGATGCCGGTCGAGCCGCCGAACATGCCGCCGACACCGCCGCCGCCGTTGCCACCGCGGTTGCCCTCGCCACCGAAGATCCGGCCGAGGCCGTTGTAGCCGAACGCCAGCTCGAGCGCGGTGTTGTCGGTCGAGCCGCCGATGTAGGGCCTGCTCGACACCGGCCACAACGCGACGACCGCGACGTACCAGCCCGCGGACACCAGCACGGCAAGCCCGCCCGCCAGTATCTGCAGGATGCGCTTGCCGAGCGAGGTCGGCGCTGCGACGAGGTACACCAGCGCGAACGCGGGCAGCACCAGGAAGGCCGCCAGCGACTTGGTGATGAAGCCGAACCCGACCGCGACGCCAGCGAGCAGCAGCCACTTCGTGCTCGCCTTCTCGAGCGCCCGCACGATGCAGTAGGCGCCGGCCACCTCGAGCAGCACCAGCAGCGCGTCGGGGTTGTTGAACTTGAACATCAGTGCGGCGACGGGCGTGAACGCGAGCGCGGTACCGGCGAGGAGGCCTGCGGCGGGCCCGGACAGGCGCTTCACGGCGGCGTAGACCAGCGCGACGGAACCCACGCCGCACAAAGCCTGGGGCACCAGCATGCTCCAGGCGTTGAACCCGAAGATCCTGCCCGACAGCGCCATGAGCCAGATCGAGGCCGGTGGCTTGTCGACGGTGATCACGTTGCCGGGGTCGAGCGATCCGAAGAACAGAGCTTCCCAGTTCTTCGTGCCCGCCTGGACGGCCATCGCGTAGAAGTCGTTGGCGTACCCGGAAGCGCCGAGATTCCACAGGTACATCACGGCCGTCACGAGCAGCAGCAGCGCCACGGACGGGCGGACCCACCGTGGCCGGTGCGCTGTCCGGGCGGCGGCGACACGGTGAGCGGGCGCCATGGACGCGGTCGTCATCGGTGGAATTCTCCTATCGGTTCTTGCGGAAGACCCAGGTACGGAACAGCAGGAAGCGCAACACCGTGGCCGCCAGGTTCGCGAGAACCAGCACGATCATCTCGGTCGCGCGGCCGGGTTCGCCACGGGAGTGCAGCAGGGCGAGCGACCCGCTGGTGAGCACGAGCCCGAGGCCGAACACGATCAGCCCCTCGAACTGGTGCCGTCCGGCACCGGCCGAGCCGCGCACGCCGAAGGTGAACCGGCGGTTGGCGGCGGTGTTGCCGATCGCGGTGATCAGCAGCGAGATCAGGTTCGCCGCCTGCGCACCCATTCCGAGGCGCAGCAACGAGAACAGCACCAGGTACGCGAGCGTGCTGCCGACCCCGATGACCGCGAACCGCACCAGCTGGGTGGCCAGCCGCGGCGACACGCCGGGGGTGGACACGCCGATCGGCTCCCGGCCGAGCTGGGCCCTGATCTCGCTGATCGGCAGTGAGCCGGTGGCGAACGCGCGGATCATCCGGGCGACGCCGCGAAGGTCGGCTTTCGCGGTCGCGACGATGTTGACGGAGGAGTCGGGGTCGTCGATCCAGTCGACCGGCACCTCGTGCGTGCGCAGGCCCGCTCGCTGGGCGAGCACCAGCAGTTCGGTGTCGAAGAACCAGCCGGTGTCCTCGACCAGCGGCAGCAACTGCTTGGCGACGTCGGCGCGAATGGCCTTGAAGCCGCACTGCGCATCGGAGAACCGCGCCGCGAGCGTGCCGCGGAGGATCAGGTTGTAGCAGCGGGAGATCAGCTCCCGCTTCGGCCCGCGCACCACCCGGGCGCCCTTCGCGAGCCGCGACCCGATCGCCAGATCCGAGTGCCCCGAGATCAGCGGCGCGACGAGCGGCAGAAGCGCCGCAAGATCCGTCGACAAGTCGACATCCATGTAGGCCAGGACTTCGGCGTCCGAAGCGGACCAGACGGCCTTCAGCGCTCGCCCGCGGCCCTTCTCGTCCAGATGGACCACCTCGACCTCGGCGATCTCGCTCGCGAGGCGGGTGGCGATGCTCAACGTGCTGTCGGTGCTGGCGTTGTCGGCCACCGTGACCCGGAACGGGTAGGGCACCGTGTCGCGCAGATACGCGTGCACCCGGTGCACACAGGAGGCGATGTCCTTTTCCTCGTTGTAGACCGGAATCACGATGTCGAGGACTGGTGTGGGACTGCCGGCCCGCGCCGCTGCGGGAGAAGCGTCTGCGGAGGTCGTCATGCGGACAACGGTCGCGTGGGCCGTTGTGCCGACCATGTGGCCAAGCTGTGCGTGACCTGTGAGCTAGTTCGTCACTAATTCACATGAGTGAAATCGTCCGCGGGTTTGGCTGCCGGGAACCGCACGGTGAACTCCGTCCGTCCCGGTTCGCTGCGCACGGCGACCTCACCGGAGTGCGCGGCCACGACGGCGGCCACGATCGCCAGCCCCAGCCCCGTGCTGCCCGCCGCCCGCGACCGCGACGTGTCGCCGCGGGCGAAGCGCTCGAACACCGTCGGCAGGACTTCCCGCGGGATGCCCGGCCCGTCGTCGGTGACGACCAGCGTGACCGAACCATCCGATGTGGACAGTGCCGTGGTGACCACGGTGCCGGACGGGGTGTGCGTGCGGGCGTTGGTCAGCAGGTTCAGCACGACCTGGTGCAACTGGTCGGAGTCGCCTACGACCATGATCGGCTCCGGCGGCACGTCGAGCAGCCAGCGGTGGTCCGGACCCGCCGCGTGCGCGTCGGCGACCGCGTCCATCACGAGCCTGGTCAGGTCCACCGGTTCGTACACCCGGTGCCGCCCGGAATCCAGGCGCGCGAGCAGCAGCAGCTCCTCGACGAGCGTCGTCATCCGCGCCGATTCGGACTCCACCCTGGACATCGCGAACGCGACATCCGGCGGCACCTGGTCCTCGCTGCGCCTGGTCAGCTCCGCGTACCCGCGGATCGCCGCCAACGGGGTACGCAGCTCGTGGCTGGCGTCCGCGACGAACTGGCGGACCCGGCTCTCGCTGGCGTGCCGCGCGGTCAGCGCCGCGGCGACGTGCCCGAGCATCCGGTTGAAGGCGGCGCCGACCTTGCCGACCTCGGTCCGCGGGTCGGTGTCCACGTCGGGCACGCGCACCGACAAGGCCACCTCGCCTCGGTCCAGTTGCAGCTCCGACACGTGGCTCGCCGTGCGGGCCAGCCGGTCGAGCGGGCGCATGGTGCGGCGGATCGTGGCGGCCCCGACCCCGCCGGCGACGAGCAACCCGCCGAGCGCGACCGCGCCGAAGATCAGCCCGAGCTGCCACAGGGTCGCGGTGACATCGTCCAGCGGCAGGCCGGTGATCAGCACGTCGCCGTCGGGGTTGCGCACCGACACGACGCGGTACTCGCCCAGCGAACCCAGGTCGACACTGCGTTTCCGGCCGTCGGTCGGCAGGTGCACGAGCGTCTGGAGCTCCTCGTCCGGGACCTGCCTGCTCGGGAACGGGTTGTCGGCCGTCGGCGGGCCGGCGCCGCCCAGCACGCCGTCCCGGATCGTCCCGTCGGGCTGGATCAGCACGCCGAGGGTGCCGATGCCCTGGCCCGGGACGCGCAGCGAGTCGGGCGGATGCTGCCCGGCGGGGAAGGGCGGGGTGCCCGCGGGCGGCGTGCGGCCACCGCGGTCGCTCGCGGCCGAGAGCCGGTCGTCGAGCTGGTGGATGAGGAAGCTGCGCAGCGCGACCTCGGTGACCAGGCCGACGACGAGACAGACCACCGCGAGCAGCGCGATGACCTGCGCGATCAGCTTCCCGCGCAGCGAGGAGGGGAAGAGCGTGCGCCTGTGCTCAGGTCGCGGGCTTGAGGACATACCCCGCGCCGCGCATCGTGTGGATCATCGGCTCCCTGCCCGCGTCAATCTTCTTCCGCAGATACGAAATATAGAGTTCCACGATGTTGGCCTGCCCACCGAAGTCGTAACTCCACACCCGGTCGAGGATCTGCGCCTTGGACAGCACCCGCTTCGGGTTGCGCATCAGGAACCGCAGCAACTCGAACTCGGTCGCGGTGAGCGAGACCGGCTCGCCCGCCCGGTGCACCTCGCGGCTGTCCTCGTCCAGGGTCAGGTCGCCGACGGCGAGCACGGAGCCCATGCTCGCCGACACCGCGTGCGACCGGCGCAGCAGCGCCCGCAACCGCAGCACGACCTCCTCCAGGCTGAACGGCTTGGTCACGTAGTCGTCGCCGCCCGCCGTCAGGCCCGCGATGCGGTCCTCGACCGCGTCCCGCGCCGTGAGGAACAACACCGGCAGGTGCTGCCGCTCGGCCCGGAGCTTGGCGAGCACCTCGAGGCCGCTGAAGTCCGGCAGCATCACATCCAGCACGACCGCGTCCGGCCGGAACTCGCGGGCGACGCGGACGGCGTCCGTGCCGTTGCCCGCGCTGCGGATCTCCCAGCCCTCCATGCGCAGCGCCATCGACACCAACTCGGCGAGGGTCTCCTCGTCGTCGACGACGAGGACGCGCACGGCGGACCCGTCGGCCCGCTGCAAATCGGCCTTGCCGGGCCCGGAGGTGGCGGCGTTCATGCTGGTCATGGTCCCATCCTCGGGCCCGCGCGTTGGGTGCGCCTGTGGAAACGCTGTGGATTTCCTGTGAGCGCCGTGCATGCACAGGATGAGCCCATCCCGTTCACAGCCTGTGCACAGAAACGGTGCCGAACCTGGTCGCCGTAAGTGGCACTCCGGAAGAGGGACAGGGATGAGCACCGAGACCACACCGCAGGCTCCTCCGGCGTGGGGCGATCCGCAGCCTCCCGCGCCGAAGTGGTCCGGCAAGAAGACACTCGTTGCCGCCGTCGTGGCCATCGCGATCGCCGCGGTGGGCGGGGTCGCGATCTACGCGGGCACCTCGTCCAACGACAGTTCGCAGCAGCAGGGCGGCTTCGGCGGTCCCGGCGGGGCCGGCGGCCGGATGGGCAATTTCGGCGGCGGCCGGATGGGCGGGGCGGCGGCGCTGACCGACGCGCTGCACGGCGAGTTCACGGTGTCGGAGAACGGCACCTACGTGACCGAGCGGATGCAGCGCGGTGATGTGACGGCGCTGAGCGGAACGTCGATCACGGTCAAGAGCACCGACGGTTACACCCAGACCTACACGATCGACTCGGCGACGGACAAGGCGAGCAACCTCGCCACCGGCTCCACGGCCATGGTGATCGCGAAGGTCAACGGCACCGGCGCGACCGCGACGAGCATCACCGACGCCAACCAGGCGCAGGGCCGGGGCGGCATGCCAGGCGGTGGCCAGAACGGCGGCCAGTTGAACGGCGCGCCCGCGTTCCCCGGGCAGCAACCGGGCACCAACTAGCCTTCCGACACCCGTGCGGGCCACCTCGTCGAGGTGGCCCGCACGGGTTTTTCACGCCCGCCGCATGTGGTCAATAACACACGACTGCAGGTGCTGTGCCGTTCGTTACCAATCCGACCACAGTCACGGCTATCCGGCTTGCGCAGCAACGGTTACGTGCTGCTCGGGGTCTGCCTACTTTTGGTCGGATTGGTAACCTGGATCAGGCTTGCAGATCGAACTGACCAGCCTTGACGCCGGTCAGGAACGCCTGCCACTCGCCGGCGTCGAAGACGAAGACAGGGCTGTCCGCGAGTTTGGTGTCACGCACGCCCACCAGGCCCGCGCCGCCGATGTTGACTTCGACACAGTTGCCACCATTGGGCTCACTCGCGAAGGACTTCTCCCAGCGTTCCTCGTCGAACAGCGTCGCGGCCGTCTCCGGATCGTAATCCAGCCGGCGAGGATAATCCGTCATAGGTGTTACCTCCGTGCATGTCAGGTGCAGCCCGTTGACGTGCGAAAACGAGCGAGCCCCTTGGCTTTCCTGGACATGGGCCGGGTCCAGGGCCGAGTGAACCACATCTTCACCACTCGACACCGTGATTATTCCAGTAGTAGGATTATTCCGCTGGGCGGGGGGTACCCCCTGCTACCACCCGCCCGCTCAGACCACCAGCAATCGCCTCATGGGGGAGGTCATCGTGCTCGGAGGGAACGCCGCGGGTGTGCTCGCACCCGCACGGCGTCACATACCGCCTTGTGCCGAGCCGACGCTGTCGCGGCGGATGTCGCCGTTCATGGTCGTCGGCCGCGTCAACGGCCAGGAGCAGGCAGCCAGAGCCGGGAGTCCGGCCGAGGCGCTCGATCACATCCTCGGCTGGCTGCACGAGGACGAGGACGCCGCCGCCGTCTGGTACCTGCGTGAGGACTGGCCCGAGCCGATCACGCTGGTAGGCAGGCCTGCCGCCGGGCTCATCGGTGAGACCCGCCGCAGCGCGCACCTGTTCCGGGTCGAGCCGGGCGTGGTGCTGTACGGATCGGTCACCGCGTGCTGCGGGGCCGGGATGCGGCTGCCGGAAATCGAATGGCTCAACGTCGGCGCGGGTATGCCGTGCGTGTGCTGCCTCGCCGTGGCGGCGCCGGATCCGCGACGGAAGGGATGACCTGATGACCGTCAGGATCGGCGACACGGTTCCCGCGCACCGGCGGCGCGACGAGGAGAGACCGGCCGAGGTCACCGAGACGCGCCGCCGCGTGATGTTCTGGAGCACGTTCCGGAAGCAGCGTCCGGCGTGGCACAGTCACCTCGACTCGCCGCCGGACAAGTCGCGCACCTGAAAGCGCTTACCCGTAAGCCGGCCGAAACCGGGAATTCAGATCCGCTTCGCCATCTGTTCGCGATAGCTCTCGGCGAGCTCCTTCAGGAATTCGCGTGACTCCTGGCGTTCCAGTGCGGCGCCGCGGAGGCGGTCCCACCCGTCGACGAACAACTGGAAGTCCTTCTGCTCGTCCAGATAGATGCCGCCGGCCGAGTGCTCGATGTAGACGAAATCCCGTGTGCGGTCGGGGAAGCGCATGATCGTGAAGTCGTTCGGCACGGCCGCGAGCCGTGCGTCGAAGCGCAGCACGTGGATGTACACGCGCTGGCGCCGGTCGAGTTCCATCAGGTGCTCGATCTGGTCCAGCATCACCGCCGGCGCCCGGCCGCCGGGCGCGCGCAGCAGCGCCGCCTCGCTCAGGATGAACCGGTAGTACGGCGGCTGCGGCTGGTCGAACACGGCCTTGCGGTCGATGCGGTTGCGGACCAGCGACGTGACGTCGGTCGCGCCGGCCTCGGTGAACTGGTTGAGCATGTAGTGCTCGGACTGCAGCGGCCCGGGAATGCGTTCGCCGTGCCACGTCATGATCTCGACGGCCGCAGGCTCTAGATCGGTGAAGGTGCGGAACCAGTGCGGCACGACCGAGCGGTAGCCCGACCAGTGCCCGCGCTGCCCGGCGGCTGCGCGCGCCAGGTTCATCAGGGTCTCGGACTCTTCGCCGTTGATACCGAACGCGTCGAGCATCGAGCGCACGTCGCCGAGCTTGACGCCGACCGCGCCGGACTCGATCTTGTTGACCTTGCCCTGGGTGCAGCCCAGCACCTCGGCGACCTGCTGCTGCGTCATCTTCGCCGCGATTCGTGCATGGCGGAGCTCGTTGCCGAGCTGCTTCCGCCGGGAGGTCACGGTGCTAGCCATGGCTCACTCCCGGTCCTCGCCTCTCCCGCACCACGTTCGATCATGCCCGTCAACCGCTGAACTCACCGTCATCACGCACTGGATAGACACAGTAACAGCGAAACGATGCCAGGAAACGGGCTCCAACGCTAGTTGCCGAGCCGCCCGGAAAGCAGGCCGGCCCGGTCAACATACCAGCGCGATAGGGTTCGGGTAGCCAAGACGGAAGGCGAGGACGTTCATGAGCACCAAGGCGAGCATCGGGGTCACCGGCCTGGCGGTGATGGGCCGCAACCTGGCCCGGAACCTGGCCCGGCACGGGCACACCGTCGCCCTGCACAACCGGTCCGGGCAGCGCACCCGCGATCTGGTCGAGCAGTTCGGCGACGAGGGTGAGTTCATTCCCGCCTACACGGCACAGGAGTTCGTCGACGCGCTGGAGCGGCCGCGTCAGATCGTGATCATGGTCAAGGCCGGCGCGCCCACCGACGCGGTGATCGAGGAGTTCGCCCCGCTACTGGAAAAGGGCGACGTGATCGTCGACGCGGGCAACGCGCACTTCGCCGACACGCGGCGGCGCGAGGCCGCGCTGCGCGAGCAGGGGCTGCACTTCGTCGGCACCGGCGTCTCCGGCGGCGAGGAGGGCGCGCTGCACGGG
>DASZUO010000095.1:0-16826 GCA_035547575.1 Amycolatopsis sp. | reverse complement strand
ACCACACGCCAGACCGCACGCCAAGAACCGACAAGAACCGCCAAGAAACAGCCGCCCCAACCAGCCGGACAGGAAAGACGGAAATCGAGCGTGAGCAGCGAAACGGCCAAGGAGCAGACCAGCGCCGAGAACCCGTGGCCTGTCCGGACGGTGGCGCGCAAGATCGCGGACTGGGTGCACCGCCTCGGGGCCGTCTGGGTGGAGGGGCAGGTCACCCAGATCTCCGCCCGGCCGGGGACGCAGACCGCCTTCCTCACGCTCCGTGATCCGGCCGCGGACGTGTCCATGACCGTCACCTGCCCGGTCGGCCTGCTCCGCTCCATCGAGCCGCCGCTGAAGGACGGGGCCAGCGTCGTCGTGTACGCGAAGCCCACGTTCTTCCTCGGGCGGGGCACGATCAGCCTGCGCGCCACCGAGATCCGCGCCGTCGGGATCGGGGAGCTGCTCGCCCGGATCGAGCGGCTTCGCCGGCTGCTTGCCGCCGAGGGGCTGTTCGCCCCCGAGCGCAAACGCAGGCTTCCGTTCCTTCCCAAGGGAATCGGGCTCATCACGGGGCGGGCGTCAGCCGCCGAGCATGACGTGCTCGTCAACGCACACGCCCGGTGGCCCGCCGCGCCGATCCAGGTCGTCAACACCGCCGTGCAAGGTCCGGCCGCGGTCCCGCAGATCCGTAAGGCACTCTCCATTTTGGACGCCGACCCGCAGGTCGACGTGATCGTGATCGCGCGCGGGGGTGGCAGCGTCGAGGACCTCCTGCCGTTCTCGGACGAGACGCTCTGCCGCGCGGTCGCCGCCGCGGGCACGCCCGTCGTCAGCGCCATCGGCCACGAACCGGACACCCCGCTGCTCGACCACGTCGCCGACCTCCGCTGCTCCACTCCGACGGACGCGGGCAAGCGCATCGTCCCCGATGTCAAGGAGGAGACCGCCCGCGTGCACCAGATGCGGGACCGGGCCCGCCGCGCGCTGCACGGCTGGGTGGACACCCAGTGCCGCCTGCTCGATCAACTCCGCAGCCGGCCCGTGCTCGCTGACCCGCTCGGCCCCGTCGACCGCCGTGCGGCCGACGTCCAGACGCACCTCGAGCGTGCCCGCCGCGCGATGCTCAACACCCTGTCCCACGAGCAGGCCGCGGTCGCCTCGGCGCGGGCCAGGCTGACCGCGCTCGGCCCCGCCGCGACGATGGCCCGCGGCTACACCGTCGTGCAATATCCGGACGCGGCAGGCAACCTCCAGGTACTCCGATCCATCTCTGAAGTGGCGGAGGGAACTCCGCTGCGCGTGCGCGTCGTCGACGGCGCCGTGCACGCGGTCGCCACCTCGACCGAACCAGGAGAGTAGGAAGTGCGCGCCACGTTCCTCCCACTCACCACCGACGCGGCGGTGCGTGCCGGTGCCCACGCCGTGCTGCACCGGGCCACCGAAGCCGACGGCGCCGCGAACGACTGCTGGACGTCCCTGCTGGCGGGCTGCGTGAGCACGCAGTACCGCCTGGACGTGCGGTTACGCCGGCTGTCCGAGGCCGCGTCGGTGCACGTCGGCACCCGGTGGTGGGCCGGCGCGGGTGCCCCGCACCGGCGGCGGGTGGCGCTCGCGCAGGGCTGCATCGAGTACGCCGTCACCGAGGGTGACGGGCAGGAGTTCGCCCAAGCCTTCATGGGTTATGACCACGCGATGGCCAGCGCGCTAGTCTGCGCAGGTGAGCGAGGCGCCGGAAAACACCGAACTCGGCTATGAACAGGCCCGCGACCAGCTGGTGGAGGTCGTGCGCGAACTCGAGGCCGGCGGCCTGTCGCTGGAACAGTCGCTGGTCCTGTGGGAGAAGGGCGAGCACCTGGCGAAGGTGTGCGAACGCCATCTGGAGGGCGCGCGAGAACGCATCGAGGCCGCACTGAAGTCGGTGGAAGGCGAGGACGGCGACAGCGAGTGAGGTTCGCCATGCCCGGTAAGCAGTCAGGGGGTGGTGTCGTCTGAGAGAATCAGATCCCGCCCAGCATCAACCCGGGAGGCACCAATGTCGAGCGGCACCCCGTCCCCCAGCCAGGCGCGTCGCAAGGAAGCGCCAGATCGCAACCTCGCGATGGAGCTGGTGCGAGTCACGGAAGCGGCTGCGATGGCCGCCGGCCGCTGGGTCGGCAAGGGCGACAAGAACGGTGGTGACGGCGCCGCGGTCGACGCGATGCGCCAGCTGATCTCCACCGTGTCGATGCGCGGCGTGGTCGTCATCGGCGAGGGCGAGAAGGACGAGGCGCCCATGCTCTACAACGGCGAGGAGGTCGGCAACGGCGACGGCCCGGCGTGTGACGTGGCGGTCGACCCGATCGACGGCACCACGCTGATGTCGAAAGGCATGCCCAACGCGCTGGCGGTGCTTGCCGTTGCCGAGCGCGGCGCGATGTTCGACCCGTCCGCCGTGTTCTACATGGAAAAGCTGGCCGTCGGCCCCGAGGCCGCGGGTGCGGTGGACCTGGCCGCGCCGATCGCCGAGAACATCCGGCGTGTCGCGAAGGCCAAGCACAGCAGCGTGTCCGACGTGACCGTCTGCGTCCTGGACCGGCCGCGGCACGAGCAGATCATCAAGGAGATCCGTGAGGCGGGCGCCCGCATCCGGTTCATCTCCGACGGCGACGTGGCGGGCGCGATCGCCGCGGCCCGGCCCACCACCGGCGTCGACATGCTGATCGGCGTCGGCGGCACCCCGGAAGGCATCATCGCGGCCTGCGCCATGAAGTGCCTCGGCGGCGAGCTGCAGGGCAGGCTGTGGCCGAAGGACGACGCGGAGCGCGAGAAGGCGCTGGCCGCGGGCCACGACCTCACGCGGGTGTTCAGCACCGACGACCTCGTCCAGGGCGACAACGTGTTCTTCTGCGCCACCGGCGTCACCGACGGTGACCTGCTGCGCGGCACGCATTACAGAGCCGGCGGCGCCACCACCCAGTCGATCGTGATGCGGTCGAAGTCGGGCACGGTCCGGCTGATCGACGGCTACCACCGCCTGACGAAGCTGCGCGCGTACTCGTCGATCGACTTCGACGGCTTCGGCGACGAGGATGAGGTGCCACCGCTGCCGTGAGGCGTGCCCTGCCCATCGCCGGCGCCCTGATCGCGGTCCTCGCGCTCACGGTGCCGGCGTTCGCCGTCCAGCCTTCGCTCGTCGGGGGCGGGGACGCCGACCAGCCCTACCCGTTCGCGGTCGCGCTGCAGAGCGGCACCGGCGACCTGTTCTGCGGCGGCACGCTGATCGACCCGTCCTGGGTGCTCACGGCCGCGCACTGCGTCACCGATCGCAAGCCCGGCGAGGTCAGGGCACGCGTCGGCAGCAACGACCGTACGCAGGGCGGCGAGCTGGTCACGCCGGACAAGTTCGTGCCGCATCCCGACTACAACCCGAACGGCGCGGGTGGCGATCTCGCGCTGCTGCACCTGCCCGCGCCCGTCTCCGCGGCGCCGGTGACGCTCGGCACGGCCACGTCCGTCGGCACGGCGGTGCGGCTGCTGGGCTGGGGGCAGACCTGCCCCGATCCCGGCTGCGGTGCGGGCCCGGCGATCCTGCAGCAACTCGACAGCCATCTGGCCGACCCGGCCGCGTGCACGGCCGCGTTCGACCCGAAGGTCGAGTTGTGCACGGACAGCCCCGACGGCAAGTCCGGTGCGTGCTACGGCGACTCGGGTGGCCCGGAGGTCGTGCGGGCGGACGACCGGTGGCTGCTGCTGGGCGTGACCAGCCGGCCGGGCGGCACGTCGGCGACATGCGTGGCCGCGCCGTCGATCTACACCTCGGCGGTGGCCTACGCGCCCTGGATCAGCCAGCAGATCGCGCCGCCCACCGCCACACCGACCTCGACGCCGTCGCCGACGACCACGCCGAGCCCCACGCCGTCCCCGTAGCTACTCGACGTTGCTGGAGTGGCCGGGGAACAGGTGCGCGTCCGGGTTCAGCGCCACGGCGATGTTGTTGATCGCCGTGGCGGCCTCGCCGAAGCCCGTCGCGATCAGCTTCACCTTGCCCGGGTACGCCGCGACGTCGCCCGCCGCGTAGACGCGCTCGCGGGCCGTCGCCATCCGGGAGTCGACCGCGATCGCGCGGTGGTCGATCTCGAGGCCCCAGTTCTCGATGGGCCCGAGGTCGGCGGTGAAGCCGAGCGCCGCGACCACGGTCTGCGCGGGCAGCTCGATCGGTTCGACGCCCTTGGCCTCGATGACGACCGCCTCGAGATCGCCATTACCGCGCAGCTCCGTGACCTGCGCGTCGGTGATCATCCGGATGCCCAGCCGGCGCGCTTCCTGGACGATCGAGTCGGCCGCGCGGAACTTCGCCCGCCGGTGCACGAGCGTGACGCTGGCGGCGACCGGATGCAGCGCGAGCACCCAGTCGAACGCCGAGTCGCCGCCACCGACGACGACCACGTCCTGACCGGCGTGCACGGCCAGCGACGGCACGAAGTGCACCATCCCGCGGCCGAGCCAGCCGTCACCGGCGGGCAGCGGACGCGGCGTGAACTCGCCGATACCCGCCGTGATCAGCACCGCCCCGGCGTGCACGACATCGCCGCCGTCGAGCGTCACCTCCAGCCCATCGTCGGCCGACGCCAGCGCCTCGGCCTTGCGCCCGAGCAGGTAGGTCGGCTGCCACGGCGCGGCCTGCTCGACCAGGCCCTTGACCAGATCGCGACCGCGGATTGCCGGGAACCCGCCGACGTCGTAGATCATCTTTTCCGGGTACATCGCCGTGACCTGCCCGCCGGCCTCGGGCAATGAGTCGACTATCGCCATCGACAGCCCGCGGAACCCTGCGTAGTACGCCGCGAACAATCCGGTCGGTCCTGCGCCGACGATCAGCACGTCGACCGAAAGCGTGCCCATCCGGGGTACCGCCTTCCGTGATCGGGAACATCACGATCGTAGTCACGCCGGGTGCGCAAGCACACGAGGCGGTTCGGACCGGACTGCGCGAAACTGGCGTTATGGCTGAACAGCAGTACCGGATCGAGCACGACACGATGGGTGAGGTCAAGGTCCCCGTCGAGGCGCTGTACCGGGCCCAGACCCAACGTGCCGTGGAGAACTTCCCGATCTCCGGCCGCGGTCTCGAACGCGCCCAGATCCGGGCCCTCGGCCTGCTCAAAGCCGCCGCGGCCAGGGTCAACGGCCGGCTCGGGGTGCTCAAACCCGACGTCGCCGAGGCGATCGCGGAGGCCGCCGACGAGGTGGCCGCGGGCAAGTACGACGCACATTTCCCGATCGACGTG
Organism: Amycolatopsis sp.; assembly: GCA_035547575.1. Classification (GTDB taxonomy): domain Bacteria; phylum Actinomycetota; class Actinomycetes; order Mycobacteriales; family Pseudonocardiaceae; genus Amycolatopsis_E. The sequence continues at coordinate 11,577 of DASZUO010000095.1, read as the reverse complement.
TTCCAGACCGGGTCGGGCACCTCGTCGAACATGAACGCCAACGAGGTGATCGCGACGCTCGCCGGCCGCAGGCTGGGGATCGACATCCACCCGAACGACCACGTCAACGCGTCGCAGTCGTCGAACGACACCTTCCCGACCACGATCCACGTCGCGGCGACCGAGGCCGTGCTCGGCGACGTGATCCCCGCGCTCGGGCACCTCGCGTCGGCCATCGGGCAGCGCGCGGCGGAGTGGCAGGACATCGTGAAGTCCGGCCGCACGCACCTGATGGACGCCGTGCCGATCACGCTCGGGCAAGAGGCCGGCGCATGGGAGGCGCAGGTGCGCTACGGCATCGAGCGGCTCCAGTCGGGGGTGGAGCGGCTGGGCGAGCTGCCGATCGGCGGCACCGCCGTCGGGTCCGGGCTGAACGCGCCCGAGGGCTTCGGGGCGCAGGTGGCGGCGGAGCTGGCGAAGGTCACCCGCCTGCCGCTGACCGAGGCGCGCAACCACTTCGAGGCGCAGGCCACCCAGGACAGCGTCGTGGAGACGTCCGCGAACCTGCGCACGGTCGCGGTGTCGCTGAACAAGATCGCCAACGACCTGCGCTGGCTGGGCTCCGGCCCGCGCACCGGGCTCGCCGAGCTGGCGCTGCCCGATCTGCAGCCCGGTTCGTCGATCATGCCGGGCAAGGTCAACCCGGTGATCCCGGAGGCGACGCTGCAGGTGGTCGCGCAGGTGATCGGCAACGACGCCGCCGTCGCGTTCGCCGGGTCGCAGGGCAACTTCCAGCTCAACGTGAACCTGCCGGTGATCGCCCGCAACGTGCTGGAGTCGGCGCGGCTGCTCGCCGCAGTATCACGGCTGCTCGCGGACAAGGTGTTCGCGGGCATCACCGTGAACACCGACCGCACCCAGGCCTACGCCGAAGGCTCGCCGTCGATCGTCACGCCGCTGAACTCCTACATCGGTTACGAGGAGGCGGCTGCCGTCGCGAAGCAGGCGCTCAAGGAACTCAAGCCGATCCGCGACGTCGTCATCGAGCGCGGCTACGTCCGGCAGGGCAAGCTCACGGAGGCCCAGCTGGACGAGGCGCTCGACGTGCTGCGGATGGCGCGCGGCGGCAAGTGATCTACGCGCCGGTGAACGTGCACTGAACGAACAGGAAAGCGGCGCCGCCCGCGCTCACCCCGGGGATACCGTTGGGCACTCTTCGTTTTCGCCGGGAAAGGAAGCGCGGCCGCGGTGGGTCTGGGGCAGTTCCTGAAGTCGATCGCCGACCTCGCCGGGTCCCGTTTCGGCTTCGGCGGCTTCGCGGCGGCCGCCGTGCTGCTGACCGCGGGCTATCTGCTGGACACCTTCGTGGTGCGCAGAAAGCGCATTCACTACCGGATCCAGTACAACTCGAAGCTCGGCCTCATCCCCAACGACATCCCGGACCCGCACGAGCGCTCCCCCGACGCGAATCCGCAGATCGAGCACCTCACCGAGGCGCTCGAGCGGATGAGCATCGTGGTGATCAGATTCCGCAACGCCAGCGGGTTCGACATCGACGCCGAGCATTTCGAGCAGCAGCCCTACGTCCTGTTCGACCGGCGGCTAGTGTGGGACGCTCGCGTCTCGGATCCGACCGACGAGCCCCTGCGCGACCTGATCAGCGGCAACCTCACCTTCTCGCCCGACGAGACCATGGCGACCGCGGCGAAACCGGTGGAGCTGAACCGGGTGCGTGCCCGGATTCCCCGCCGGTTCGCCAAAATGCTCGGCCAGCCGGAGGCCGCGCCCGACGAACCCGAGTGGCATGCGGTCCACCTGACGAGACTTTCCTTGAAGCGCAAGGAGAAGTTCAAGCTGCTGCTGGTACTGCAGGAACCGGACGACAACGCCGGCGGGGAGATCAGCAAGACCGACATCAAGGTCGGCGGCCGGATCAAGAACGGCGTGTTCACCGACGAACGCCGGATCGCCCGGATCACCTGGCCCAAGGTCTCGCTGGGCGCCGGGGCGCTGACCGCGTGCGCCGCGGTGACGGCGCTGATTCTCAGCCTGGTCACGGCGCCGGGGGCGCCCGCCGACCCGTCGCTGGACTGCGGCCGCGGCTCGGTGCGGATCGTCGGCTCCAGCGCGTTCATGCCGATCATGGACCAGATCAGGACCGGCTACACGAACCGGTGCCACGACGCCACGATCGGCACGGAGGCGATGGGCAGCATCGACGGCGTGCGCGAGCTGAACAAGCCCGGTACGGCACCCGACGCGCTGGCCGCGTTGTCCGACGGGCAGCCGACCTCTGAGCCGACGAGCGGGCTCGTCCCCCAGCCGGTCGCGGTCATCGTGTACGGGGTGGTCGTGAACAACTCGGCCGGCGTGGATCGGCTGACGCCGCAACAGCTTCGGGACATCTACGCGGGCCGCTACCGCGACTGGAACCAGCTGCGGCCGGGGCCTTCGCTGCCGATCAACATCGTCGGGCGTGGCCAGGAGTCGGGCAGCAGGCAGATCTTCGAGAGCCAGGTGCTGCACGGGTCCGAAGGCGAGCTGTCCTCGAACTCCTGCGCCAGGCAGGACCGGCCCGTGCAGGCGCCGACCACGCGGTGCGAGCGTGGGAGCACTGCGGACGTGATCCAGGTGGTCGCGGCCACGCCGGGCGCCATCGGCTACGCCGACATCCCGGCGGCCGACCAGGCGACCGCGAGCGGGCAGCCGCTGACCACGGTCAAGCTCGACGACGCCTACCCGGACGTCAGCTACATCCCGCGCGGCTATCCATTCTGGACGGTGGAGTACCTCTACACGAAGGGCACGCCCGATCAGGGTTCGCTGCTGCGCACGTTCATCGGGTACCTGCGCAACGACAGCGCACGCGCGGCGCTGCAGGACTCGGGCTACACACCCTGTATCGGCAAGGACGGCCTGGTCTCGGCACTGTGCAGCGGTCGCTGAGGTCAGGCCACGTCGCGCCGCGCGGCGGGCGGCCGGCGCCGGTGTGCCGTGCGGGCCGGGGCGGCCTGCTCACCGCGGAAGCCGGTGTCGGCTCGATGCTGAACGTCCACCGACGCGTGGCTGCCCGGCCACGGCCACCGCCCGTCGCGCCGGCCGATCAGCGCGGTGCATACAACGCCGAGCAGCAGTGGCAGGTGGGTTGCCAGGCGCGACCAGCCGACGTTGCCCTGCAGCACGTCCAGCAGCGACAGCACCATCAGCACCGCGGCGAAGCTGAGCAGCACGGGCAGTTGGCTGCGGGCACGCCGGGGCCGCGCGGTCACCCACAACAGCACGATCCCCACGGCGAAGTTGAACGCGACGGCCTCGTGCTCCATGTGCGAGCTGGGTGCGACCGACATGCCGCCGCCCACCTGCTGCGGCAGGAACAGCTGCGACACGACGATCGAGAACTGCGACAACGCCGCGAACCCCAGCGCCCACCGGGGCCGGTCGACGGGCGCCGGTTTGCGCGGCGGCACGAAGTGGTCGAGGACCTCGTCGGTGACGTCCGGGCTGTCCCCGGCACGGTCGATGCGCACCAGCCTGCTCACGGCCGCGGCCTCGTGCTGCCACGTCGCGCAGTCGGCGCAGGTCCTGACGTGGCTGTCCAGCGCCGCGGCCTCGACGCCGGGGTCCTCCCCGTCGAGGGCGGCCGAAATCGCCTCGCGCGCTGTCGCACAGTCCATATCCGTATTGTCGCCCGTCCCGGCCGGATAGTTCCCTTGCCGGATCCGGACAACCGACCCGGTTCGTTGCCCACGATCGGCTACACACCCTTGATCCTTGATCTTAACGAGACCGTAAAGTGCCCCGCACGAATCCTTGGGAGGATGCGCCAGTGGACGACGACGAGATCACCCGGTACGCCTTCCGTGCCGCCGACGGCGACGAGGCGGCTGCGGAACGATTCGTGTCGGCCACGCAGCGGCAGCTACACCGGCTGCTCAGCTACCTGTCCAGCCCTGCGGTCGCCGAAGACCTCATGCAGGAGACCTACCTGCGCGCGTTCGGTTCGCTGTCGGCGTACGAGGGCCGCGCGCCGGCCCGGATGTGGCTGCTGGCGATCGCGAAGCGGGTCGCCGCGGACCACCTGCGGGCGCAGCAGCGGCGGCCGGCCCGGAGCCAGGCCGAGGACTGGGTCGCGGCCGCCGAGCGACAGGGCGCATACGCCCCCGACCATGGGCGGCTCGTGGTGTTGCGGCGGCTGGTCGGCGAACTGGAGCCGGAGCGCCGCGAGGCGTTCGTGCTGACGCAGGTGCTGGGACTCTCGTATGCCGACGCGGCGCAGGTGTGCGACTGCGCGCTCGGGACGATTCGTTCACGCGTGTTCCGGGCGCGCGAGGACCTCACGGCTGCGCTGCACGCCGGCGAGCGCCAGGCCTCGCACGGCTGAGTGCCCGTGGCGGTGACGCGGGCGCCCGCAGCGCATCGGTGAGCGCCACGCCGCCGCCCCTTATGCGGCGGCGCCCACGACCACCGGCGCACGCCACACCACGCACACCCCACGCGCCCTTATGCGGCGGCGCCCACGACCACCGGCGCACGCCACACCGCACACACCCCGCCCACACCTCCACACTGCGGCGGCGCCCACCACACCCGCAACCGCCAGGCCGCACACCGGCACACGCCGCGCCACGCACACCTCACCCACCCACACCTCCACACTGCGGCGGCACCCGCAACCCCACCGGCACACACCACACCCACCCACACCTCCGCAACGCCGCCGACGCCCACCCCATCGGCAACCGCCAGGCCGCACACCGGCACACGCCGCGCCACGCACACCTCACCCACCCACACCTCCACACTGCGGCGGCGCCCAAGACCCACCGGCACACGCCACACCGCACACGCCCCGCCACGCCACGCACACCTCACCCACCCACACCTCCACACTGCGGCGGCGCCCGCAACCCCACCGCTGCCGACGCCCGCACCCCACCGGCAACCGCCAGGCCTAACACCGGCTGGTCCAGGCAGCTTCTTCCTGGTCCGGGCCCACTCCTTCGCCGTGATGCGGCCACGCCCCGGCCGGCGGTCGCGGGGCGCGCTGCGCCCCGACGTCCGGGGCTTCCGCGAGTCCTTCGTGTGGGTGACCGGCCGGGGCCCGGAAATTGTCGGTGGGTCCGGGCATGATGTGGACATGCTCCTCGCCGACGTCGTCGCCACGTCCGCGGCGCTGGCGGCCACGCGGTCCCGCAAGGCCAAGATCGCGGCGCTGGCCGAGTTGCTCTCCCGCGCCACCCGGGAAGAGTTGCCGGCCGTCGTCGCGTTCCTGACCGGGCAGCCGACGCAGGGCCGCATCGGCACGGGCTGGCGCACCCTGGCCGATCTCGGCGCGGCTCCGGCGACGGCGCCCGCGCTGCCGGTCGCCGAGGTCGACACGGCGCTTGGCGAGGTGGCGGGCATGTCGGGCAGCGGTTCGGCGAAGCGGCGCGCCGAGACGTTGCACGGCTTGTTCGCGCGAGCGACAGCAGACGAACAGCACTTCCTGTTCCGGCTCCTCACCGGGGAGTTGCGGCAGGGTGCACTGGAAGGGGTGATGATCGAGGCGATCGCCTCCGCGGCCGCGGTGCCGGGTGACGCGGTGCGACGAGCGTTGATGCTGTCCGGGCAGTTGCCGGTCACCGCGCTCGCGGCCGTCACGGGCGGCGAGCAGGCGCTGGGCGAGTTCCGGCTGCGCCTGGGCCGCCCGCTGCGCCCGATGCTGGCCTCGCCGGCGGAATCGCTCGACGAGGCGCTGGCCGAGCACGGGTCCGCGATCGTCGAGTACAAAATAGACGGTGCGCGTATCCAGGTGCACCGCGACGGCGACGAGGTGCACGTGTACACGCGCACCCTGCGCGAGATCACCAGGCACGTGGGTGAACTGGTCGAGCTCGTGCGCGCGCTGCCGTGCCGTTCGGTGGTGCTCGACGGGGAGACGCTCGCGCTCACCGACGACGGCAGGCCGCGCCCGTTCCAGGAGACGATGAGCCGGTTCGGCAGCACGCGCGAGGAACAGGTGCGGGCGCTGCTGCTGCGGCCGTACTTCTTCGACTGCCTGCACCTCGACGGCGCCGACCTGCTGGACGCGCCGCTGCGCGACCGCAACGACGCGCTGCACACGGTGGCGGGTGAGCACCTGATCCCTGGCGAGACCAGGCCCGCCGACGCGCCCGCCATCCTCGAGGCGGCGCTGGAGGCCGGGCACGAGGGCGTGATGGTCAAATCGCTCGACTCCGTGTACGCGGCGGGGCGGCGGGGTCGCGCATGGCTGAAGGTCAAACCGGTGCACACGCTCGACCTGGTGGTGCTCGCCGCGGAGTGGGGGCACGGCCGGCGCACGGGGTATCTGTCCAACCTGCACCTCGGCGCACGCGACCCGGACGGCGGCCCGCCGATCATGGTCGGCAAGACGTTCAAGGGGCTCACCGACGAACTGCTGGCGTGGCAGACCAAGACGTTTCCCGAGTTCGAGAGCCATCGCGACAACTGGACCGTCTACTTGCGACCGGCGCTGGTGGTGGAGATCGAACTGGACGGCGCCCAGGTCAGCACCCGCTACCCCGGCGGGCTCGCGCTCCGGTTCGCGCGGGTGGTGCGGTACCGGCCCGACAAGGAGGCTGCCGACGCCGACACCATCGACGCGGTCCGTGCCACGTTGAAGGGCTGACGGCGTCCGCACGTCACAGAGCGCGCGCCGGTTGCGCAAATAACGATCTCCTGTCACAGAACTGGCACAAACCGGCAATAGGTTGACGCCATGGTGATTGCCACGGCGGTCGACCCTGCCCTCAGCACGGATCCCGGTCAGCCGCCGGTCCGCCCCGAACGCCCGCGCCGCTGGCCTGCCGTCGCGGCCGTACTCCTCGGACTGGTGCTGATCGCGTGGCGCGCCGCGCAGTACGGGCGCTGGATCGTGGACGACGCGGCCATCACCTTCGCCTACGCGCGCAACCTCGCCGAGGGGCTCGGCCCGGTCGCACAGCCGGGCGTCGCACCGGTCGAGGGTTTCTCGAACCCGGCGTGGACCCTGCTGCTGGCCGCCGGGCGGCTGCTCGGCCTCTTCGACCACGGCACACTTTTCGGCATTCCCGACTACGTCCTGTTCCCGAAGGCGCTCGCGTTGCTGTGCTGCGCGGGGATCCTCGTCGCGATCCACTCGGCCGCGGCGCTCGTCACGCGCCGCCCGTGGCTGCTCACCGCCGGGGCGGGCGCGATCCTCGCCGCCGTACCGTCCTTTGTGGTCTGGAGCTTCTCGGGCCTGGAGAACTCGCTGTTCGCGCTGGCCGTCACCGCGCTGGCGGTGCTGACGTTCCGCGCCGTGCTGCTCGGCAGGCTGCTGACCACACGGGTCGCGGTCGCCGCCGGACTGGTCGCCGCGGCCGCCGCCCTGACCCGGCCGGACGGCGCGATCTACGTCGTCAGCTACCCGCTCGTCGTGCTGCTCCTGCTCCGTCGCGACACCGTCAAGCCCGGCCTGCGCGCGATCGCCACGGCGGTCGCGGCGTTCGCCGTTCCGTTCGGCGCCTACGTCACGTGGCGGTTCTTCGAGTTCGGACGGCTGGTGGCCAACACGGCGGTCGCGAAGGCGCAGGACGTGCCGGAGGTGGGGCAGCTCAACCGCGCCGCGGATCTGGTGGAGTACGCGGGCGCGCTGGCGGTGCTGCTGTTCATGGTGGTCGTCGGGCTGGCGATGGCGCGGTCGTCGTGGTGGCGCGCGGGGTTGTGCGCCCTGCTCGTCCCGCTCGGTCTCGCGCTGATCGCGTACGCGGTGATGGAGCCGGACTGGATGGGCCAGTTCCGTTTCGCGACGCCGGTCTGGCCGCTCGCCGCGACGATCGGCGTGCTGTCGGCGTTGGAGGTGCTGCGCGGCACGCGGCTGCGCGGACGCATCGTGCTCGCGGTCGCCGTGGTCGCGGCGTTGCTGCCGTCGGGGGTCGCGCTCGCCGCCGCGGGCGGCAAGTTCCGCGACACGCCGACGCTGCCGATGTGCTTCATCGCGGACCGGTTCGGCCGGATGTTCAACCAGTACGCGGATCTGCTCGGCGTCCGTCAGGGTTCGATCCTGGAGCCGGATCTCGGCGGTAGCTCGCTCACCAGCCGGTTGCCGATCGTGGACCTGGCCGGGCTGGCCGACCACCGGATCGCCGACTTCTACCACGACGATGACATGACCGGGCTGCGCGACTACGTGTTCGACGACGTCAAACCGACGTTCATCCACTTCCGGATGTACTGGGGCCCGGTCACCGGCATCGCGTCCGATCCGCGGCTGGCAAGCGACTACCTGCCGCTCTACACCTACCCGGCACCCGCGGACTACGGCGGCGACTTCGTGCGCAAGGACGCGGTGCCCGGGCCGGACCGGCTGGATGCGGCGCGCGAGTACGCGGCGGCCACCATCCCGGTCGTCGAGGGAAACATCTACACCTGGCCGCGCCGCTCGTGCGGCGACGCACTGCGCGCAGGTCAGACCTCCGTGGCGCTGCCCTGACGGTCGCGCGGAATCGTCAGGCTGAACACGGCGCCGCCCGCATTGACGACCGTCACGTGACCGCCGTGAGCGCGCGCGTTCTCCTGCACGATCGCCAGCCCGAGGCCGCTGCCGTCGGTCACCGAGCGGGCACGGTCGCCGCGGACAAAACGATCGAACACCAGCGGCAGCAGATCCTCGGGGATTCCCGTCCCGGAGTCGGCGACGCGCACCGCGAGCCGGTCCGGCGCGGTTCCGTCGACGTCGACCGTGACCGGCGGCGCGCCGTGCTTGATCGCGTTGGCCAGCAGGTTCCGGGCGATCGTGTGCAGCCGCCGCGGGTCCCCGACCACCGTGACGTCGCCGTGCGTCCGCAGCGACGCCTCGCCGCCGGTCAGCTCGATCGCGTCCGCCAAGAGATCCGCGAGATCCACCTGCTCCGGGCGGAACTCGGCGACCCCGGCGTCGAAGCGCGACATCTCCAGCAGGTCCTCGATCAGGTGACCGAGCCGGCGCGCCTGCACGCCCAGCAGCTGCGCCGCACGCTCCCGCGACCCCGGCTGGTCCAGACCATCGGCGGCGGCGACCATCGCGGCGACCGGAGTGCGCAGGTCGTGTGCGGCGTCGGCGACGAAGCGCCGTTGCTGCTGGTCCTTCGCTCGAAGCTCCACAATGGAGTCACCGACTTGCTGCGCCATCGAGTTGAACGAGCTGGCCAGGTCCGCGAGTTCGTCGCGGCCGCGCACCGGCACCCGCACGTCGAGCTTGCCCTTGCCCAGCTGGCGGGCGGCGTTCGCGACCGCCTGCACCGGGCGCTGCAGCCGTCCCGCCGCGACCAGCGCCGCACCGACACCGAGCACCGCGACCAGCAGCGCGATCATCGCGAGGTTGCGCCGCAGGCTGACCAACTCGTCGAGCAGCGGCTGCATGTTGTAGAACTCGACGAGCACCACGTACGGCGTGGTGGTGCCCGCGAACATCACGAACGGCGAGCCGTCGGGGTCCGTCATCACCGGTTCGGGCGAACCGAGCGCCGTGTCCACCAGCCATTGCGGGACAGCGACCGGGGGTTCGTCACCGACCCTGGTGACCGCCCGGCCGGGCAACATGTCGTACAGGCACCACCTGATGCCGCGCTCCCGCGACATGTACCCCTGCACCATTTCGGCCGCGCTCGCACCGCCGGGCACGTACTGCGCGACGAACCGGGCCTGCACGGCGTCGGAACGGAAGCTCGTGCGCGCCGCCGCGATGAACCGCTCGCGGGTGTCGTCGGCCTGCAACTGGTAGGCGCCGAACGCCATCGCGGTGGTCGCGACGACGGTCACGAACACCACCGACGCCGCGATCCTCGCCCGCAGCCCGAAGTACAGCCTCACGGTTTCGTGAGCCGGTAGCCGAGGCCGCGCACTGTCTTGAGCAGCACCGGATTCGCCGGGTCCGGCTCGATCTTCGCCCGCAGCCGCGCGATCGCCGCGTCCACGATGCGCGAATCCCCGACATAGCCGTAGTCCCACACACGTTTGAGCAGCGTCTGCCTGCTCAGCACCTGCCCGGGGTGACTCACGAACTCCAGCAGCAGCTTGAGCTCGGTGGCGGTGAGGTGGAGCTCCTCGCCGCCGGCGGTCACCGTCATCGCCTCGGTGTCGATGGTCAAGTGTCCTAAGCAGACTCTGCGGTCGCGCCGCTGTGCCGGGGAGACCCGGCGCAGGATCGCCTTGATGCGGGCGTCGACCACACGTGGCTCGGCCGGTTTGACCACGTAGTCGTCGGCGCCGCATTCCAGGCCCACCACGACGTCGACGGCGTCGCCACGCGCGGTAAGCAGGATCACCGGCACGACGCTGCGCGCACGGATGTGCCTGCACACCTCGAAGCCATCCATGCCGGGCAGCATCACGTCGAGCAGCACCAGATCGACGTCGAGCCCGGTCTCCAGCGCACGCTCACCCGAGCCCGCGAGCGCGACCTCGTGCCCCAGCCCGCGCAACGCGAGCGAGAACGCCTCGGCCAGCGCGTCGTCGTCTTCGACCAGCAGCAATCGCGGCATCCGACCCCCCTGCTCCAGCCAGCAGGGTCACGATACCGTCAGCGCCTGCCGAGGAAGATCGGGTTCGTCGGCGCGGCCATCGCGCCGAAGTTGAGCCCGGCGGACAGGACGGGCGCGCCGGCCGTCCCGTCGGCCAGCGGATGCCGCACCTCGGCGCGCACGTACGCCGACACGGCGGATGTGGTCAGCCAGTTCCGGCCCGCCTTGATGCCCGGCCAGGATCGGGTCGCGGGTGAGCGCGTCGGCGAGCACCACGAAAACCCCCGGAATAGCCACGGAAACCGGCGAAGGTCGCCCCGATCAGCGGTCGTATGGGTGTCAGTCAGGTTAGGGTTTCGCTATGACAGCCGGTGTGCAGAACGTGGTGACCTCCGGGGTGTTCCAGCTCGACGGCGGCAGCTGGGACGTCGACAACAACGTGTGGGTGATCGGCGACGATCGCGAGGTGTTCGTGATCGACGCGGCCCACGACGCGGCGGCCATCGCCGAGGTGGCCGGCGACCGGACCGTGCGGGCCATCATCTGCACGCACGGGCACAACGACCACGTGAACGCCGCGCCTGAGCTGGCCGAACGCACAGGCGCGCCGATACTGCTGCATCCGGCCGACCGCGTGCTGTGGGACATGACACACCCGAAGCGGCAACCGGACGCCGAACTCGACGACGGTCAGATCCTGACGATCGCGGGCACCGACCTGGCCGTGCTGCACACCCCCGGGCACGCGCCCGGCGCGGTGTGCCTTTACTCGGCGGACCTGGGGATCGTCTTCACGGGGGACACGCTCTTCCACGGCGGTCCCGGCGCGACCGGCCGGTCGTACTCCGACCACCCGACGATCGTCCGCTCCATCACGGAAAGGCTGTTCCCGCTCCCGGGTGACACCGTGGTCCACACAGGTCACGGCGAGTCGACGACGATCGCCGCCGAGAAGCCGAACGTCTAGCCGCATTTCCCCCCTGGTGGGCGGCCCGTTCCGGGCTGAAAATTGGGGTGGTCGCCCGCCGACGCCGTCGCTCTATGGTCCGTTGGAGGCCGTCGTCTAGCCGGGCGCTGGGAGCTGCGTCGTGGGCCCTTCAGTGTTGCTTCGAGCACG
>DASZUO010000094.1:0-10802 GCA_035547575.1 Amycolatopsis sp. | reverse complement strand
ATCGACGCGCTGACGACCCTGCTCCATCGCGCCGCGGCCACCGGTGACCTGCGGCCCGACGTCGAGCCCGGCAAGGTGGCCCGCTACCTGGTCGGCGCCTTCACCGGCGTGCATCTGCTCTCGGAGGTCCTCACGAGCCGTCGTGATGTCGCGGAGCGGGTGGAGGACATGTGGGAGATCCTGCTGCGCTCGGTGGTGCCCGAGGACAAGCTCTCCTATTTCCTGCAGGTTTCGCACACCTACGCCGAGCGCGAGCACGCCACCCGCTGAGCACCGCCGAACCGGATGCAGCACGCTCACCACCATGGATCTTGATCTGAAAGGCAAGACCGCCCTGGTCACCGGTGGGAGCCGTGGCATCGGGCTGTCCACGGTCCGGGCGCTGGTCGCCGAGGGCGCACGCGTGGTCACCTGCGCCCGCACCCCGTCGCCGGAACTGCGTGCGGTCGACGCGACCTTCGTGGCGGCCGATCTCGCCACCCCCGGCGGCGTGCGCGCGGCCGTCGACACCGCGCTCGGCACCCTCGGCGATCTCGACATCCTCGTCAACAACGCCGGCGGTGGCGATCCGGCGACCCAGGCAGGCCCGTTCGCCGACCTCACCGACACGGCCTGGGACGAGGCCTTCGACCTGAATTTCCGCGCGGCACAACGCGCGATCAAGCACGCGCTGCCCAGCCTGCTGCGCCGCCGCGGCACGATCGTCAACGTCGCTTCGGTCGGCGCCGTCCGTCCCGGCGCCGACCTCCACGCCTACAACGCGGCCAAAGCCGCGCTGATAACACTGTCCCGCGGGCTGGCCGAAGAGCTGGGCCCGAAGGGAGTGCGCGTCACCACCGTCTCCCCCGGCCCGACGCTGACCCGCGCCTACCAGAGCCGCGCCGCGCGCAGGGCCGAGCAGAGCGGCGCCAGCCAGGGAACGGCACTGGCCGAGGCGGCGCGGGCCGGCCGGATGACCCTTGGACGTCTCGTCGACCCGGACGAGGTCGCCGTGCAGATCGTCCTGGCCGCATCACCGAAAGGACATGGGCTACTGGGTGCCAACATTCGCGTCGACGGTGGCTCCACGAAGTCCGTGTAGGCGCGCCGCCGCCAGGCGAGGTCGGCGATGACCTGCTCGTCGTGGCCGTCGAAATGCAGCCGCACAGCATCACGTCTTGCGCATCAGGGAACTGCATCTGGTTATCAAGTGGCAGTATGGTGACAATTGTTTCTCACCCCAGGATCACGGTCTTCGGGACTTCTGTTACTTGCGCCGACGCTCGCGCCCAGCCGAAACTGGAATTTCGCCCTGCGTATGGGAAGCAGGTGACCTGGCCATGGCGATGACCGGCTCGACCGACATCACCCAAGCGCGCGTCGACGAACAGATCGCATTGCTCGAGGCCCGCCTCGAGGCCGAGCACGACCAGCTTCCGCGCGGGATGGTGCACCACTGTGTCGAGCAGGCCCGGTCCCGGTTCGCCCAGGCGCGGGTCCGCACGTTCCTGCCGGTCCTCGTCGAGCGCGCGGCACGGGCGGCGCTGCGCAGGCCGCCGTTACCCGCATGGGCACAGGCCACCGCCCAGCGCCTGCTCGCGGACGACCTCCCCCGGCGCTGGCGGCACAGCCGGGGCGTGGCGCGGCGCGCGGCGGCGGTCGCGGCGGTGCTGCCCCGCGAGGACCGGCCGGTGCTGGTGAGCGCCGCCTGGCTGCACGACATCGGCTACGCGGCCGGCGTCGCCGACACCGGGCTGCACCAACTCGATGGAGCTCGCTACCTGGCTCGGCACCGCGTGCCGCGCCGGGTGTGCGCGCTGGTCGCGCACCACGCGGGCGCGGCCGCCGTCGCCGACCTGGTGGGACTGTCCGCCGAGCTGGCCGAGTTCGCCGACGAGCTCGGCCCGGCACGGGACGCGTTGTGGTATTGCGACATGACCACCAGCCCAGACGGCGAACAGGTCACCTTTCACGACCGCATGCTCGAGCTTCGCGCCCGTCGCGAGCCCGGCGACCCGGTGATCCGCGCACTGGCCGTCAACTGGTCCGAGCGGGCGGCGGCCGTCCGGCGTACCGAGGAGCGCCTGGCGGACCAGCGGCAGCGGTGACTCTCGCACGTATCCGTCTACTTTGTACGGTGGGATCCACCCGGGTGATGACAGCGCGATGCCGAATTGCCCGAGTTCGGCCGCTACGCCTTGCGCGACGGGAAAAGCCCGACCATCGCCATGATCGCACGCGTTACCGAGGATCACCGGTGTGCACGCTGCGTGGCGGGAGAGAATGGAACGGCCGTGCGACCTTCGGTCCGGCGTTACCGTTGTTTCCGTTTCGAGACAAGAAAAACGTTCCGCGGAGACCGGTTTTTCTTGCATAGGCTACGCATTTTTCGGTTGAACGCCGTATCACCGGACTACGCTTGAAATGGGCCCGATGACGCACAGAAACCGTAACGACCATGTGCTTGACATCTCACTCCGACGTGCTTAGGTTCAGGAAGTCCCATCCGGTAGTAGTTACGGTTGGGTTTGCGAGTGGCTCCTCGAGCAGCGGTTACCGCCGCTGTTCCGGGTGCCGAAGAGGGCCCGTACCACGGACCGAACGGAGGCGCAGCCGTGCGCCGAAATATACGGTAAGTCATTCAGTTTTAACCTGAACCCTGCCGAGTTTCCCCTCGGGCAGCCGCTCAGGACAACGGGGCGAGGCGACTCGCCCATGACGCATATCGATCGACATACCCACCGCCGCCGCTGGGACGCACGTCGAATCACGGTCGGCAGACGCTTTTCGAGGGAGCCGACGTGCTGGGCTACATCTTCGCAGGTATCGCCCTTGGATCGATTTACGCCATCGCCGCCTCCGGCATCGTGATCACCTACATCTCATCGGGTGTACTGAACTTCGCGTTCGGTTCGATGGCGTTCTTCCTGGCCCGCCTGTTCTACTACCTCAACACCGAGCAGGGCTGGTCGACGGTGCCGGCGGTGATCGTGACCGTCCTGGGGGCCGGGCCGGCACTCGGCGCCTTGCTCTACGCCGTCCTGTTCCGGCATCTGCGGCTGGCCTCGCCGCTGGTCCGGATCGTCTCGACGATCGGCGTCTCGGTCGCCCTGCCTCAGGTCGCGCTTCTGCTCTTCGGCAACGAGACGATCAACACCGCGCCCGGCCTGTCGCCGCAACCGGTGCCCGCGTACCACATCCTCGGCGCGACGGCGAACCTCGACCAGATCATCGCGTTCGGCTGCGTCGTGCTCGTCGTGGTGGCAGGCACGATGGTGCTGCGGCTGACCGACGTCGGCCTGCGGGTGCGGGCGATGGTCGACACGGAGGCGCTGACGTCGTTGTCCGGCATCAACCCGGCCATCATCTCGGTGGGCGTCTGGATGGTCACCACCGCGCTCGCCGGCCTGGCCGGCATCCTCGCCGCCCCGTCGAACGGGCTGACGCCGGAAGGCATGACGGCACTGATGGCCGCGGCATTCGCGGCGGTCGTCGCGGCACGGCTGCGGAACCTGCCCGCCGCCGTCGGCATCGCGATGGGCATGGGCATCCTGACCGACTTCATCCAGCAGTACCTGCCCGCCAACAGCTCGCTCAGCAACGCGATCCTGGTCAGCATCCCGATCCTCGTGATGGGCGCGTTCCTCGTGGTGTACATCGGGTTCACCGGCCAGGCCAACGAATCGACCTCGACCGGCGGCGCACTCGACCACGCGATCCGGCCGATGGGCGGCGACGAAAGTTCGACCGCGTCGGCCAACACCGCGGTCGTGGCCAGCCGCACCGGGTGGTCGCCCTACATGCTCGGCCCGGTGGTCGTGATCGCGATCGTCGCGCTGCTACCACTGCTGCTGCAGGGCTACTGGCTGACCTTGCTGGGCAGCGGATTCGCCTTCGCCCTGGTGTTCCTGTCCTACACGATGGTGATCGGCGAAGGCGGGATGATCTGGCTCTGCCAGGCCGCGTTCGCGGGCACCGGCGCCATCGCGACGGCCCAGCTGGCGACGAACCTCGGCATGCATCCGGTCGCGGCCGTATTCGTAGGTGCTGTCATCGCGACGCCGATCGGCGTGATCCTCGGGCTGCTGACGATCCGGCTGGGCAACCTGTTCGTCGCGCTGGTGACGCTGACCTTCGGCCTGCTGTGTGACAGCCTGATCTTCACCCGTGACCTGTTCTACCAGCAGGGTCTCGGCGTGCAGGTCTACCGGCCCGACTTCCTCGCCGACGACCAGACGTTCTCCTACTTCGTACTGGCCGTGTTCATCGTGCTGGCCGTGATCGTGGTCAACCTGCGCCGGTCCACCACAGGGCTCGCGCTCGCCGCCGTCCGGTACAGCGAGCCGGGGGCGCGCACGCTCGGCCTGTCCGTGCTGGGCACGAAGCTGCTCATCTCCGGTATCAGCACATTCATCGCGGCGGTCGGCGGCGGGTTCCTCGCCCTCGCCTCGGAAGCGGCCGTGCCGGCCTCCTTCGGAACCTTCGCCGGGATCGTGTGGATGGCGGTGCTGGTCACGATCGGCATCCGGTCGATCACCGCCGCGGTGCTCGCCGGTATCTCCTTCACGTTGCTGCCCGGCGTGTTCCAGACCTACCTGCCCCCCGGCTGGGGCAACATCCCCACCCTGCTGTTCGGGCTTGGCGCGGTGCTGGTGGCGGTGCATCCGGAGGGTGCGGTGGCACAGAACGCCAGGCAGCTCCAGTCGCTGCTGGGGAAGATCAGGAAACGTCGCGGCGGCGACGATGTCGGGCCCGGTAGCCCGGCGCCCGAGGCCGCGTCGACCGCACTGTCCGACGAGATGCCGAAAGCGAGCACCACGCGATGACCGCCTCGACTGCAGTGGACACCCAGCCCCGGATGGAGTGTCACGACGTGACCGTCCGGTTCGGTGGTGTAGTGGCGCTCGATTCGGTGTCACTGGCCGTGCCGCCGGCGACCATCGTCGGTCTGGTCGGCCCGAACGGCGCGGGAAAAAGTACACTGTTCTCGGTGCTGTCCGGCCTGCGCCAGCCCAACAACGGACGTGTCGAGTTCGAGGGCAAGGACATCACCTCCCACTCGGCGCAAAGCCGGGCCCGGCTCGGCCTGGGCCGCACCTTCCAGCATCCGGAGATGTTCACCGGGCTCACCGTGCGCGAGCACGTGACGCTCGCGCACCGCGTCAGCACGAAGCGATCACGGGTCTGGACCGACATCTTCACCGCCCGCGGCTTCCGGCGCCCGGACGCCGGAGAGCTGGAGCGCGTGGACAGCCTGCTCGAGGGGCTCAGCCTGTCGGCCATCGCGGATCGCCCGGTGGCCGGGCTGTCGCTGGGCATGACGCGTCTCGTCGAGATCGCGCGTGCGCTGGCGACGAACCCGACCGTGCTGCTGCTCGACGAGCCGTCCTCCGGCCTCGACGCGCAGGAGACCGAACAGGTGATCAGGGTCTTCGAGCTGGCGGTCGAGCGACGGGGCGTGTCGCTGCTGCTGGTCGAGCACGATGTCTCGATGGTGTTGAACTTGTGTTCCCAAGTGCACGTGCTCGACTTCGGTGTCAAGATCGCTGCCGGGAATCCGGACGAGATCCGGGCCGATCCGGCCGTCCGCGCCGCCTACCTGGGCGACGAGCAGGCAGTCGACCAGGTCCAGCCAGGAAAGGATGCCCGATGACTGCCGAACCGCTGCTGTCCATTCGCGACCTGCGCGTCCGGTACGGGCCGGCGCTCGCTCTCGACGACATCTCGCTCGACATCGCCGAGGGCGACGCGGTCGCCGTGCTGGGCCCGAACGGCGCGGGCAAGAGCACCCTGGCCCGCGCGGTGAGCCGGCTCGTGCCGGCGGCGGGGGGCACGATCCGCTTCGACGGTGCCGACATCACGCACCTGCCACCGCACCGCGTCCGCCGTGCCGGGCTGATCTACCTGCCCGAGGGCCGCGGCATCTTCCCCGGCCTGACGGTGATCGAGAACCTGCGGATCGGTTCCGGCATGCTGCCCCGTGGCCAGCGCAAGGGGGCGATCGAGCGGGGGCTGGATATCTTCCCCGCCCTGGCCCAGCGCCGCGGCATGAAGGCCGGGATGCTCTCGGGCGGCGAGCAGCAGATGCTGTCGTTGTCCCGTGGCCTGATCCTGTCGCCACGGCTCATCGTCGCGGACGAGATGTCGCTGGGGCTCGCCCCGAAACTCGTCGACATGGTCTTCGAGTCGCTCGTCCGGCTCAAAACCGCGGGTGTGACGATCGTGCTCATCGAGCAGTTCATCCACCGTGCCCTAGGCTTCGCCGATCACGCGATCATCCTCTCCCGCGGCCGCTCCAGTTGGCAGGGACCGACGAAGGACGCGGAGGAGGAAATCCTGACCCACTACCTCGGCGAGGAAACCGCAGCAGAGCCAGTCCAGTGAGCTGACCTTCTTTCTCACGACCAGTTCGAGCAAAGGAGCCCGAATCATGAGAAAACCACTCCTGCGCATAGTCGCGGCATTGGCGGCGGTAGTCGTCGTTGCCGCCTGCGGTTCCGGAAACAGCGGGTCGAAACCGGGAGCCGGGAACCAGGGCGCGTCGGGCGGCGAGATCAAGCTCGGGCTGCTGACCGACTTGACCGGACCGTACTCGTCGAGCTTCAAGTCGGCCGAGGGCGGTCTCAAGGCCTACGTCCAGATGATCAACGACGAGGGCGGCATCAACGGCACGAAGCTCTCCTACGTCGTCGCCGACACCACGTCGACTCTGTCCGGCGCGCAGACCGCGGCACAGACTCTCGTGGAGAAGGAGAACGTCTTCGCGATCGTCGAAGTGTCCGCCGTCTACTCCGGCGCACAGACCTACCTGTTACGCCAGGGCATCCCCGTCGCGGGTGGTGGTTTCGACGGCAACGAATGGACCGACCCGCACAACACGAACCTCTTCGCCACCACCGGTGCGACGGACTACAAGGCCGTCGCCGCCGTGACCGGCCAGTTCATGAAGTCCCAGGGCGTCACGACGTGCGGTGCCATCGGCTACGCGAACGCGTCGTCGGCGCCGGCGGCGTCGTCCATCGTGAAGTCCTGTGAGGCCGCCGGCCTGAAGAACGGCTACCTCAACACCCAGCTTCCGCCGGGCTCCACCGATGTGGGCGCCATCGCGCTGGCCATGAAGCAGGCCGGTGTCGACGGAATCGACATCCCGGTCGTGCCCAACACGGCGTTCGCGCTCGTCGCGGCCCTCAAGCAGGCCGGGGTGAACCTCAAGGTCGTCCTGCTGCCCACAGGCTACGGCTCCGACCTGCTCGCCTCCCCGCCCGCCGTCCAGGCATCACAGGGTGTCCTGTTCCAGTCGGTCGGACAACCCGTCGAGGCCAACATCCCCGCAACCCAGAAGCAGGTCGCCGCACTGGCCAAGGTCGGCATCAACGCCACCCCGACCTTCGCACAGCAGGAGTCCTACATCGCGGGCGCGACGGTCGCCGCCGGCCTGCGGGCGGCGGGTGCCAACCCGACCCAGAAGAGCTTCACCGACGCGTTGCGGAAGGTCCACGACTTCGACGCCGACGGCCTGCTCGCCCCGGGCAAGGTCGACTTCAGCAACTTCACCCAGGTCCCCGGCGGTGCCGGTGCCGCAGGCTGCATCTTCGCCGCCCGCGTCCAGGGTGACAAGTTCGTCCCCGTCCAAGGGCTGCCGATCTGCGGAGGGGCGGTGCCCGGAATGTCCAACTAGCGGACACAGATGTGCGATCCCTCGGGCAGGCAACGACGCCTCCCGGGGGATCGCATTTCGCACTATCAATTCGAGCAAAGGAGCCCGAATGAATAGAAAGCCACTCCTGCGCATTGTCGCGGCATTGGCGGCGGTAGTCGTCGTTGCCGCCTGCGGTTCCGGAAACACCGGGTCGAAACCGGGAACCGGGAACCAGGGCGCCTCCGGCGGGGAGATCAAGCTCGGGCTCCTTGCCGACTTGACCGGGGGATATTCATCGAGCTTCAAGTCGGCCGAGGGCGGCCTCAAGGCCTACGTCCAGATGATCAACGACCAGGGCGGCATCAACGGCAGCAAGCTCTCCTACGTCGTCGCCGACACCACGTCGACCCTGCCCGGCGCGCAGACCGCGGCTCAGCAACTGGTGGAGAAGGAGAAGGTCTTCGCCATCGTCGAAGTGTCCGCCGTCTACTCCGGCGCACAGACCTACCTGCTGCGCCAGGGCATCCCCGTCGCCGGTGGTGGCTTCGACGGCAACGAATGGACCGACCCGCACAACACCAACCTCTTCGCCTCGACCGGCGCGACGGACTACAAGGCCGTCGCCAGCGTGACCGGCCAGTTCATGAAGTCCCAGGGTGTGACGTCGTGCGGTGCGGTCGGCTACGCGTCGTCGCCGTCGGCGATCGGCGCGGCGTCGTCCGTCGTGAAGTCCTGTGAGGCCGCCGGCCTGAA
This sequence comes from Amycolatopsis sp., assembly GCA_035547575.1. Lineage (GTDB taxonomy): Bacteria > Actinomycetota > Actinomycetes > Mycobacteriales > Pseudonocardiaceae > Amycolatopsis_E. The sequence goes on along the minus strand of DASZUO010000094.1, from coordinate 2,431 downwards.
GAACGGCTATCTCAATACCCAGCTTGCGCCCGGCTCCACCGACGTCGGCCCCATCGCGCTGGCCATGAAACAGGCCGGTGTCGACGGAATCGACGTCCTGGTCGTGCCCAACACGGCGTTCGCGCTCGTAGCCGCGCTCAAGCAGGCCGGGGTGACCCCCAAGGCCATCCTGCTGCCCACCGGCTACGGCTCCGACCTGCTCGCCTCACCCCCGACGGTCCAGGCGGCACAGGGCTTCATCTTCCAGTCCGTCGGGCAGCCCGTCGAGGCCAACACCCCGGCAACACAGAAACAGGTCGCCGCACTGGCCAAGGTCGGCATCACCTCCAGCCCGACCTTCGCCCAGCAGGAGTCCTACATCGCGGCCGCGACGGTCGCCGCAGGCCTGCGGGCGGCAGGCAACAACCCGACCCAGAAGAGCTTCACCGACGCGTTGCGCAAGGTCAACAACTTCGACGCCGACGGACTGCTCGCTCCCGGCAAGGTGGACTTCAACAACTTCAGTCAGACCCCCGGCGGCGCCGGTGCCGCAGGCTGCCTCTTCGCGGCCCGCGTCCAGGGCGACAAGTTCGTGCCCGTCGAAGGGCTGCCCCTGTGCGGCGGGGCGGTGCCCGGAGTCTCCAACTAGGCGAACACAGAAGTAACCAGGCGAACACAGACGTGCGATCCCTCGGGCAGGCAACGATGCCTCCTGGGGGATCGCATTTCGTTGATACTAATCCGACCAAAAGTAGGCGGACCCCGAACAGTGCGTAACCGTTGCTACGAAAGCCGGATAGCCGTGACTGTGGTCGGATTAGTATCGAACGGTTCAGTATCAGTTCACAATGGAGGAACCCAAAGGATGAGAAAACCACTTCTGCGAATTCTCGCGGCACTGGTGGCGGTATTTGTCGTCGCCGCCTGCGGTGGAGGGGGCAGTCAGACAAAGGCGGGCGCCGGCAATCAGGGCGCCTCCGGGGGCGAGATCAAACTGGGGCTGCTGACCGACCTGACCGGACCGTACTCGTCGAGTTTCAAGACGTCGGAAGCCGGTCTCAAGGCCTACGTCCAGATGATCAACGACGAGGGCGGCATCAACGGCACCAAGCTCTCGTATGTCGTGGCCGACACGACATCGACGCTGCCCGGCGCGCAGACCGCGGCTCAGCAACTGGTGGAGAAGGAGAAGGTCTTCGCGATCGTCGAAGTCTCGGCCGTCTACTCCGGCGCACAGACCTACCTGCTGCGCCAAGGCATCCCCGTCGCGGGTGGTGGCTTCGACGGCAACGAATGGACCGACCCGCACAACACCAACCTCTTCGCCACCACCGGCGCCACCGACTACAAAGCCGTCGCCGCCGTGACCGGCCAGTTCATGAAGTCCCAGGGCGTCACGACATGCGGCAGCATCGGCTACCCGAACGCGTCGTCCGGCCCGTCGGCGGCCGCGACAGTCAAGTCGTGTGAGGCCGCCGGTCTCAAGAACGGCTACCTCAACACCCAGCTTCCGGCCGGCTCCACCGACGTCGGCGCCGTCGCGCTGGCCATGAAACAAGCTGGTGTCGACGGAATCGACATCCCGGTCGTGCCCAACACCGCGTTCGCGCTCGTCGCGGCCCTCAAGCAGGCCGGCGTGAACCTCAAGGTCGTCCTGCTGCCCACCGGCTACGGCTCCGACCTGCTCGCCTCGCCCCCCACTGTGCAGGCATCACAGGGCTTCCTGTTCCAGTCCGTCGGGCAACCCGTCGAGGCCAACACCCCGGCAACCCAGAAGCAGGTCGCCGCACTGGCCAAGGTCGGCGTCACCTCCAGCCCGACCTTCGCACAGCAGGAGTCCTACATCGCCGGCGCGACGGTCGCCGCCGGCCTGCGGGCGGCGGGTGCCAACCCGACCCAGAAGACCTTCACGGACGCGTTGCGCAAGGTCCACGACTTCGACGCCGACGGGCTGCTCGCCCCGGGCAAGGTCGACTTCAGCAACTTCACCCAGGTTCCCAGCGGCGCCGGTGCCGCAGGCTGCATCTTCGCCGCACGGGTTCAGGGCGACAAGTTCGTCCCCGTCGACGGGCTGCCGATCTGCGGAGGGGCCGTGCCCGGACTGACCAACAACTAGACGAATACCTCATGCGATCCCCCGGGCGGCGAAAATGCCGCCCGGGGATCGCCTGCCGCCCATCAAGTTCGTCCACCGCCGAGGGCTGCCGATTTGCGGCAGGACCCTGCCCGGCTTGGTCAACAAGTAACTGAACAAATGCGCGAAACCTGGCTATCGAAGTCCCTCGGAATCACACTACTGTGCCGTTCGTTACTAATCCGACCGCAGTCACGGCTATCCGGCTTGTGTAGCAACGGTTACGCTGCTCGGGGGTTCCGCCTACTTTGGTCGGATTAGTAAGATGCCGCCCGAGGGAATTCATGGCGACCCCTCACCGGGGGGCTCTACTGCACT
>DASZUO010000093.1:0-32789 GCA_035547575.1 Amycolatopsis sp. | reverse complement strand
CGACACCCTGTCGGGCATCGCGAAGAAGCTCGGCGTGTCCGGTGGCTGGCACCGCCTGCAGCAGCTGAACTCGCAGTACATCCCCAACGCCGACCTGATCCTGGTCGGGCAGAAGATCGCCACGAAGTGACCTGACGGTCCCGCGTCGCTTTCCCCCGGGCGACGCGCAGGCCCGCTCGCCGACGGTGCGCTCGGGCACTCTCGGCAAGCGGTTTCGCGGGGCAGGCGGGTGCATCCTGGCCCGCCTGTCCCGCCCTACTCCGGACCCGGATGGGCCAGGTCCGGCGGCAACGGCTCGTTCGGCGCGTAGGCCGGCGCCTGGCCGTCCGCGAGCGCGGCCGCCGAGTCCACCAGCCCGAAGCGATCCCGGACGCGGCCGAGGAAATCGTGCTCGCGCAGCCGCGCGAGGCGGCTGCGGCGCGCCGCCGCGTAGACGCTCACCCAGTCCCCCGGGCCGAGCACGCCGCGCAACTGCCCGTCCACGCTGATCGCGACCTGGCCGGAATGCTCGAGCACCAGGATCGCGATGTGCTGGCTGTTGTCGAGCACGACGCTGCGGTTGAACACCATGTGCGGTGCGACCGGCGTGAACACCAGCGCGTCCAGCTGTGGCGACAGGATCGGCCCGCCCGCGGAGAAGCTGTAGGCGGTCGACCCGGTGGACGAGGCCACGATGAGCGCGTCGGCGGAATAGGAGGCGAACAGCCGCCCGCCGATGTACACCGCGAGGCTCGCCTGCCGGTCGCGCGCGAACTTCTCGACCACGATGTCGTTGAGCGCCAGCACATCCAGCGGCACACCCCAGTCGGCGGTGCTCTGCACGCCCGGCCGCACGTCCGGCGGCGGAAGCGCGGGGCCACGCCCGTATCGCAGCATCGCCTGGAGGTTGTCCGGGATCGCCAGCGGCCCGGACGACCGCATGGTCAGCGCCATCCGCTCATCGACCCGGATCTCGCCGCGGTGCACGGCGTCGAGCGCGTCGAGCAAGTCCTCGGTGCCGACCTCGGTGAGGAACCCGACGCGCCCGACGTTCACGCCGAGCACGAGCGCGTCGGCGGCCGCGGCCACCCGAACGCCACGCAGGAAAGTGCCGTCCCCGCCGACCGTGACGATCAGGTCGGGATGGCCCGCCCGCACCGCTTCCTCCCGCGCATGCAGCCGGTGGTCATCCCACACGTCGATGTCCACGCACATGATCTCGTGCCGCGCGGCCCAGCGCCGCACCTCGCGTGCCGCGGCACCGGCCGCCTCCCGGCCACCGTGGACTACGAGTCCCAGCCTGCGCACGGTCATAGCGCATCGAGCAACCTGTCGGCGGCGGTGTACGGGTCCAGCTCCCGGTCCACGACCTCGCCTGCGAGCTTGGTCAGCCGGTCGCCGCCGCGCACGTCCTGCATCTCGGCACGCAGGCGCCGCAGCGCGATCGCCTCGACCTCGCTCGCCGCGCGGCGGGTGCGGCGGCGGGTGAGCTCGCCGTGCTCGACGAGCCAGTCGTGGTGCGCGCCCAGCGCCCGCACCAGATCCTCGGCGCCCTCGCCGCTCGGCGCGACCGTCGGCACGATCGCCTGGCGCCAGGTCGGGCCCCGGATTTCCCGGCGCGCCAAGGAGATCAGCTGCCTCAGGTCCCGCACGACCGCATCGGCTCCGTCGCGGTCGGCCTTGTTGACGACGAACACGTCGGCGATCTCGAGCACGCCCGCCTTCGCGGCCTGGATGCCGTCGCCCATCCCCGGCGCGAGCAGCACCACGGTGGTGTCGGCGAGCTTGACGACGTCCACTTCGGACTGTCCAACCCCGACGGTCTCGATGAGCACGACGTCGAACCCGGCCGCGTCGAGGACGCGCACCGCCTGCGGCGTCGCCCAGGACAGCCCGCCGAGGTGCCCGCGCGTGGCCATCGACCGGATGAACACGCCGGGATCCGTGGCGTGCTCGGTCATCCGGATCCGGTCACCGAGCAGCGCGCCGCCGGAGAACGGCGACGAGGGGTCGATCGCGAGCACACCGACCCGCTTGCCTTCCTTGCGCAGCGCGGTCAGCAGCATCGAGGTCGACGTCGACTTGCCGACGCCGGGCGGGCCGGTGAGCCCGATGATCCGGGCGTTGCCGGTGTGCGGGGTGAGTGCGGCGGCGACCTCACGCAGTGTTGTATCCAGCCCCCTGTCGGGGGCCCACCCCCGCCGCGGCGGATCAGCATCCTCGACCAGCGAGATCAGCTTCGCGACCGCGCGCGCCTGCCCTTCCCGCGCGCGGGAGACGAGCTCGGCCACATCCAGGGGCATGACCCCATAGTGCCAGTGTCAGGCGCTTGGCACCCTGATCAGCAGCGCGTCGCCCTGACCGCCGCCACCGCACAGCGCGGCCGCACCGAGCCCACCACCGCGCCGCCTCAGCTCGTGCACGAGGTGCACGGCCAGGCGGGCACCGGAGGCGCCGATCGGGTGGCCGAGCGCGATCGCACCGCCGTTGACGTTGACGATGTCCGGGTTGAGGCCCAGCTTCTCGCTCGCCACCAAGCCGACCGCCGCGAACGCCTCGTTGATCTCGACCAAGTCCAGCGCGCCGACGTCGAGCTTCGCCTTGGCCAGTGCGGCCTTGATCGCGTTGGACGGCTGCTCGTGCAGGCTCGCGTCCGGGCCGGCGACCACGCCGTGCGCGCCGATCTCGGCGAGCGGGGTCAGGCCCAGCTCCTCGGCCTTGGCGCGGCTCGCGACCACGACCGCGGCGGCGCCGTCGGAGATCTGCGACGCCGAGCCCGCCGTGATGGTGCCGTCGGTCGCGAACGACGGCCGTAGCTTGGCCAGCGCCTCGATCGTCGTGTCGGGGCGCACGCCCTCGTCGGTGTCGAAGACGAGCGGCTCGCCCTTGCGCTGCGGGATCTCGACGGGTGCCAGCTCTTCCTTGAACACGCCGGCCGCGATCGCGGCGGCGGCGCGCTGGTGCGAGCGGGCAGAGAACTCGTCCTGCGCCGCACGGGTCACGCCGTAGCGGCCGTTGTGCTTCTCCGTCGACACACCCATCGCGACCTGGTCGAACGCGCAGAACAGGCCGTCGTAGGCCATGTGGTCCACCAGTGTGGTGTCGCCGTACTTGAAGCCGGACCGCGACTTCGGCAGCAGGTGCGGCGCCTGTGTCATCGACTCCTGGCCACCCGCCACGACCAGGTCGAACTCACCGGCGCGGATGAGCTGGTCGGCGAGCGCGATCGCGTCGAGGCCGGACAGGCACACCTTGTTGACGGTCAGCGCGGGCACGTCCATCGGAATGCCCGCGGCCACGGCCGCCTGGCGAGCGGGGATCTGGCCCGCGCCCGCGGTGAGCACCTGGCCCATGATCGTGTACTGCACCGCCTCCGGCGCGACCCCGGCCCGCTCGAGCGCGGCCTTGATCGCCACCCCACCCAGCTGGGCACCGGTGAAATCCTTCAGGGAACCCAGCAGTCGACCGATGGGCGTGCGGGCGGCACCCAGGATCACCGAACCGGACACAACAGCCTCCAAAGACGAACGTCAGCGGTCCTTTCCACCGTACCCGGAGCACCCTTTCAGTACAGGTGTGAGCCGCGGCACGGGTCCGGCTCGTGCGGCTGTCCTATCCTCAGATCATGGAAGACGCGCTCAAGGGGATCGTGACCACTGTCGACCACGTCGGGATCGCGGTACCCGATCTCGATGCGGCGATCGACTTCTACGCCTCGACTTTCGGCATGCAGGCCACGCACACCGAGGTCAACGAGGAGCAGGGCGTGCGCGAAGCCATGCTGCACGCACCGGGCGACGAGTCCGGTCCGGCCGTGCAGCTGCTGGCGCCACTGCGCCCGGACTCCACGATCGGCAAGTTCCTCGACACCAAGGGCCCCGGCATCCAGCAGGTCGCGTACCGGGTGACCGATGTCGAGGCGGCGGCGGATGCGTTGCGCGCCAAGGGGTTGCGCCTGCTCTACGACAAGCCCCGGCGCGGCACGGCGAACAGCCGGGTGAACTTCGTGCACCCCAAGGACGCCGGCGGCGTGCTGGTCGAGCTGGTCGAGCCCGCCGTGCCGTGAGGCGGCCGGGCCGTCAGCCCGCCACGGGCCGCGCCATCAGGGCGTCGGCGATGAACGCCAGCTCCCGCTCCATCAGATCCGGCGGGCCGTCACCGGCATGCCGTGCGACCGAGTGCCGGTAGCTCATCGCCAGCGCGAGCAGGCCCGCCGCGCTGTCGACATCGGCCACCGCCACACCGTCCTCGCTCGCGGCGAGGATCACCGACCGGACCTGGCGCACGAGGTGCTGGAACCGGTCATGGAGTGCGTCGCGTACTGCCCGGTGCGTGTCGGCCTCGCGCCACAGCAGGTGGGAGAGCATGCGGGAACGGGCAAGGCGCTCGTCCAGTTCGGAGACGAGGCGCCGGAGGCTTTCCGCGATGTCGCCGGGGACGACGACCGTCGCCGGATCGATCTGGTCGTCCGGTAGGCGCTTGATGAGTGCGATGAGCAGGTCCGGCTTGCGCCGGAAGTAGTAGTGCACCAGTCCCTTGGGCACCTTGGCCCGCTCGGCGATCCGGGATGTCGGCGTGGCGTCGAAGCCGGCGTCGGCGAACAGTTCCTCGGCCGCGACGAGAATCCGCTCTTTCGCGGCGACCTCGTCTTTCCCCATCACAGCCACCTCTTTTCCGGACAGTCTCAAGGCCACCCTAGAGGCATCATGCCCCTGGGGTGGCCCCGAGGATTTCGGTGCTAGTGCTGGCCGGCCATCCGGTGTGCCGAGTTGGCGACGGGCAAAGCGGCGGCACCCGCCAGGATTGTCAAGCCGCCGATGATCCAGGAAGACCAGGACGCACCCGTCAGACCCGTGTACGTCATCACCCACGGCGAAATGAACAGCAGGGCACCCAGCACGATCTGCAGACCTTCGCCGTAGACGAGATCCGGCATCGCCAGCGAGACCAGACCGTCCAGCGCGATGAGAGCGCCGAGGACGATCATCGTCCACATCGTGGTGGTGTCGGTGTCCACCCATAGGAATGACAGCACCGCCACCACTCCGAGCACGACCTCGGCCCAGTCGTACGGGCGCATCCACGCACGAGTCGAGGTTTCGGCCATCGTGATCACCTCCGAGAAAACTGCCGCTATAGCCGCTTCCAACACGGCCTTCACCGGTAATGATGCGCTTGATTGGCCGGCCGGTCAAGAACCTGAGAACCAGGACCGAAGCGACAAATCGAACGAGCTTCTGGCGGGCCGATGGCACGCGGGAACCGCTTGATCGGACTCATCCACCCGGCACTGGCCAAAACGTACGGCCCGGCGGAAACCCGGCAGGCGCGGCGCCGCGACACGCGAAACGCACCTCTACCGCATCACCGCGTTCCGTGATGCCTAAGTAGTCTGGAGGCCATGAGCCTAGGCGACGAACGGGAGCTTGTACCGCTGGGCGCCGGCTTCGATCTCGCGAAGCGCGGCTACGACCGGCACCAGGTCGACGAGCACCTGGAACGGCTCGACGGCGATCTGAAGATGCTCGCCGCCGACCGGGACGCCGCCATCTCGCAGGCTGGTGACCTGGCACGACAGCTGGAGCAGGCGCGCGGCGAGATCGACAATCTGCACGGTCAGGTCGAGCGGCTCGGGCAGCCGCCGACGACGGTCGAAGGCCTGTCCGAACGGCTGCAACGCATGCTGCGGCTCGCCCAGGACGAGGCCGCCGACACGCGGGCGCGCGCCGAGGCCGAGGCGGGGCACATCCGCGCCAAGGCCGAGGCCGACGCGAGCGCCATGCGGGCCCGGTACGAGCAACTGCTGTCCGAACTCGACGCGCGGCGCAAGGAGATGGAGGCCGAGCATCGCCGGGTGCTCGAGACCGCGCGCGCCGAAGCCGAGTCGATCTCGACGAAGGCCAAGGAGGAGCGGGACCGCCTCGATGCCGAGGCCGAGCAGCGCCGCGCCCAGGTCGAGGAGGACTTCGAGATCGCGATGGCCACCCGGCGCGCCGAGGCCATGCGCGTGCTCGCCGAGCAGGAGGCCAACAGCAAGGCCGAGGCCGAGCGGCGCGTCCGCGAAGCCACGGAGGAGGCCGCGGAGATCCGCGCGAAGGTCGCCGACGAGGAGAAGACGTCCGCGGCCGAGATCGACCGCCGCCGCCGCGAGTCGATCGAGGACGCCAACCGGCGCAAGCAGGAGTCCATCACCGAGGCCAACGCCCGGCTGGCCGAGGCGACGGCCGAGGCGCAGCGCCGGGTCCGCGACGCCACCGAGGAATCCAACCGCCGGATCAACGCGGCGGCCGACCGCGTCGAGGCGTTGCGCGGCCTGCGCTCGAGCATCGCCGAGCAGGTCGGCGCGGCGAAATCGGTGCTCGCGCAGGCCACCGCGGTACTCGGCGACGCGGGCGCCGCCGTGGAGCCGTTGCCCGAGGAACGCGAGTCCGTGTCCAGCCGCTCGAACGGCGCTGCGAGCAAACCGACTGACGAGTAACCTACGGGTCCACGCGGCATGCGGAGCCACGCAGGCCACCGCGGAACACATCTCTGCCGGAGGGACTCGATGACGGCTTACAGGACTGTGGTCGTAGGTACGGACGGCTCGGACTCGTCTTTTCGCGCGGTCGACCGCGCGGCGGCGGTCACCGCCGACTCGGGCGCCCAGCTGGTGATCGTCTGCGCCTACTACCCCGCCAGCCGCGGTGACGTCGAGAAGGCGCAGGACGTGCTGCGCGACGAGGCGTACCAGGTCGTGGGCTCGGCGCCGGCCGAGGACACCCTGCAGTCGGCCCGCGACCGGGCCGTCAAGGCGGGCGCGACCGACGTGGAGACCGTCGCCGTCGTCGGTGAGCCGGTCGACTCGTTGCGCAACGTCGTCAAGGAGCGCTCCGCGGACCTCCTCGTGGTCGGCAACCGCGGCCTCAACACCCTGGCCGGCCGGATCCTCGGGTCCGTGCCGTCGGAGGCGGCGCGCAAGTCCGGGGTGGACGTGCTGATCGTGCACACGACGTAGCGCCCCGTGGACCAGGAACAGCTCGAGCGCATCCTGCTCGGCGGCGAGCGCCGGTACACCCGGCTGGAGGTCGCGGACAAGGCAGGCGTGCCGATCGAGCGGGCCACCAAGCTCTGGCGCGCACTTGGTTTCGCAACCGTCGACGACCAGGACGTCGTGTTCACCGACGCCGACGTCGAGGCCGTGCGCACGGCCGACCAGCTGATCTCGTCCGGGCTGCTCGCGTCCGACCTGGAGGGCGCGGTGGCACGGGTGCTGGGACAGCACCTGTCGCGGCTCGCCGAGTGGCAGGTGCACCAGCTGTGGTCGCTGATCACCGAGAACGACAACCTCGACGACGGGCAGGTCGTCCGGCTCGTCGAGCGGCTGGTGCCGGAACTGCAGCGCGTGCAGGACTTCGTGTGGCGGCGGCACCTGACCGCGTTCGCCGGGCGCGCGCTGGCCTCGCCGGAGGACGACCTCGAGGCCCGCACCGAAGTCGCCGGGTTCGTCGACATGGTCGGCTACACGCGCCTGACCCGGCGCCTCGACGAGACCGGGCTCAGCGGCGTGCTGGAGCGCTTCGAGGCGCTGGCGACCGAGGTCGTGGCCGACCATCATGGCCGGATCGTGAAGATGATCGGCGACGAGGTGCTGTTCGTCGCCGACTCCGCCCGCGACGGCGCGGAGATCGCGCTGGCGCTGACCGAGCGGGCCGGAGCCGACGACACCCTGCCGGACGTGCGCGCCGGCATGGCGTCGGGCCGGATCCTGAGCCGCTTCGGGGACGTCTACGGGTCGGTGGTCAACCTGGCCAGCAGGCTCACGTCGATCGCGCGGCCCGGCACGATCCTGATCGACCGCGACCTCGCGTCGGAACTGACGGCGAACCCGGAGTACGTGGTGCGGCCGCGGCGGCCGGCGTCGGTGCGCGGGTACGCGCGGCTACGCCCCTTCGCCCTCCGCCGCGCCTGAGGGCTGCCAGCCGAGCGCCGGCCCGAGTTTCGTCGCGATGTCGGTGAGGATCTGCACGTAGTCGTCGTGGCCGAAGGTGAACGGCAGCGCGAACGTCACCTCGTCGACCTCGCGGAACGCCGCCTGCGCATACAACTGTTCGGCGATCTCGTCCGACGGGCCGATCAGGTCCCGCGCGAACATCACCCGCATCGGTCCCTGCGGCGAGGCGGTGCGCGGCGTGCGGGCGCGGACGTACTCCTCGTACTTGGCGCGTTGCCCGGCGGTGGCACTGTCGGTCGGGATGACGACGAGACCCTGCGAGACGCGAGCGCGCTCACCGTCGGGGTGGTGGTCGCGGAACGCGCGAATGTGGGAAAGCTGGATCCCGGCGAAGTCCTGCGACTCGTCGGCACGCACGACGTTGCTGGTCAGGAAGTTCAGTCCGGTCTCGCCCGCCCACCGCGCCGACCGGCTGCTGGCGGCGCCGTACCAGACACGCTGCACCAGGCCCGGCGAGTGCGGCTGCACGTGGTCGGAAAACAGCTCGATGCCCTCGATACCGCTGAACGAGCTTGCCTTGTCGCCACGGAGGAAGCCGAGCAGGCGGCTCACGCGTTCGTAGCTGAAGTCCTCGAGGTCGGCGGTGTCGGGGTAGAGGGCCGCCTTGACGTCGTCGTAGTGCGTCGGCGGCCCGACGCTCAGGCCGGGGTTGAGCCGCCTGCCGGAGAGGATGTCGACCGTAGCCAGGTCCTCGGCAAGCCGAAGCGGGTTCTCCCAGCCCAGCGGGATGACAGCGGTGCCGAGTCCGATGCGCGACGTGCGTTGCGTGGCGGCGGCGAGCACCGCGACGGGCGACGAGATGCCGTACTGAAGGTGCCGTTCCCGGACCCAGGCGGTGTCGAACCCGAGCCGCTCCCCCAGCGCGATGATGTCCAATGTCGACTCGTGGCCCGCTCGGGGATCGGCCTCGTCGAACAACCCGATGGTGAGAAAACCCAGCTTCCGCAGGGGCTGTGAAGGCAATGGCACCGCGATCCTCCGTCCGCGCCGTTCGGACTCCAGTGTCCCAGGCGGCGGACGGCTTCCCGCATCGTGGAAAGCCGGCGCGGGGCTCCGTTGCGGAAGCCCCGCGCCGGATTCGTCAGCCGGCCGCGGCCACCGCGAGGCGCTCGCCGATCTCCCGGGTGCCACCAGGATTTTCGGGATCGCGCGCCGCCAGGTCGGCCCGCACCGCCGCCTCGATCCGCTGCGCCGCGCTGGTTTCGCCGAGGTGGTCGAGCATCATGGCGACCGACAGCACCGCGGCCGTCGGGTCGGCCTTGTCCTGACCCGCGATGTCCGGCGCGGAGCCGTGTACGGGCTCGAACATCGACGGCGTCAGCCGTTCCGGGTTGACGTTGCCGCTGGCAGCGAGGCCGATACCGCCGCAGATCGCGCCCGCGAGGTCGGTGACGATGTCGCCGAAGAGGTTGTCGGTCACGATCACGTCGTACCGCTCCGGGTGTGTGACCAGGTGGATCATCACGGCATCGACGTGGTTGTAGTCTACGGTCACGTCGGGGAAGTCGGCCGCGACCGCGTCGACCGTCCGCTGCCACAGGCCGCCGGCGTGCTTGAGCACGTTCGTCTTGTGCACCAGGGTGAGCCGCTTGCGCGGCCGCGATCGGGCGCGTTCGAAGGCAGCGCGTACGACGCGTTCGACGCCGTATGCCGTGTTGAGGCTGACCTCGGTGGCCAGTTCGTGCGGCGTGCCCTGGCGCAGGGTGCCGCCGTTGCCGACGTAGAGGCCCTCGGTGCCCTCGCGGAAGACCACGAAGTCGATCTCGGTGTTGCCCGCCAGCGGCGAGGGCACGCCCGGGTACAGCTTCGCGGGCCGCAGGTTGACGTAGTGGTCGAGCTCGAAGCGCAGCCGCAACAGCAGGTCGCGCTCGAGCACACCGGGCGGCACCGACGGGTCGCCGATCGCGCCGAGCAGGATCGCGTCGTGGCCGCGGATCTCGTGCAGCACCGAGTCGGGCAGGATCTCGCCTGTCCGGCGGTACCGCGCCGCACCGAGGTCATATTCGATCTTGTTCGCACCCGGGAGGACCGCATCGAGCACCCGCAGTGCCTCCGCGGTCACTTCGATGCCAATGCCGTCACCGGGAATCACACCGAGCTTCACGCCATTCTCCGTTTCTCAGAGTCTGGGACAATGCTTTCACGATACGGACGTGAGTCTCGGTGACGGCAGGCGGCCCGGTCAACCGGCCGCTCCACTGTCTATTTCGGACAGTGGAGCGGCCGGTGCCCCCTCAGCTCCACTGGCCGGGCTCGTAGCCCCCGGCCGGGACGCGCGCGATGACGTTGAGCCGGTTCCATGAGTTGATCATCGCGACGACGACGATCAGTGCGGCGATCTGGTCATCGTCGTAGTGCTTGCGCACCAGCTCCCAGGTCTCGTCCGTCACGCCGACGTGGAGGTCGGCCAGGCGGGTGCCCTCCTCGGCGAACGCGAGCGCCGCACGCTCGGCCTCGGTGAAGACCGTCGCCTCGCGCCACGCCGCGACCATGGTGAGGCGCAGCGGCGTCTCTCCCGCGTAGGCCGCGTCCTTGGCGTGCATGTCGAGGCAGACCCCGCAGCCGTTGATCTGGCTGGCACGGATCTTGACCAGTTCCTGCGTGGCCCGCGGCAGCGACGAGTCCTCCAGCACACGCGACGCGGCGTTGAACCGCTTGACGAACTTGTCGGCGATCTCGTTCTCGTACAGTGCGAAACGCGCTTCCATGACATCTCCTTCTCGTGGCCGTTCACCACCCTGACGAGACGCGGCGGGCGAACCTGACAGTGACGTCGGTCACGCCGGTTTGCTCACATTCCGGGACCCGTGCTGGCATGTGCGGCCGGGTTCCAATACCGTGGTAGGCGGCCGAGAGGCGCTGCAACGGACCCTGGTCCGCCACGCTCGGCACGTATCCGCAAACAAGGGCGCCTCCCACACGACGGGAGGTACCGGTGGACACGATTTCGGCTCTGCGCGACATCCTCGGCCGGCGAGTGGCGGTGCTGGACGGGGCCTGGGGCACGATGCTGCAAGGCGCCGGCCTCACCCCGGACGACTACCGTGGCGACGTCATCGCGGACCACCCGAAGGACGTCACCGGCGACCCCGACCTGCTCAACCTCACGCGCCCGGACCTGATCCTCGACGTGCATCGCCAGTACCTGGCCGCCGGCGCGGACATCACCACCACCAACACGTTCACCGCGACGAAGATCGGCCAGGCGGACTACGGTCTCGAGCACCTCGTGCGCGAGATGAACCTGCGCGGCGCCCAACTGGCCCGGCAGGCGGCGGACGAGGCCGGCGGCAAGGTCGTCGCGGGGTCGATCGGGCCGCTCAACGTGACCCTGTCGCTGTCGCCGAAGGTCGACGAGCCCGCCTACCGCGCGGTGAGTTTCGACGAGGTCCGCGCCGCATACGCCGAGCAGATCGCCGCGCTCGCCGAGGGCGGCGTCGACCTGCTGTTGATCGAAACGATCTTCGACACGCTCAACGCCAAGGCCGCGATCACGGCCGCCCGCGACGTCGCCCCGCAGCTGCCGCTGTGGATCTCGGTGACCATTGTGGACATGTCCGGCCGCACCCTGTCCGGGCAGACCGTCGAGGCGTTCTGGAGTTCGATCGAGCACGCGCATCCGCTGGTCGTCGGCGTGAACTGCTCGCTCGGCGCGGCCGAGATGCGCCCGCATGTCGAGCAACTGGCCCGGCTGGCGGACACCTACGTCGCCTGCCACCCCAACGCCGGCCTGCCCAACGCGTTCGGCGGCTACGACCAGACACCCGGCGAGATGGGCGTCATGCTCCGCGACTTCGCGGCGGGCGGCCTGGTCAACATCGTCGGCGGATGCTGTGGCACCGGGCCCGCGCACATCGCTCAGATCGCCGAAGCGGTGGCCGGCACGGCGCCGCGTCCTGTGCCCGAGCCGCGAACGAACACGCGGTTCAGCGGTCTTGAGCCGTTCGAGATCGGGGCGGACACCGGGTTCGTCATGATCGGCGAGCGCACCAACGTCACCGGTTCGGCGAAGTTCCGCAGGCTCATCGAGTCCGACGACCACCAGGCGGCCGTGGATGTCGCGCTGGACCAGGTCCGCGGCGGTGCGAACCTGCTCGACGTCAACATGGACGCCGATCTGCTCGACAGCGAGCAGGCGATGACGACGTTCTTGAACCTCATCGCGACCGAGCCCGAGGTCGCCCGCATCCCGATCATGATCGACAGCTCGCGGTGGAGCGTGCTGGAGGCCGGGCTCAAGTGCGTGCAGGGCAAGGGCGTGGTCAACTCGATCAGCCTCAAGGAGGGCGAGGAGCAGTTCCTGCGCCAGGCGCGCCGCATCCGCGACTACGGCGCCGGTGTCGTCGTGATGGCGTTCGACGAGAAGGGCCAGGCCGACACCACCGAGCGCAAGGTCGAGATCTGCGCCCGCGCCTACGATCTGCTGACCCGCGAGGCGGGCTTCCCGCCCGAGGACATCGTGTTCGACCCGAACGTGCTCGCGGTCGCCACCGGCATTTCGGAGCACAACGGGTACGCGAAGGCATTCATCGACGCGCTGCCGCTGATCAAGCAGCGCTGCCCCGGCGTGCGCACGAGCGGCGGTATCTCGAACCTGTCGTTCTCCTTCCGTGGCAACGACATCGTGCGTGAGGCGATGCATTCGGTGTTCCTGTTCCACGCTGTGCGCGCTGGACTGGACATGGGTATCGTCAACGCCGGACAGCTCACGGTGTACGAGGACATTCCGGCGGACCTGCTGGAACTGGTCGAGGACGTGCTGTTCGACCGCCGCGAGGACGCGACCGACCGGCTGGTCTCCTTCGCCGAAACGGTGAGCGGGAGCGGGCGCAAGCGCACCGTCGACCTGTCGTGGCGCGAGGCGTCCGTCGAGGAGCGGCTGCGGCACGCGCTCGTGCACGGGATCGTCGACTACATCGAGGAGGACACCGAAGAAGCGCGCCTGGGGCTCGCGCGGCCGCTCGAGGTGATCGAGGGTCCGCTGATGGATGGCATGAAGACCGTCGGTGACCTGTTCGGGGCGGGCAAGATGTTCCTGCCACAGGTGGTGAAGAGCGCGCGCGTGATGAAGCGGTCGGTGGCGTATCTGGAGCCGTTCATGGAGGCGGAGAAGGAGCAGGCCCGGCTGGCCGGTCAGGTGAGCAGCGACCGCGGCCAGGGCAAGGTCGTGCTCGCGACGGTGAAGGGCGATGTGCATGACATCGGCAAGAACATCGTCGGGGTTGTGCTGGGGTGCAACAACTATCAGGTCATCGACCTTGGCGTGATGGTGCCCGCGTCGGTCATCCTGGACACGGCGGCGGCGGAGAACGCCGACGCGGTGGGGCTGTCCGGCCTGATCACGCCGTCGCTGGACGAGATGGTGAGCGTGGCGGCGGAGATGCAGCGGCGGGGGCTGAAGATGCCGCTGCTGATCGGCGGCGCCACGACGTCGCGCCAGCACACGGCGGTGCGCGTCGCCCCGGCGTACGACCACACAACGGTGCACGTGCTCGACGCGTCGCGCGTTGTCGGGGTCGTGTCGGATCTGCTGGATTCCGAACGCGCCGCGGCATTGGATGCCTCGAACCGCGCGGAGCAGGAACGGCTGCGTGAGCAGCATGCCGGCAAACGGCGCCGCCCCATACTCACGCTGGCACAAGCCCGGGCCAACGCGGCGCGCGTGTCGTTCGACGACGTGGCGACGCCGTCGTTCACAGGCGTACGCAAGGTCTCGCCGGACCTTGCGGAACTGCGCGAGATGATCGACTGGCAGTTCCTGTTCCTGGCCTGGGAACTCAAGGGAAAATATCCGGCCATCCTGGACCAGCCGGTCGCCCGCGAACTCTTCGACGACGCGAACACGTTGCTGGACCAGATCATCGCCGGAGAAAGCCTGCACGCGCGGGGCGCGTACGGTTTCTGGGACGCACACAGCGAAGGCGACGACATCGTGCTGGGCAACGGTGTCCGGTTCCCCATGCTGCGCCAGCAGACGTCCAAACCGGACGGTCGCGCAAACCGCTGCCTGGCGGACTACATCGCCCCCGCTGGTGACTATCTGGGCGGCTTCGCGGTAACAATCCACGGCGCGGACACCTTGGCGCACCAATACGAGTCCCAACAGGACGATTACCGGGCGATCATGGTGAAAGCGCTGGCGGACCGCCTGGCGGAGGCTTTCGCCGAGTACATTCACCTACAGGCCCGCCGCGAGTGGTTCGAACCGGACGCACAACCGTCCATGGAGGACCTGCACGCGGAGCGGTTCCGAGGCATCCGCCCCGCGCTGGGCTACCCGGCGAGTCCCGACCACAGCCAGAAACGGGACCTGTTCGAGCTACTCGGTGCGGACTCGATCGGCCTGGCTCTGACGGAGTCGTACGCCATGACCCCAGCCGCGAGCGTCAGTGGTTTGATCTTCGCGCACCCGGCTTCCCGGTACTTCACGGTCGGCCGCCTGGCCCGCGACCAGATCGAAGACTATGCGCAACGGCGCCACCTCCCCCAGCCCGAAGTGGAGAAGTGGTTACGTCCCAACCTGGACTACGACCCCGTCGAGTGAGGCCGGGCCATGTCGAGCATGCTGGAGCACGCGCAGCACTGTAGTGCGCGAGCCACGCGCAGCGCCGCCAGACGCGAACCGCGTCCCGGTGCCGCGGGACGGATAGCGAGCCGGCGCCCGGCAGGCGCGAACCGCGCCCAGCGCCACACGGCGAGTAACGCGAACCGCGTCCCAGCGCCGCTGGACGAACAGCGAGCCGCGCCCGCCGGGCGCAAACCGCGCCCAGCGCCCCCCAGCGAGTAACGGACCCCGCGTCCCGGCGCCGCAGCGCGGACAGCGAACCCGCGCCGCCACGCGCAAACAGCGTCCCAGCGCCACAGGGCGAATAACGCGTCCCGGCGCGCCTGGGCGGACAGCGAACCCGCGCCGCCCGGCGCGAACCGCGCCTGGCGCCACACGCCGAGCAGCCACAACCGCGCCCGGCAGCCACGAGCCGTACGAAGCACACGACGCCCGCACGCACGCCCCCGTCGGCGGAACCCCATGCCGCGGGGCGAGTAGCCACAAACCACGCCTGCCGGCGTGAGCCGCATCAGGCACATGAAGGCCGCACGCACGCCGCCCCCTGCGACGCCACCCAGTTTCAGCCTGTCAGCCGGGAAGGACCGCGTACTGCCGCACGTAGAGGTCGGTGTAGGTAACCGGGCCGCGGGGGCCCGGGACCTTGTCCAGGTTGATGCCGGTCTCCGGCACCGCCAGGAGCTTGAAGCCGTCGAGCAGCCGGGTCGGCGCGTTCCAGAAGACGCCCGTGCCCGTGTAGCCGTCGAAGAACGCCGCCGCGGCGGCCTTGTCCTCAGTCGCGATGCCCGCGGCGAGCCCGGAGGTCTGCTCGTTGGCGATGCGCACGGCTTCCTCGAGTCCGCTGACCTGCGCGACGGTCACGGTGGCCTCGCGCTCGGAGTCGAGCGCCCACTCGTAACCGATCGGATGCTCGTGCGGTGCGAGTGATGGCTTCACCCCGCGCTCGGCCAGCGCCTCTGCGATCGCCGGCCACACCTTGGCGTGTACCGAGGCCTGAATCAGCAGCAGGTTCAGCCGGTTGCACACGCCCAGCCGGTCGAGGCTGTTGAAAACCAGCGAGCGCACGGCGTCGACATCGGCAGCCGCGTCGACGTAGAGCACCCCACCCCCATCGGCATGCGCGAGCGTGCGCACACCGTGCGTCGCCGCCTCGGTGGCCAGCGCGCGGGTGCTCTCGCCACTGCCGCGCAGGATCACCAACGGCACGAGCGCCGGAAGCTGCACGAGCGCGGCCGCCGCCTCACGCTCGACGCGCGGAACCAACTGCACGACGTCAGCGTCGATCCCGGCGTCCGCGAGGGCGGGCGCGATCACCGTGTCGAGCAGTCGCTGAGCCGACCCCAGTGCGGCAGATCCCGTGCGCAGCACACCCGCGTTGCGCGACTTCACCAGCTGCGACGCGACATCGACCGTCACGTTGGGCCGGGCCTCGTAGTTCGCGCCGATCACGCCCACCGGACGCCGCCGTTCGACCAGCCGCAGACCGCCGTCCAAGGTGGAGATCGGGATGGACCGCTCCTGGTGCGGAGCTTCCGCGAGCAGGCGCAGCTGCTCGGCCATGCCGGTGAGCCGATCTTCGGTGATCGTGAGCCGGTCGAGCAGGCCGGCGCTCATGCCTTCCTGACGGGCCTTTGCGACGTCGGCCTGGTTGGCCTCCAGCACGCCGGTCCGGGCGTCGAGCAGGCGCTGCGCCATCCCGCTCAGGGCGGCGTCGATCGCGCCGTCCGGAGCCGTGGCCAGAGCCGGGGCCGCCTGTTTGGCCGCCCGTGCGCATTCCTCGACTGCCTTGGCCACCTCGTCGGACACTGCCGTTCCCTTCACGCTGGATCGTGTGTCCCACCAGTGTGCCGTACGAGCAGCTCAGCGTTGCAGAGCGGGCTCGAGCAGCCAGGCCGCACCGATCAGCAGGCAGCTGAGGGCGATCACCCCGAGGACGAGCAACCACAGCGCCGGGGGCACGCCGGTCAGCCGCGCGAGCTGGTCCGCGTCGGAATCCCGCGCGGCGCGGCGGCGGCGCTTCATCTGCAGCTCGACGACCGGCCGGATCGCGCCGAACAGCAGAAACCACGTGATGAGGTATACGAACCAAGCCTGCACCTCATCGCCCGCCAACAACGCCAGCACCGCGAGCCCGGCCGCACTGACGACGACGGAGAGGACTCCGTAGGCATTGCGCACCATCACGAGCACACCGAGCAGCAGCAACGCGGCAAGCACGAGCAGCACCGTGATCCGGTTCGCCGCGACCAGCGCCGCGAACGCCAGCCCCAGCACCCCCGGCGCCGGGTACCCCGCCAGAGACGTGAGCACCATGCCCGGCCCCTCCGGCTTGCCGCGCGACACGGTGACACCCGAGGTGTCGGAGTGCAGGCGAATGCCCTCCAGCCGCCGCCCGGCGAGGACGGCAACCAACGCGTGGCCGGCCTCGTGCACGATCGTCACGATGTTGCGCGCCAACCGCCACGGTGAGCCCGACAGCACGAGCAGCAACGCCAGCCCACCGGTAACCACCGGCACCCAGAACGACGCGTTCGCCTGGGTACCGAAAAGCCCCGTCGGTGACACCAGGTCGCCCGAATCCGCGAGAATCACGCGCGCAGCTCACCACATCGGCTGTCTACACCGTGTTACGCCCCCACGCTCCCCGTGACCGAGCAGACCGCGGCGACGGCCTGGCCTGGACGCCACGCGGACACCGCGCAGGCAGGCAACCTGGGATCGCCACATCCGAGCCCGCGCGGCTGGCGGGGGCCGCACCCCACGCGCAGCGTCACCAGAATTGCCCGGTGTGAGATCGGCCTCGAGGTCTCCCGCTCTCGATGCTTGGCGCGGGCGCAGTAGACCCCGAGGTTCACTAGCGGTGCTCGGCTCGCGACGTTCACCAGCGGTGTTCCCGGCACCGGCGCGCGGCATCAGCGCGCGCCGGTGCCGGGTAGCGTCCGCGGCGGCTCGCAGCTCGTGGCTCGCGGGATCGGCGGGCAGCGCTGGCCGGCAGCGTCCGCGCGCCGATGCCCGGCTGCACCTGCCCGCAGGTTCGCTGGCAGGGTCCGCATCGGCGCGCAGCGTCCGCTCGCGGCGTCGGCCACTCGCCTCAGGGCGCTTGGCTCAGCGCACACGGCGTCGCCCGGCAGCCGGCGGCTGGCTGGCAGCCCGTGGCCTCGCGCTCGGTGACGGCGTTGACTCGGCGCATTCGGCGCTCCGGGCGTGCCAGCCCCCATCCATGCGCAGCCCGCTCGACGCGACCCGCTCGACCGCGGCCCGGGTCAGTGCCACCGCCCGCTCGACCGCCGCCCAGGTTGGTGCCGCCACACGCGGCACGTCGCCCCCGCCGGACCACTTTCTCCCGCAGGCCGCTTGTCACCCGCCGGGCCGCTGCGCGCCGGCCGCAGCTCGCGCCAAGGCGATTCGGACCGGGCGTCAGACGCTGCGAGCGCAAGTGCACCTGCCGCCAGACAGCCCAGTCGCACGCCGTCGTCCGAACGCCAGCGCACCCACGTCGTCGCGGCGTTGGTGCGACACGATCGCCAGCACGACAAAAGTCGTGCGCACCCGACTGCGCGGCCGATCACCGACCAGTCGATCACCGACCAGTCGATCACTGACCTGGCGGTCCGTAAGCAGCTCACCGCGCGGGCAGTCACCACCTGACGGCGGGCCGCAGTCGGGCTCTCGATCTACTGCCTCTCATGCGTCACGTCTAGGCGTCACCTCCTCGTTTCGGGTCGGGTTTGATCAATCAGCCCGACGGGTCTCGTGGTGAGTACGCATCAACAGCGCCACCCAGCTACGGAAAGGGCGCCATCGCGTGGCCAGGTCCGCGAGTTCGGCGGCATCGGCAGTCGGACGTGCGTAGGCGTGGCGCATCTCCTCGTGAAGGCGTTGTTCGTTGCGCGGAAAGACATCTGGGTGGCCCGCTCCCCGAACCAGGATCAGCTCGGCCGAGAACGGCCCGATGCCCGGCAAACGCCGCAGGTGGGCCATGGCTTCGTCGGGTTCGAGTGAACGCAACATCCGCGCGTCCAGCTGTCCTTCTTGCGCAGCATGGGCGATCGCGCGCAACCGATCAGCCTTCAGGTCAGAGAGTCCGGGCGGCCGTTCGATCGTCGCGAGTACCTCCGGCGCCGGGAAGGCGACGAGTTGCGTGCCGGCGACATCGACGGTCTGCCCGTGATCTTCGGCGATCCGCTTCTTGATACGCGCTGCCTGGCTCATCCGGATCCGGTTCCCGATGATCGTCCAGCACGCGGCCTCATACGGCGAATAGAACAGCACCGGCCGCAAGCCCGGATATCGCTCCTGCAGGCCGGCAACGACCAGATCGGCGCGCCCAACCTCCTCGAAACCCGCACCGTCGATGTCGAGGGACAGTATCCGCCGCACTTGCTCCACGGCCGCGGGATCAGCGCTGTCAACGAAAACCTCACCAGGCGCGCGTTGCCGGACCAGAACCCCGGCGTACTGCCAGCTGCCGTCGACCGGGAAAGCCATACGCAGCATGCCGGACTCCGCGGCGGCGTCGGGCCGCGCAGCGGGTGTGAATCCTTCGAGGAAGCGCGCGGACGCAGCCAGGTCGAACGCGCCGCGAACGTCGATGGCGCTGGTCGGAACGGTCGTGGTCATGGGTTACCTCCCACTGTCGGTGATGATGTGAGGACCATAGCGACGACCACCGACAGTTTCGGCGCGCGCGCGAAAACCGGTTGCCGTGCTTGCGACTTTGAGCGCATGGGAACGTTGTTCGACAGCCGCGTGGCCTACCGCAGGCTGCGGTTCGCCTGAACGCGGCGGCTGTTCTCACACGCTGACGTCATGCGTCGGCGCGATCGCCCATTTGCCAGTCGCTGCGTCATGAGCTCTCAATCCCTCCTCATGACGTGGAGTCATCATGCCCGCGACCCGTGGTGCCGGGCGCTCTGGCGGCGTGCATTTCCTTGCCTCGCCGCGAATAGCCAAACAACTCATTCAACATTGCCCGCTTACCGGCGCCGATCTGGTCGTCGAGTTCGGAGCCGGGCAAGGCGCCATCACGGCGCATCTCGTCGCTACCGGAGCACGTGTCCTCGCAGTGGAAAGAGACCCACAATTTGCGAAGAAACTTCGCAACAGGTTCGGCAACGAGGTTCGCGTCATCGAAGCCGAAGCCGGACGTTTTCCCTTACCACGAACGAAATTTGCGGTGATTGCCAGCATTCCCTACGCCTTGTCGACAACGTTGTTCCGCCGCTTGCTAAGCCCACAGCGAACGAGGTTGCACAAGGCCTCGATCATCGTAGAATGGGGTTTCGCGAAGCGGTTGACCGCGGCAGTGCCACGTGACCTGGAACAGGCGTGGTGGGCAGCCCGCTTCGGTATCCGCCTCGTTTCCCGGGTCAGGGCGTCGTGTTTCTCGCCCGCACCAAACGTCCACTCGGCACACGTGGCGCTGACAAGCAAACGCACCAAGGGGGACAGAGCACTATGGACACTTCTCGACACCGCCTATCGAACGCCGTCGCGCTCCGCGCGGTCCGTCGTCGCCGCGACGGGCAAGAACCCGCATCGGGCGCTTCGCGGCGCCGGCATCGACCCGGCGCAACCGTCCGGCACGGTGACGCCGCAACAATGGTCCGCACTGGCGGTGCAGCTCGTCGGCGATCCGGCCTTGCACTGGCCGCCGTTGCCGCGGCGGCTCCGCTGAGGTTTCTCAGCTTTTTCTTCTCAGCAGATTGCTGGGTTGTTCCACAGGGTTCTCACAACAAGCGGGCCGAAGCTTGGTTCCATGAGCGAGAACGACTCGGGGCGGGGCCACGTGGGTGGGTACCAGACGTCCCATCAGGACTACCCGCACTACCTGTCGCAGCCCGCGCCAGTCCTCTCGCCGCAACCGCAGCGTAGAAAAGGCAAGAAGGTCGCGGCATTGGTCGGCGCCACCGCGGTGGCGGCGGCACTCGTCGGCGGCGCAGGAGGTGCGGCGCTGGCTGGGCTCGAGGGCAATGCGGGCATGTCCGCGTCAACCACATCGACCGCGGGGTCCGCTCAGACCGTCGCGGGCACGACGAGCACGGACGTGAGCGCGGTCGCCGCCAAGGTGCTGCCGAGCGTCGTGCAGGTCAACGTCACGACCAACCAAGGTGAAGCAATCGGTTCGGGGGTGATCCTCAGCTCGGACGGCAAGATCCTCACCAACGCGCACGTGGTCGAGGGCTCCTCCGGCGCCGTCACCATCACGCTGTCCGACGGCACCAAGTATCAGGCGACGGTCCTCGGCTCGGACGCCACCGCGGACATCGCCGTGCTGCAAGCCAAGGGCGCCAGCGGTCTCACCGCTGCCACACTCGGCGATTCGAGTCAGCTGCAGGTCGGTGAGGAAGTCGTCGCCATCGGTTCCCCTGGCGGGCTGCAGAACACGGTCACAACGGGCATCGTGAGCGCGCTGAACCGGCAGCTGTCGGACATCGGCACCGGTAACGAGCAGTCCTCCCCGTTCGACCGCACCAGCAACCAGAGCACCGATTCGCCCAGCTACACCGCCATCCGGACGGACGCGGCGATCAACCAGGGCAATTCAGGTGGCGCACTGGTCAACATGGCGGGACAAGTCATCGGCATCAACTCGGCGCTCTACAGTCCCTCGTCGTCCGCCGGGTCGGTGGGTATCGGCTTCGCGATCCCCATTAACGACGCGAAAACCATCGTCGGCCAGATCGAGAACAACTGATCCGACCAGGCAGCGGAACGGGCCGCGGTCGGGGCGGCCCGTTCCGCTGTGCCATCCGATCGGCGGAGGCGTTAGGGTTTTCCGGTGACCGACCGTCTTGTCTGGATCGACTGCGAGATGACGGGGCTCGACCTCGCCAAGGACGCACTGATCGAAATCGCCGTGCTGGTGACCGACGCCGAGTTGAACGTTCTCGGTCAAGGACTGGACCTCGTCATCCATGCGGGTGACGAGGAGCTCGCCAACATGCCCGATGTGGTCCGGGACATGCACGCCCGGTCCGGCCTCACCGAGGAGGTCCGGCGCTCCACGGTCACGATCGAGGACGCCGAGGCACAGGTACTTGCCTATGTGCGGCAGCACGTGCCCGAACTCCGGAGTGCTCCGCTCGCGGGAAACTCCATCGCCACAGACCGTGGCTTCATCGCGCGGGACATGCCGGCGCTGGACCGGCACCTCCACTACCGCATGGTCGACGTGTCTTCGGTGAAGGAACTCGTGCGCCGTTGGTACCCGCGGATCTACTACGCCAAGCCGGAGAAGGGGCTGGCCCACCGGGCGCTCGCGGACATCAAGGAGTCGATCGGTGAGCTCGACTACTACCGCAGGACCGCGTTCGTACCGCAACCCGGGCCGACGAGCGATCAGGCCCGCGCGGCAGCCGCTGAAGTGCGCGAACAGCACGGCGGGTAACCCGCTTCGGACCTGCCGGGACGGCACGCTACGATATTCGGGCCGAGGCCGGACCGGCCTCGCATGGTGGGTGTAGCTCAGCTGGTAGAGCACCTGGTTGTGGTCCAGGATGTCGCGGGTTCAAGTCCCGTCACTCACCCTCCGTGACCCCGCCTCGTCGCTCTCGCAGATTCCGAGGCGGGGTTCGTCGTTTCCCGATGAGTCATCGGTCAGGCACGCGGTGAGAGCGGCGGCGGTCAAGCCCTGCTGGTCCACGCCTGCCAGTCGAGCTGCCACACGCTCCAGCCGTCAGTCGCCTCGAGCGCCGAGCCGCCGCTGTTGACGACAGTCACGAGGTCACCCTTCTTCGACAGGTCCATGAGCCACTTGGTGTTGGCCGTCGACAGATTGAGGCAGCCGTGGCTCACGTTGCGACGCCCCTGCGATCCCACGGACCACGGGGCCGAGTGATAGAAGATGCCACTGTTGGACAACCGGACGGCGTACTGGACGTACGTGCGGTAACCGCCAGGAGTGTCGGCCGGCACGCCGTACGTGCCGGAGTCCATCGTGTAGCCGACGTGCTCGCTCATCACCGTGTATGTGCCCGCCGGTGTGTTGTGCCCCTTCTTGCCCATCGATGTCGGCATGCTGCGCACCTCGACATCGTTGACGGACACCTTCATCTGGTAGGCATTGCCATCGGCGACCACGACGACCTTGTCACCGATCGTGATGCTCGCGGCTCGGTCCTCGGCACCAAAGGTGCCGCCGCCGAGGTTCTTGCCGTAGATCGCGGCCTTGACCGAGACCTTGGTACCGGGCTTCCAGTAGTCCTTCGGCCGCCAGATCAGCTGCGTGTCACCGAACCAGCGGAATGCGCCCTCCGTCGCGGGCTCGGCAACGACGCGAACAGCGCGCTCGACGGCGGCCTTGTCGGTGATCTTGCCGCTGAAGGTGAAGATCAGCGGCATGCCGACGCCCACCGTCTCACCGTCCTGCATGTTCAATGACACCGAAACCGTGCGCTTGGGCTTGCCGACCGTGGTGAACGTGGACGACGACGTGACGGGGTTGCCGTCCGCGCCGGTGGCTACGGCGGTGACGGTGTAGCTCCTGCCGTATCCGAGCGGCTCCGCTGATTCCCAGCCCATGCCGTCCGGCTTGACCTGACCCGGGACCTGCTTGCCGTCCGCGCCCGTGAGCGTGACCTGGCCGATCTTGCCGTTCCGCACGGCCACCGCGACAGGCTCGCCCGGTGCGACATCCTTCGCACCGGGCGTCGGCGTAAAGGTCAGCGCCGCGGGCTGCATCACGGCGGCGGACGTCGCGGGCTGCGAACCGGGCTGCATGTCGGCGGGCGCCGCCGTGCAGCCGGCCAGAACCGTCAGGAGAACCAACATCAGCCCGAGACGCCCCATCAGCCAGCCCCCAAATGTTGCCCGTTTTCTGCTCGCTTGCCCGTAGTGGGTGACTACAGTTTGCCTCACGCGCCACCGCGACCAGGCACAATTCGGCAGATCGGCGTTTCGGGACCCTCCGTAAGCGCCCGCGTCGCAGCGTGCTAATCTTTTCGACGTCGCCAGGAGAACTTCTCCGGCGACGGACATCTGCGCCATTAGCTCAACTGGCAGAGCAGCTGACTCTTAATCAGCGGGTTCGGGGTTCGAGTCCCTGATGGCGCACCATCACCCCAGGTCAACGACTTGGGGTCTTTGTTTTCTGATCTTGATGCCCCTTTACTGCCCTTTTTCGTCCCGTCCAACGCGCCCAGAACAAGGCAGGCCGTCGCGACGGAGCGTTACGGTCGACATAGGTATCTGTGGTCTGCGACACCCGCGAGTGGCGCAGCAGGTCGGCGATCTGTCGGGCCGGTAGGCCATTCTCGTCGACGACGGTCGCGGCGGTCTTGCGGAAGACGTACGAGGTGACCCAGGCGAACCCCTCGCACCGGTCAGGTCTTTGAGGGCTCGCTTCAAGCTGCGTTCCGCCGCCGCCCCTTGGTCTTACCGGAGCGCTCGGCCTGCTTCGTCCGCCCGCCGAAGTCACGGCATAACGTCCCGGCCTGCGGGGTCGGCTTCCTTCGGGTGTGCCCAGCTTGCTTGGTGGCGTACTCGGCGAGGCGGGCTGCCACGGCGGTTGTCGTCAGAGCGCCGTGATCGTCGTGATCACTGGCGTGGAGGTGGACGCGGCAGATATCGGTCTGCGGACCCACGCGATCGTCCAGCCAGTATGATGCCGGGGCGACGCCGTTGTGAAGCACGGGATCGTCGCGGCAGTGTCGATGAGGCTGCTCAGCAGCTCCGGTGTGATCGAAGCATCCGGCGCCACGATGCTATCCGGGTCGTTGGGTTGACGGCATCCAGCCGGATCAGCGCATGGAAGTGCAGCGTGCCGCGCCGCTGGTACTCGGCCACCTTGGCGGACACGCGCTCCCCGGACTTTGGCCGCGGCCTTGAGATGGCAGTTAACGTTGATCGTGGCCCGACGCCGCAGCTGACGTCGTCGTCTCGCCAGCCAGGTGGCAGGCGCCGTGAGATCTCGGGTGTCTGTACGCGCAGCCAGAGGCTGCCCCGGCGTGCGTGCAGTCGCGTCAGTCGAGCCTGGCGATGCCGCCCATCCCGACGATGCGGGACTCGTCCTCGTCGTCGGGTGTGTAGCCAGGGTCGGCGGGGCGCCAGTCAGGCAGGTACACCAGGCCCGGCTCGACCAGTTCGGCCGCACCGAACAATGTCCGGATCTCCTCCGCGGAACGCACGAACGTCCGCTCGAACACGCCGTAGTCATAGGCCGCAACCGCAACGGTCTGCTGGGCCCGCAACCGTGACGCGTCGTCGATGCGAGCGCCGTGGGTCAGCGCCAGGTAGCTTCCAGGGCTCAGCCGTCGCGTGTAGGACTCGACCAGGTCACCGGGGTGCTCGTCATCGCCGATGAAGTGCAGCACGGCGATCATCAACAGTGCCACCGGCTGATCGAGATCCAGCAACGCCCGCACCTCCGGGTGGGCGAAAATCCTGGCAGGCTCGCGCAGGTCGGCCTGGATGCAGGTCGCGTCCGGGTTACCGGCAAGGAGTTCCCGGCCTTTGTCGACCGCCGGCTGGTTGTAGTCGACATACACGACCCGGGCACCGGGCGCTTCGTGCTGGGCGATCTCGTGGACGTTGCCGACGGTCGGGACGCCCGAGCCGAGGTCGAGAAACTGCCGGATCCCGGCCTGGCACAAGAAGCGCACGCCGCGTTGCAGGAACTCCCGGTTGTAACGCATGGTCCGCGCGATCATGGGCATCGCTCCGAGGAGCTGGCCGGCCACCCGGGCGTCGTCGTCGGTGTGCGTGGAACCGCCCAGCATCCAGTCGTACACGCCCGCAGCGGTCGCGGCCTTCGGGGACAGCGGACGCGTCTCGTAGGGTGGGTCGTTCGCCCCGGTGGTCATGCCTGTACTCCTCCGGTCAGGTTCATCCCAGTTCGCGTGCGATGGCGCGCAGGAAGTGCCGCGTTCTGGCCGTATTCAAGGCCACATCCGCAACCGCTACCCAGAGCCGTTGAAAAGCGTCCGCACGAGCGGGTGCATACACGGGTTCGCCCGCCATCCTCACAAAGGGAAGATCCACGTATTCGGTGAAGTCACCGAAAAGTTGCGGACAGGCCAACCTCAGTAAGGTGAAACACTCGAAGCGGATCGGTAGGCGTGCCGTCGCCGCGAATGGTATCAGGTGGATATGAACATTGGGGCGCCCGGACAGCGTAATCAAATGGTCGACTTGTTCCCGCATGACCGCGGTACTCCCCCGGACGCGCCGCACGCACGACTCGCTCAACATCGCGTAGACCTGAGCCGCGTTCGCCTCCAGCACCAGTTCCTGGTGCTGGCGTTGCGCCGCGATCGCGGCAGCGGCCGAAGAGCTCTGCGACGCGCGCATGTACGCCTCGCATTGCAGTAAGACGGGAACCTCCTCCACAGCCGTTTCCCGGACGATGACCGCGTCCTCGGTGAGATCGACGAACTTTCTGTCGTGTTCGGCATGAGCGGCGCGAGTACCGCGCCACCGCCCCCGCTGGGAGGTGGCGGCGATCAGGTCCCGCACGACGGCGACCTTGGCCGGGTCGTCGACGCCGTACACAGCCAACAGGGCCTCCAGATCGCGCAGCTCTATTCCCCCGTCGCCGCTTTCCAGGCGCGTGATCTTGTTCTGGGTGGTTGCCAGCTTCTTGTCGGGCCACACCCGGGAACCCACATCCTCCTGAGTGAGCCCGCTGCGATGACGCAATTGCCGCAACAACGAACCCAGCTGAATACGTCGGCCAGCGGGAGTTGTAGCCAGGCCGTCAACAGTCACGTCGCACGTCCCCCGAAAGGCTTCACGAGAAAATGGAGCGAATTGAGATCGTGCCCGACCCGATCGGCAAGGGCAAGAGCCACGCCGCTACGCGGCTATCCCGTCGCGGCGCCGCTACACATCGCGATCGGGTCGCCGGTTAGTGCAATGTGAGAAAAGCTATATTGCGCAATCGGGCCGACGACGTCGAAACGCACGCAATCGCGTCCCGAACGCCCGCTCCCCGTCGGGGGTGCCGGATTTGACCTCGGTCGCGCCGGGTGCGCGACGCCAGCGGCAGGGTTGGACAGTTTCCCGTTCAACTCGCGGCCCGGACCGGCGCGGAAGTCGTCGCGGTAGCCCGCGAACAGTTCGCCGATGACCTGGCCCGCCTGGGCGCCGCCCAGACCATCAGCGACCGACACCAGCAGATCGGACAGCTCATCTCGACCACGCGGCTTCTCCCCGACAACTGGAACCAACCCCTAGCGGCGAACGCCACACGGTGGTTTCATTGAATGAAATCGGATGACCGATCTCACCGGAAGGAGAGACTGGTGACCACACCGGACCTTGCCCAGAAACCCGCCGACGGCCTTGGCGCGGTGGAGAACGTGAAGTTCCACCTCGACGGCGTGTCCTACATCGTCAGCCTGTCCCATCAAGAGGCCGGTGAGCTGCGCCGCAAGCTCGCCCGGTACATCAAGTCGGCCCGGCGCCGCTGACTCAGCGGATCACCAGCACGCGGTCCGGTTCCCTTGCGGCCTGCCGCCGGAACGGCGCGGCCAGGGTCGGCAGGACGTGGCGGCGGTTACGGAGCAGCGCCGCCACGGCAAGTGCGGCGTAGACACCGCACAGCACGTACCTCGCCGTCTGACCGGGCAATGCGAACTGCGCACCGAAGAGCACCAGCAATGTCCACGCGGCCCAGCGCGGGAAGCGCAGCGCGAGCAGCGCCGCCACCCCGAGCAGGGTTTGCGTGGCGGTAAGGAGAAACTCCTCGATCTGGCGCCCGTCCAGGTGCAGTGCGGCACCACCGCCGCCGGCGAGGTAGGCGATGGGGAGGCTGCCGACCAGCAGCGTCCACTGGTTGACCTTGCTGGAGATCAGCGTGCCGATCGCGTCGGCGCCGCGTCCGCGCACGGCGAACAGGATCGCCACGATGAACTCGGGTGCTTCCGAGGCCAGCGGCGCGAGCCACTGCACGAGCAGGAACTGGTCGATCCCGAGTTGCGTGCCGGTTTCGATGAGGGCATGCGCGAACGGTTCCGCGCACAGCACGATCACGATCGCGGCGAAGGCGAACAACCCGGCCACGAGCGTGCGCCGCGCGTGCTTGGGCAGCGCGCCAATACTCGCGGCGGGACCGACCAGGTGCGGCTCTTCGGCTTCGACGCGCGAGACCTTCCACAGGTAGAACCCGAAGAACCCGAGCAGCGCGAAGCCGAGCAGCAGCGGGATCTGCCCGGTCGCCGGGATCAGGAACGCGACCACCGACGCGACCGCCAGGAAACCCAGTTCGAGCCGGTGGCCCGACTCCAGTGTCAGTGCGCGGATCGTCTTGCCCGTGCGGCGTTTCGCGACCGCCAGCGCGATGATCACGACGACCGACCAGCCGAGTCCGAGCAGCAGGCGGTTCGATCCGGTCATGTTCGCGGCGGAGTACGACTCGTACTCGGGCCGGGATCCCGCGGTGAACGCGAAGTAGAGATCCACGGCATACTCGGGCAGCACAGCGATCACCGCGAGGATCGCGATCGCCAGCCCGCCCGAGATGTCCACCTGCGCCGCCTCGGCCGCCCACGCGAGCACGAACGACGCCGCGACCACCGCCATCCCGAACAAGGCAAGGCCGACTACGGGTGCGGGGGTGAGTCCGCCGAGGCGCAGCGCGAGCGCGGGCACGGTGAGTGCTCCGCACACCACGAGTGGGCGCGCCAAGCGAGCGAACATTTGCGAATTTCCCCTTCGACCAGCCAGGCATTCACCATCAGCTTCGATTGGCAGTTTTCGCAACCGGCGAAAGGGATCAAGGTTCACCGTGACGTCGAGTGCGGGCGGCGCAACATCCGAGATCGGCACGACGAAACCTGACGCACGGTGGACCCGAAAACGGACACAAGCGGCGTCGATGGGTGACCAGACGATGGTTTTCGAGTCAGCCGGCAGCTAGCGCCCGCCAGGCCGGGACCGGGCCGTGGTGATCGTTGTGGCAGTGGTCACAACCGGGTTTTCCGGTCCTCCAGTGCCCACCCGGCCAGCAGCGTCCGCAGCGCGGTGACCAGGGGCAGCGGCTGGTCCAGCATGGGGTGGTGACCGGCGTCGGGCAGTTCGGCGATGATCGCCCGGTGCCCGAGCAGCTCGCTGATGTCGGCGGCCATCTCGGGTGACACCAGGCCGAACTCCGAGCGCAGGTAGCCGACGCGGCAGCGCACGTCGGGCAGGAGTTCGCGCATCAGCAGCCGGTTCCGGCCGAACATCGACGGGTCGAACTTCCACGTCCATCCGCCCGCCACCGGCCGGATGGACTCCTCGGCGATGTGCTCGCGCACGTAGGGCAGCAGCACGTCCTGCACCGGCAGCGCCGTGAACCGCGCGATAATCGCCTCGCGGTCCGGGTAGATCTTGGTCGGTCGCCGGCGCTGGCGCAGCCGTTCCTCCTCGGGCGGCTGGTCGTTCAGCGGCGAGTCGATGATCACGATTCCGTTGAGCTGTTCGCCTGCCAGCACGCCGACGGTCGCGGTGATCCAGCCGCCCATGCTGTGCCCGATGACGGAAACCCGCCCGTCGATGCCGCCCGCCTCCACCGCGGCCAGCACCTCGCGCGCCCATTCCTTGTGTCCGCCGTAGGAATCGCGCCAGTCACTGTCACCGTGCCCGGACATGTCGGGCGCCACGACGCGATACTCGCGCGCGAACAGCGGCGCGATGTGGTCCCACCAGCCGGAGTTGGCCGATCCGCCGTGCACCAGCACAAGGCCGGGCCGCCCTTGCTCGCCCCAGCACCGCAGATGGATGCGGCAGCCGTCGACCCGGGTCTCGCGGTGCTCCGGCACTTCTGCCAGCGCCGCCCGGAACCATCGCGGGGCAGCGTCGCTCATCGGGTACCTCGCATTCTCTTTCGGTGACTCGACCACAAACGCCTGCGGCAATCTCAGCACAGGCATTTTCAGTACCCCGTTACCGGTCAGCGCCATGAGCTTTGTCACAGCCGTTTGACTTTCCTTGGTTCACTCTTTTGAGGGAAGATCTCCCGGCTTCTACTACTTTCTGTGTCTGGGGACTGGGCGAGACTCCATGGGTGATTCCCGTGATCGGGATGATGCGCGACGTGCGCGCGAATGGCGCGACTTCAGCGAAATCGCCGGTGCCATCACCGACGTCGACGATTCGAAGCCCTACCGGGTGGCCTTCGCCAATTTGCAGGCGGCCGACGGCACCGCGCGCTTCGTCAGGTCGATCGCCATCGCCGTGCTCAATCTGCTGCTCGAGGTCCTGTTCTTCGGCTGGCTGCTCCAGCCGAACCACCTGCCCCCGCCGCACGGGAACGCCTGGGCCGTCGCCGCGAACATCTTCGTCATCAGCGCGATCGCGCTGATGGAACTGCTGCGACTGATCAACGTCGTGTCGCTGTCGCTGGCCTCGATCGTCGCCCGCGACCCGGTTCCGGTGCCGCCGCAGGACGGCCTGCGCGCCGCGTTCGTGACCACGATCGTGCCGGGCAAGGAACCCATCGAGATGGTGGAGCGGACCCTGCGGGCGGCCAAGCGCATCCGCTACGCGAGCGGCATCGACGTGTGGCTGCTCGACGAGGGCGACGACCCAGCGGTCCGCGCGATGTGTGCCCGCCTGCGCGTGCACCATTTCACGCGCAAGGGACAGAGCCGGTTCAACCGCAAGCGCGGCGCGTTCAAGGCGAGGACCAAGCACGGCAACTACAACTCATGGTTGCACGTTCACGGGCACCGGTACGACGTGATGATGTCCGTCGATCCCGATCACCTGCCGCTGTCGAACTACGCCGAACGCATCCTCGGCTACTTCCGCGACCCCGACGTGGCCTACGTCGTGGGCCCGCAGTGCTACGCCAACTGCGACAACCTCGTCACCAAGGCCGCCGAGTCGCAGCAGTTCCCGTTCCACAGCGTGATCCAGCGCGCCGCCAACCGCTATGGCGTCGCGATGCTGGTCGGCACCAACAACGCCATCCGGATCAGCGCGATCCAGGGCGTGGGCGGGCTGTCGGACTCGGTCACCGAGGACATGGCGACCGGCCTGAAGATCCACACTTCGCGCAACCCGGAAACCCGGCGCCGCTGGCGTTCGGTGTACACGCCGGACGTGCTGGCGATCGGCGAGGGGCCGTCGTCGTGGAGCGACTACTTCAGCCAGCAGTTGCGCTGGTCGCGCGGCACGTTCGAGGTGCTGCTGAGCGACTTCTGGAAGCGCTGCTGGCGGCTGTCACCCGGGCGGCTGTTCCACTACGCGCTGATCACGACGTTCTACCCGTCGATGGCGTTCGGCTGGATCCTGGGTGGCGTCAACGCGCTGCTGTTCCTCGCGTTCGGCGTGCACGGCATCGACGTCCCGGTGCAACTGTGGCTCGCGCTCTACACCGACGCCTCGGCGTTCCAGGTCTGGCTCTACATCCGCAACCGCCGGCACAACGTCAGCCCGTCCGAACTCGAGGGCACCTGGGGGATGCGAGGCATGGTCATGTCGGTGCTGACGTCCCCGATGTACGCGGCGTCGCTGATCGCGGCGCTGCTGCGCCGGCCGGCGCGGTTCGTCGTGACCGCGAAGGGCCAGTCCACGAGCACCGACACGTGGGTGACGTTCCGCCGGCATCTGCAGTGGGCGGTGGTGCTCGCCGGGGCGCTGGTCACGTCGGTCGTGATGGGCTACGCGACCGTCGAATCCGTGCTGTGGCCGGCACTTTCACTGCTCGTCTGCCTCACCCCGATCGCGCTGTGGCGGTTCGAACGCGCCCGCCCGGCCACCGGCGAACCACTCGGCCGCGCGCCGACGCGCACCGAGCTCATGCGACAGCAGACCAAGTACGTGGAGGCCGTCCGCCGATGAAGGCGTCTTTCCTGCGCCGCTACAAGCGCACCCTGATCACCGTCGGCGCGCTGAGTTTCGTGGCCGGGGTCAACGCCGGCCCGGCGTGGACGTTCGTGGCGAACTACCAGCACGAGCGCACGATCAACAGTGCCGAGTACAAGCGCGCGAACGGGCACTGGGACGTCGTCGACCTGCCGGAGAACATGCGGGTCAACGCGATCCACGCCGCGCTGCTCAAAACCGGCAAGCTGCTCATCGTCGCCGGATCGGGCAACGACGAGACGCAGTTCAAGGCGGGCACGTTCAAAACGCTGCTGTACGACCCGGCCACCGGCAAGACCTCGCTGGTGCCCACCCCGACCGACCTGTTCTGTGCCGGGCACGCGTTCCTGCCCGACGGCAACCTGCTCATCGCGGGCGGCACGCTGCGCTACGAGGTGCTCGACGGCAAGGTCACCAACGCGGCGGGCACGATCACCGTCAAGAACGAGTCTCCCGAGGGCGGCCAGCGAACCTTCCGCCAGGGCACCGAGTTCGTGGCACCCAACGGGCAGCGCTACCGCGCCGGTGCGGACTTCAGCCTCGACCCGGCGACCAAGGTCAAGAAGAACGGCAAGGTCACCGTCGTCGCCGGCACCCAGGATGTGTGGGTCGAGGCGGTGCAGCCGGGGCAGGCCGCGGTCACGAACGACCCCGCGCACTACGCACTGGCGGGGCTCACCGGCGACGACCAGCACAACATCTACGGTCTCGGCACCGCGATGACCCTGGCCAAGCAGGACTACCACGGCCGCCGGGACAGCTACGAGTTCAACCCCGAGACCGAGCGGTACGAGAAGGTCGCCGACATGCACAACAGCCGGTGGTACCCGACGCTGACCGGGTTGCCGGACGGCGACGTCCTCGCGGTGTCCGGTTTGGACGGTAGCGGCAACGTGCTCAACGGGGACAACGAGATCTTCGACCCGGCGACGAAGGCCTGGACGGCGCGCCCGGACCTCAAGCGCTACTTCCCGACCTATCCGGCGCTGTTCCAGACCGCCGACGCGCACACACTGTTCTTCTCCGGGTCGAACTCCGGCTACGGCCCGGCGACGAAGGGCCGCGAGCCCGGGCTCTGGGACCTGGCGACGAACACGTTCACGCCGGTGCCCGGCCTGCGCGACGCCGACCAGCTGGAGACCAGCGGATCCTCCTGGGTGGGTCCGGTGCAGGACCAGAAGGTGATGGTCGTCGGAGGCGGCGGGGTCGGCGAGTCGGCCAAGTCGACGGCACGGATCGACGTGATCGATCTGAAGGATCCGCACCCGCACTACACGCCGGGCCCGGACCTGCCCGAGGGCACCCGCTACCCGAGCGTCGTGACACTGCCCGACGACACGTCGCTGATCACCGGCGGTGCGCGTGACTACCGTGGCCGCGGCGCGAGCGACAACCACAACGCGCGGATCTACCACCCGGACACCAACAGTCTGAGCGTCGTGGCCGACCCGAGCGTCGGCC
>DASZUO010000092.1:0-53341 GCA_035547575.1 Amycolatopsis sp. | reverse complement strand
CCGTCGGCGGTGAGCCGGGTGCGCTCGCACGCGGAACAGAACGGCCTGGTCACAGAGGCGATGACACCGACATCGGCGGGCCCGCCGTCGACCAGCCACCGCTCCGCGGGCGCCCCGCCACGCCGCGCCGGGCTGGGCGTGAGGCTGAATTCCGTGCGCAGCAGGCCGAGGATCTCCTCGGCGGTCACCATGTCAGCGCGGTTCCAGCCGTGCTGGGCGTCCAGCGGCATCTGCTCGATGAACCGCAGGTGATAGCCGTGGTCGACGCAGAACCGCAGCAGGTCGGTGGCCTCGTGCTCGTTGACGCCACGCAGCAGCACCGCGTTGACCTTCACCGGGTCGAGCCCCGCCTCGCGGGCGGCGGCGAGCCCGGCCAGCACGTGCGACAGCCGATCCCGGCGCGTCAACGAACGGAACGTGGCCGGATTCACGGAGTCGAGCGAGACGTTGATCCGGTCCAGCCCAGCCTCGGCGATCGCCTTGGCGCGCTTGGCGAGGCCGATTCCGTTGGTGGTCATGGAAAGCCGGGGGCGCGGCCGCAACTCGGCGATCCGGGCGACCAGTTCCTCGAGACCCGGGCGCAACAGCGGTTCGCCGCCGGTGAGCCGGATGTCGGTGACGCCGAGCCGGCCGACCGCGATCCGGAGCAGGCGCAACAGTTCCGCGTCGCTCAGCACCTCGTCGCCGGGCAGCCACGGCAGGCCCTCGGCGGGCATGCAGTAAGTACAGCGGAGGTTGCAGCGGTCCGTTAAGGACACGCGCAGATCGGTGGCGACCCGGCCGAACGTATCGATGAGGGCGGGGTTGTCCGGCCGGGGTTCTGACACGTGGTGGGAGCCCCGCACCCGGGGAAGACCGAGATTTACCGCACTCATTGGCACTAGCCTAACCCGATCCATCCCGCCGCGACGATCACTAGGATATTTGGAACAGAGAATGCTCGAAATGGGAGGACCCGGGCGATGCCGGACGAGCCGACGTATCCCGTGCCGCCTGAGGTTCTGCGGCGGTTCGGCGAGCTCGGCCGGGAGAGCAGCACGCTCGCGGTGCTGCGGCACGCGCGCATCGCCGAGCAGATGGGCCTGTCGGCCACCGACCACAAGGCGCTCGATCTGGCCTCGCGTGCGGAGGGGCCACTGACCGCGGGCAGGATTGCCCAGCTCACGGGCCTGTCGACGGGCGCGGTCACCGGTGTGATCGACCGGCTGGAGCGGGCCGGGTTCGTCCGCCGTGTGCGCGACGAACAGGACCGGCGCAAGGTTCTGGTCGAGCTGATGCCCTTCGACGAGGAGAAGTACGCTCCCCTGTTCGCCTCCGCGCTGGACGCGCTCGAGGAGGTACTGGCGAAGTTCTCGCCCGAGGAACGAGCGGTCGTCGAGCGCTACGAACGTGCGCTCTACCAACGCTTGCACAACGACATCTTCGGTTCATAGCTTTTCCGCAGACGCGGAGATAACCTCCCGTGCATGCCGCAATTTCGGTTTTCTGAAGCCGCCGGACTGCTCGGTGTGAGCGACGACACGGTGCGCCGCTGGGTGCGCGCCGGGCAGCTCGACGCCGGGGTCGACGCGGCGGGCCGCAAAGTGATCGACGGTGCGGCGCTCGCCGCGTTCGCGCGGGAGCAGGCCACGCGTCCCGAGGACCCGTCGTCGGTCGGCCGTTCCGCGCGCAACCGCTTCGTCGGCCTGGTCACCGAGGTGACGGTCGACAAGGTGATGGCGCAGGTCGAGCTGCAGTGCGGGCCGCAGCGGGTCGTGTCGCTGATGAGTGCCGAGGCGGTGCGCGAGCTCGGGCTGCGGCCCGGCGTGCTCGCGGTGGCGGTGGTGAAGGCGACGACGGTCGTCGTCGAGACTCCAGGAGGAGAGCGTTGAAGAAGATAGTTGCCGCGCTGGCCGGGCTCGCGCTGCTGATCACGGGCTGTGGATCAGGGTCGAGCTCGGGCTCCAGCCCGGCCGGCACCGAGCAGAAGACACTGACGGTGTTCGCCGCGGCGTCGCTGACCGAATCCTTCAACGCCATCAAGCCGGAGTTCGAGGCGGCGCATCCCGGCGTCACGATCAAGTACAACTTCGCCGGCTCGTCCGCGCTCGTGCAGCAGATCACCAACGGCGCGCCCGCCGACGTGTTCGCCTCGGCCGACCAGGCCAACATGGACAAGGCCACCCAGGCCGGTGCGATCAACGGGACGCCCGCGGTGTTCGCCACGAACAAGCTGACGATCGCGGTCGCGCCCGGCAACCCGAAGGGCATCGCGAGCTTCGCCGACCTCGCGAAGAAGGGACTGACGCTCGTGGTGTGCGCGCCGCAGGTGCCGTGCGGCTCCGCGACGCAGAAGGTCGAGAAGAACACCGGCGTCACGCTCGAGCCCGCCAGCGAGGAGCAGGACGTCAAGCAGGTGCTGACGAAGGTGGAGTCCGGGGACGCGGACGCCGGCCTGGTCTACGTGACCGACGCCGCGACCGCGGGCGGCAAGGTCGCACAGGTGCAGTTCCCGGAGGCCGCGCAGGCGATCAACAACTACCCGATCGGCGTGGTGAAGAACGCGCCGCAGTCCGACCTCGCCCAGCAGTTCGTGCAATTCGTGCTGGGGCCGCAGGGCCAGGCGGAGCTGACCAAGGTGGGTTTTGTCGCGCCGAGCAAGTAACGGTCCCCGCGCGAAGGTGCCGTGGGTCCTGTGGATCCCGGCACTGATCGCGCTGGCGCTCGTCGTGCTGCCCGTCGTCGGTCTGCTCGTGCGGACCGACCTCGGCCGCCTTCCCTCGTTGATCGTCTCCAGTACATCGCTCACCGCGCTCCGGTTGTCGCTGGAGACGGCGGCGATCTCGACGCTCGCGTGCATCGTGCTCGGGGTGCCGCTGGCGATCGTGCTCGCGCGGTCGCGGTTCCGCGGCCTCCGGGTGCTGCGGGCCGTCGTGCTGCTGCCGCTCGTGCTGCCGCCCGTGGTCGGCGGGCTCGCACTCCTTTATCTACTGGGCAGAAAGGGCTTTCTCGGCTACCTGCTCCAGGTGACCGCCGGGGTGCAGATCCCGTTCACGACCACCGCGGTGATCATCGCGCAGACCTTCGTGGCCATGCCCTTCCTGGTAGTGAGCCTCGAGGGCGCGCTGCGCAATTCCGGGGACGCCTACGAGCAGGTCGCGGCGACGCTGGGCGCCCGGCCGTGGACGGTGTTCCGCCGGGTCACGGTGCCGCTGCTGCTGCCCGCGCTCGGCTCGGGTGCGGTGCTGAGCTTCGCCCGCGCGCTGGGCGAGTTCGGCGCGACGATCACGTTCGCGGGCAGCCTCGACGGTGTGACAAGAACACTGCCGCTTGCCGTCTACACGGAAGCGGAGTCCGATATAGACAGTGCGGTCGCGCTGTCCCTGTTGCTGATCGTGGTCGCGGTGGTGGTCATCGCGGTGGCGCGGCCGAGGGCTTTGGATCAGGTCGGCGGCGCGGAGCGCCTCCGTTGAGGGTGGCGGTGGGAGACGGGAGGGAGAAATCCCACGTGACGCTCCATGTCGAGGTCGAGCTGGTTAGGGGCAGCTTCGAACTCGAGGTCGAGTTCGATGTCGCGGCGGGCAGCGTGCTGGCGATCCTCGGGCCGAACGGGTCGGGCAAGTCCAGCCTGCTGGGCAGCCTGTCCGGGCTGCTGCGGCCCCACCGCGCCACGATCTCCTTCGGCGGCCGGCCGCTGCACGACCTGCCGCCGCACGACCGCGCGGTCGGACTCCTGTCGCAGGACCCGCTGCTGTTCCCGCATCTGTCCGCTGTGGACAACGTGGCGTTCGCGCCGCGATCCAAGGGTGCCGGCCGGGCGCGGGCGCGGGAGATCGCGCACAGGTGGCTCGCCGAGGTGGACGCCGCCCAGCTCGCCGACCGCAAGCCCGCGCAGCTCTCCGGCGGGCAGGCACAGCGGGTCGCGATCGCGCGGGCGCTGGCGGGCGAGCCCGATCTGCTCCTGCTCGACGAGCCGCTGGCGGCGCTGGACGTGGACGCCGCGCCGGCGATCCGCGGCCTGCTGCGGCGGGTGCTCGCCGCCAACGACACGCGCGCGACCGTGCTGGTCACGCACGATCCGCTGGACGCGCTCGCGCTGGCCGACCAGGTGCTGGTGCTGTCGGCGGGCCGGGTCGTCGAGCGCGGGCCGACGCGCGAGGTGCTCTCGGCGCCGCGCACCGCGTTCACCGCCCGGATCGCCGGGCTCAACCTGATCACCGGCACGGCGGTCGACGAGGGCCTGCGGGCCGAGGACGGGCGGCTGATCGCCGGAATGCCGGCGCGGGACGCGGCGCTCGGCGAGCCCGCGGTGGCGGTGTTCGCACCGAGCGCGGTGGCCGTGTACCCGGCCGACGACGGGCATCCGGGCAGCCCCCGCAACACGATCGGCACCGTCGTGACCGCCCTCGAGCCGTACGGTTCCGTGGTGCGGCTGCGCACCGAGGCCGGGCTGACCGCCGACCTGACCCCGGCCGCGGTCGCCGACCTGCGGCTCGAACCGGGAACACCCGTCCAGTTGTCGATCAAGGCCACGACTGTCACGGTGCATCCGGCCGCGGCCCCTTAAGGTTGCGGAATGACGCACTGGACATATCTGACCGACATGGACGGTGTGCTCGTACACGAGGAGCACATGGTTCCCGGCGCCGACGAGTTCCTCGCCGAACTGCGGGCGCACGACACCGCGTTCCTCGTGCTGACCAACAACTCGATCTACACCCCGCGGGACCTGCGGGCGCGCCTGCTGCGCAGCGGTCTCGACGTGCCCGAGGACCGGATCTGGACCTCCGCGCTGGCCACCGCGAAGTTCCTCGACAGCCAGCGCCCGAACGGTTCGGCCTTCGTGATCGGCGAGGCGGGCCTGACCACGGCGCTGCACGAGGCCGGGTACGTGCTGACCGACAGCGCACCG
Source organism: Amycolatopsis sp. (assembly GCA_035547575.1). Taxonomy (GTDB): domain Bacteria; phylum Actinomycetota; class Actinomycetes; order Mycobacteriales; family Pseudonocardiaceae; genus Amycolatopsis_E. The sequence goes on along the minus strand of DASZUO010000092.1, from coordinate 48,450 downwards.
GACTACGTCGTGCTCGGCGAGACCCGCACGTACAGCTTCACCGCGATCACCAAGGCCATCCGGCTCATCGAGGGCGGCGCGAAGTTCATCGCCACCAACCCCGACCCGACCGGGCCCAGTCTGGAGGGCGTGCTGCCCGCCACCGGGTCGATCGCGGCGCTGATCGAGCGTGCGACCGGGCGCTCGCCGTACTTCGTCGGCAAGCCGAACCCGCTGATGATGCGCTCGGCGCTGCGCTCGCTCGGCGCGCATTCAGAGAGCACCCTCATGATCGGCGACCGGATGGACACCGACGTGCACTCCGGCATCGAGGCCGGGCTGCAGACCATCCTCGTGCTGACCGGGATCTCCACGAAGGAGTCGGCCGAGCGCTATCCGTACCGGCCGACCGTGGTCGTCGACTCGATCGCCGACCTGGTCGGCCGGACCCAGGACCCGTTCAGGCCCGGGCTGGTCTCCGACAAGTACTGAGCAGGGCTTATCGTCTTCAGACGTGGATGTGCCGACGTATGTCGTAGGTGACGTGCACGGGCATCGGGACGAGCTGGCCGACGCCCTGCGCGAGCGCAAGCTGGTCGATGACGCCGACGATTGGTCCGGCGGCAAGGCGCACCTGTGGTTCCTCGGCGACTTCGTGGACCGTGGGCCCGACGGGATCGGCGTGATCGACCTCGTGATGCGGCTGCAGGCGCAGGCCGCCGAGGCCGGCGGCGAGGTGCAGACGCTGCTGGGCAACCACGAGATCCTGCTGCTTGGCATGTACCACTTCGGCGACACCGACGTGCCGTCCGACTTCGGGCCGCGCAGCTTCGCGCGCAGCTGGGAGATCAACGGCGGGCAGCGGTCCGACCAGGACGCGCTCACCGACGACCACATCGAATGGCTCTCCACCCGGCCGCTGGTCGCGCGGGAGGCGGATCACCTGCTGCTGCATTCCGACACGATGGAGTACCTCGACTGGGGCGACACGGTCGACGAGATCAACGAGACCGGGCAGGAGATCCTCGCCGGGAACGACTCAGCGGTGTGGTGGGACCTGTGGCGCCGGATGACGACGCGCTATGCCTTCCGCGGGCCGAACGGTGCCGCCGCCGCCGAGCAGTTGCTGGCGCAGCTCGGCGGAGAGCGGATCGTGCACGGCCACAGCGTGATCGCCGACCAGCTCGGCATCCACCCGACCCAGATCGAGGCGCCGTTCCTGTACGCGGGCGGGCGCGCGCTGGGCATCGACGGCGGTCTCTTCGCCGGCGGGCCGTGCCTCGTCGTGGAGCTTCCCTGGGAACCCGAGGATTAGCGCTCGGCGTCGCGGCAGTCCATTCCTAGCGCCGCTAGCGCCGGACCCCTCTGCGGTCTAGCATCGACCGAAGATCTAGCGACGCTAGAATAACGGAGGGGTCATGCAGGACGGACTGGCCGTCGTCACGGTCGTGGTGGTCGGGGTGATGGTGGGGGTGGAGTTCGCGGTCGCGGTGTTCGTCAACCCGATCCTGGACCGGCTGCCGGACAACCGCGGGCTTGCCGCACGCGGCGACGGGGCGCGCGTCCTCGGCCGGGTCATGCCGTTCTGGTACATCGGCTCGCTCGTGCTCGGCGCGGTGTGGGCGGCGCTGGCGTGGGGCGGTACGAACGCGCCCCTCGTCGTCGCGGGCGCGGCGCTGCTCGTGCTCAGCGTCGTGATGTCGGTGCTGCTGCTCGTGCCGATCAACTCGCGGGTCGCGAGGTGGTCGCGCGAGGGTGTGCCCGCCGACTGGAAACGGCAGGTCCAGCGCTGGGACCGCTTTCACTACGTGCGGGTGGGCGTGATCGTGCTCGGCTTCGCGCTGTTCACCGTCGCCCTCCGTTAGGCCGGCAGCGGCACGATCTGCCTGCCCAGCGGAAGCAGCGAGATCGGGATCATCTTGAAGTTCGCGACCCCGAGGGGGATGCCGATGATCGTGACGCACAGGGCCAGGCCCGTCACGAGGTGCCCGATCGCGAGCCACCAGCCGGCGAAGATGATCCACACGACGTTCCCGATCAGCGAGCCGACGCCTGCGTCACGTCGGTCGACGACCGTTCGGCCGAAGGGCCACAGTGCGTAGTTCGCGATGCGGAAGGACGCGATGCCGAACGGGATCGTGACGATGAGGATGCAGCAGACGATCCCCGCGACCAGGTACCCCAGCGACATCCAGAGTCCGCACAACACCAGCCAGATCACGTTCAGTATTACTCGCATCAGACCAGCAACTCCCCACTCAGCACCGTGACGGCCCGGCCCGCCAGGGTGACCCGCTCGCGGCCTGCCTGGACGCGGACGATACCGCCGCGTTCGGAGGCCTGCTCGCCGACGAGCTCGTCCCGGCCGAGCCGCCGCGCCCAGAACGGCGCGAGCGTGCAATGCACCGAGCCGGTCACCGGGTCCTCCGGGATGCCGACAGCCGGGCCGAACACGCGGCTCACGAAATCGACGCCGGGCTTGTCACCGCGCGCGGTGACGACAACGCACCGGGCCTGCCACCCGGCGATGGCGTCCAGATCCGGTCGCATGGCACGGACTTCCGCCGCGTCGGCGGCCACGACGACGATGTCCCACTTGCCGCGCAGGACTTCCGCGACCGTGACGCCGGGCAGCGCCGGGGCCACCTCGTCCGCACTCGCGACGGGCGGGTCGGCCGGGAAGTCCATGCTGACCCAGCCGTCGGCGGCGCGCGTGCGTAGTTCACCGCTGCGCGTGCGGAACAACTGCTCGCCGCCGAGGGCGTGGCCGGCGGCGAGCGTCGCGTGCCCGCAGAGGTCGACCTCCACGGCCGGGGTGAACCACCGGAGCCCGCCGCCGGGTTCCACGAACGCGGTCTCGGAATGCCTCAACTCCGCCGCGACCGACTGCATCCATGCGGACTCGGCCGGTTGATCCAGCAACACCACGCCCGCCGGGTTGCCGGCGAAAGCCTTGTCGGTGAACGCGTCGACGACGTAGAGGCGCATTCCACCAGGCTACTGGCGTTTGGTCACTGTGCGGCGTCGGCGAAGGCTTTCGCGTCCTCGGCGCCGAAGGTCTCCTCGAGCGTTTCCGGCGAGTAGTCCAGGTCGATCCGCCCGACGGGAACGCCGCGCGCGGACTCGATCGCGCCGAGGCGGCGCTGCGCGCGATCGGCGGCGTAGGCGATGTACTCCTGCGGGTCGTTGTCGAACGGCCGCGGGTCCTCGAACTGGTCGTTGACCCACTGGATCATCCCCAGCGCGTGCGGAAGCAACTCGCCCATCCGCTGCTGCACCGCGTCCCAGAGCGAGTCGTCGGCGGCGATGTGCCTGCGGCAGGTGAAGGTGCCCCACGCCATGTGCCGCCGCTCGTCGTCGCCGATGCGCTTCACCAGTTCCTGCATGCCCGGCAGGATCCCGCGCGACGTGCACACCTTCTGCCACGCGTAGTACCCGGTCAGCGCGAGGCTGCCCTCGATCACGTGGTTGTACGTCACGCTCGCGCGGATCTGGTTCAGCGGGCTCGGATCGTCCGCCAGCACGCCCAACGACTCGGGCAGCTCTTCGTAGAACAGCTTGCGGTAGTGCGAGTTCTCCGACACGTACGACGTCAGGTCACCGGTCAGCCCGACCGCGTCCATCCAGCGGCGGAACACCTCGGTGTGCTTGGCCTCCTCGAAGCAGAACTGGCTCAGGTACATCTCGTCGCCGAACCGGCCCTCGGCGGCCATCGCCCGCAGGAACGGCTGGATGTCCTGGGTGACCGCTTCCTCGCCGGCGACGAACTGGGCGCACAGGTACGTCGACGAGCGGCGCTCCTCGTCGGTGAGCGTGTCCCAGTCCGCGCGGTCCTTGCTGAAGTCGATGTCGGCCGGGTTCCAGAACTTGCGGTTGCCCTTGGCGAACAGCCGCAGCGGGAACGAGTCCCAGTTCAGGCCGCCGGGACGCAGCGAGGTGAAGCCCGTTCGGCGGGGCAGGAGCGTGTCGGTCATGTCGTCACTCCACTGTGGACGAATGTTGGCTGATCGCTGGGGTGAGCGCGGCGCAGACCTGATCGGCCGCCTCGTTCGCCGAGTGTGTCGGCAGAACGAGGTGGCTGAGCGTTAGTCGCGTCACGGTCTCGGCGAGCAGGTGTGCGGTCGGCTCGTCGAGCGACGGCAGGAACTCCCGGTAGTGCGCGGCGGCCATCTCTGTCGCGGCGGAGAGCACCGGCTCACCGCGGGTGGTGAGCAGTGGCAGCAGGTCCTCGCCGACCCGCGTGCCCAGCGCCGAGGCGACCAGCGCGTTCTCCCGGCCGTGCTCGATCGTGTAGACGACCGCCTCGTGGATCCCGGCGAGCAGGTCCGGCGCCGACTCGAACCGGCGGCGGATGCCCTCCAGGAACTCCGCGGTCGTGCGCAACGCGACGGCCTGCACGAGCGCCGTCTTGTTGCCGAACTCGTTGTAGACCGTCTGCCTGCTCACCCCGGCCGCGACCGCCACGTCCGCCATCCGGAACCCGGCGTGACCGCGGCTGGCCAGCAACGCGGTCGCGGCGTCGAGCAGCGCTTCCCGCAGCGAGACCTTGGTCCGCTGGGCGAACGACTGGGTGATGTCGGTCACGAAACCAGCTTGACATTTGGAGTGTCAGTGTCAAGTAACTTGACCCTGACGGGTGAGATGTAAAGCAAGCTACCGTGGTCGCCATGGGGATCACCGTGGGCTTCGATCTGGACATGACACTGATCGATCCGAGACCGGGCATGATCGCGGCGCTGAACGCGCTCGGCGACGAGTCCGGGCTGGCGCTGGACGGCGAGTACTTCGCGGCGCACCTCGGCCCGCCGCTCGACCACGTGCTGCGTGACTTCGGCGCACCCGAGCACCGGGTGCCCGCGCTCGTGGCGCGGTTCCGCGAGACATATCCCGAAATCGTGATCCCCAGCACGATCGCCCTGCCCGGCGCGCACGAAGCACTGGCGGCCGTGCGCCGCGGCGGCGGGAAAACCATTGTGGTGACAGGGAAATACGGACCGAACGCGAAACTGCACGTGAATGCGCTCGGGTTCGAGGTCGACGTGCTCGTCGGCGAGTTGTGGGCCGACGGCAAGGCGGCCGCGCTGCGCGAGCACGGCGCGGCGGCCTACGTCGGCGACCACCTCGGCGACATCCGGGGTGCGCTCGCCGCGGGCGTGACGCCGATCGGGGTGGCGACCGGTCCGTGCTCCCGCGAGGAACTGGTCGCGGCGGGCGCGGAGGTCGTGTTCGACAGCCTGGCGGAGTTTCCGGCCTGGCTCACCTCTTCCGGTGCTCGCGTGCCAGCGCGATGAGGCCGAGCGCGATCCCGAGCGGGGTCGCGACGCCGGCGAGGGCGGACAGCCAGACGGGCAGGTCGTGCAGGCCGGCGGCGAACATGAGGAAAACGGCAAGCACGGCGAGTACGCCGATGGCGAACACGCCGATCCCGACCCGCATCAGCCAGGGCTTGCGTGGATATGTCTTGTCCGCGGTCTGCATGTGCCCAGGTTACTAATCCGCACTTCTCCCCGAGGTGCCTGCCGGGATAGGCTGGACGATACGCGTCCTGGGTACGCCCCCGGGGCGCGTTCGTCGTGCAGTGCACGCGAGGCGACAAGCAGAGCGAAGGAACGGTGAGGGCAGTGCCGACCGGCAAGGTCAAGTGGTACGACGCGGAGAAGGGGTTCGGCTTCGTCACACAGGACGGTGGCGAGGACGTCTACATCCGCAAGACCGCGCTCCCGCAAGGAGTAGAGGCACTCAAGGCCGGCCAGCGGCTGGAGTTCGGCGTCGCCGACGGCCGCCGCGGGCCGCAGGCGCTGTCCGTCCGGCTGATCGACTCGCTCCCGTCGGTCGCCGAGGCGCGGCGCCGCCCGGCCGAGGAACTGCACGGCCTCATCGAGGACATGATCAAGCTGCTCGAGATGAAGGTGCAGCCGGATCTGCGCCGCGGCCGCTACCCGGACCGCAAGAACACCAACCGGATCGCCGAGGTCATGCGCGCGGTCGCGCGCGACCTGGACCCGTAAATCCGCTCCGCCGGCTGGGTGAGCTAGCCGGGCTGGATCTGCAGGGACCAGAGCGAGCGGGCGACGAGTTGCGGGTTGCCGTTCTCGTCGACGATCGGGTTGCCCGACTGGTCGGCGGCGTAAGCCGCGCCGAGTTGCTGCACCTCGACCACGACGAGCTGGTCGCCGGGGGCCGCCGGTGTCGCGGTGAACGCGAGCCTGGTGTCCGGGGAGAAGAACTGCTGCTTGACCTTCAGCTGCCCGCTCTGATCGGAGTACTGGACGTTCACCAGCCACGGCGTCTTGCTCACGTCGGACGGCACCGAAATCTGCACCGGCATGCCCGGCCGCACCTTCAGGTTCGCCGTCGCGCCGGGGTACTTGTCGCAGCTGCGCACGAGCGCGTCGCAGTGCACGACGGGGTTGGCGTTCACGGTGTGCCCGTCGCTGTAGAAGGTGACCTCCGGCGGGCCCACCGACGCCGCGCACCCGGTCAGCGCCAGCGCGCCACCCGCCAGTAGAACCGCAATCCGACTACGCCGCATGGCTGGAACAGTAATTAGGCCGGTGTGCGGTCCGCGCTGCGGGGGCGTTTCGCGAGGAACGGCAGCAGCGAACCGCCGCGCTGCACCAGGTACGTCTGTGTGAGGCCGATCGCGAGGAGCAGCGATACCACCAGAAAACCGAGCCAGTACGTCGGCGGCAGCAGCAGGCCGATCGCGCCGCCGAACACCCACGCCAGTTGCAGCACAGTCTCCGAACGGCCGAACGCCGACGCGCGGGACGCCTCCGGCAGATCGTGCTGGATCACCGCGTCCAGGCTGACCTTGGCCAGCGCGCTCGCGGTGGCCCCGACGAGGCCGACGATCGCGGCCGTGACGATCCCGGCGAGCACCGTCGCGAGGATCGTGGACGCGAGCGTGGCCGCCAGGCAGCCGAGCACCACTTGGGTCGGATGGCCGAACTGGGTGCGCGACCCGAGCGCGTTACCGAGGAACCCGCCGAGGCCGGCGGCGACCCCGATCAGGCCGAGCAGCAACAACTGCATGAACGGGCTCTGCCCGCCCTGCTCGGCATGGGCCTTCACGGCGAACGCCGCGAACATCATCAGGAACCCGGTGAGCACGCGGATGGAACCGTTGCCCCACAACGAAACCACGATTTCGTGCCCGAGCGGCTGGCGCTTCTTGCGTTTCGTGGGATGCGCCTTCAGCGACGCGGGCACCTCGCCCTCGGTCACCTCCACCCAGGCCGGTATGCGCATCGACTGGACCGCCTGCGCGACACAGATCAGTGCCGTGAACCACAGTGCACCCGCTGAGCCGAAGACAGAGTTCACCCCGCTGGCGACGGCACCGAACGCACCGCCGGCGGCCAGCCCGAACACCGTGAGCCGCGCGTTGGTCTTGGACAGCGTGATCTCCGGCGGCACCACACGTGGCGTGACCGCGGATTTGAGTACCGTGAACGACTTCGACAGCACCATCGACCCGAGCGCCGCCGGGTACAGGCCCCAGTCGTCGAAGTGCAGCGCCATGAGCGCGGCCATCAGCGCCATGCCGACCGACGCGACGCACATCGCGAGCCGCCGCCCGCGCTGCACACGGTCCAGCGCCGGGCCGATGACCGGCGCGACGAGCGCGAAGGGGGCGACCGTGATCAGCAGGTACAGCGCGACCTTGTCGCGGCTCTCCCCGCTGGCGGCCGCGAAGAACAGGGTGTTGGCCAGCGCGACGGCCATCGCCGCGTCGCCGGCGTAGTTGAGCATCACCGCGTACGTGAGCGAGGTGAGGCCGGACTTGTCGGCGCCGTCGGCCTTCGTGGCCCGCTGGAACATGCCGACCGCCCGGCCGCCGAGTTCGCGGCTGCGCAGCGCCGCGACCCGGGTCACAGTCAGCTTCTTCGGCATCCGCGGGAACCCGCCCGCGGCGGCCTCGGTGGTGTGATTCTCCTGCCGCTGCTCGGGTTTCGGCTGCCGCTCCCTGGCGTACCCGTCGGTGCCGTAGTGCTCATACAGCGGTTCGGTGCGGCGCGGCGGCGGCGGTTCGGCGCGGGGCGGCGGCGGGGGATACGGCCGCGCGCCACGCGGGGGCGCCGGCGACCGGACGGCATGCGTCGGCGGTTCGTCCGCCGTCCGCTGCGTCGTTTCGGACTGCCGGGTCTCGGAGTAGAAACGGCTGGGCGGCGCGGACGGACGCCACCGCTGGCCGGCCCCCGGCTCCGGCGTCCACTTCCGTTTGCGACCCACGTGTCAATCTTGCCTCATGCAGGTCGGGGCGTGCTCACTGATCACGACGTTCGAACGAATTTCACCCGGAACAACGTCGGCCACCACTTCCCTGTGATGAGGAACTCGTCGGTGCCGGGGACCGCGGCGATCCCGTTGAGCACGTCGGCCTGCCCCGCTTGCGCCGGTGTGAGCAGGCCGGATGCGTCGATCTGCGCGGTGACGGCGCCCGTCGCCGCGTCGATGCGCAGGATCGTGTCGGTCTGCCACACGTTGGCGTAGACGTCACCGCCGACGCACTCCAGCTCGTTGAGCCGGGTGAAGGTGCGCTGGCCGTCGTGCACCGTGACGTCGCCGAGCGCGGCGAAGGTCGCGGGGTCGCGGAAGGTGAGCCGGTCCGACCCGTTGCTCATGACGAGCCGGCCCGGCTGATGACACAGCCCCCAGCCTTCGCCCTCGAACGGCACCCGGCGCACCTCCGCGAGCGTCCGGGCGTCGCGTTCGATGGCGAACCCGTCCTGCCAGGTGAGCTGCCACAGCGTCGGCCCGAGCACGGTGACGCCCTCGCCGAACAGGGGCGACGGCAGGTCCACAGCCTGCGTCGGGGGCTCGCCGGGCGGTCCCACCCGCAGCTGGGAGCGGCCGGCGAGACCGGTGCTCTCGTACAGCAGGCCGCCGGAGATCTCGAGGCCCTCGGTGAAGGCCGACGTGTCGTGCGCAAGGGTGCCCACGACCTCGGCCCGCAGGTGCGCGACGGCCGCGTCGACCTGCGGCGCGGACGCCTGACACCCCGTAAGGGCCAGGACCAGGGCAAGCATGAGAGTCACGAACCGGCGCACGACTTCACCCTGGCATGACGCGCGTGAAGCCGCCGCTGCACAATTGGAGTATGACCCTGCTGCTCACCCTGGATGACGGATCCGTTCAGCGGGCCCTCTCCGACGCCGTCGAGATCGCTCGTGAAGCCGCGGTCGCCGAGGCCGGGGCCGAGCAGGTCGGCGCGCACGCGGGCCTCCAGCGCGAGGACGCGGTGTCGGCGAGCCATCTCTTCGAGGCCGAGGTGCCCGGGTACCACGGCTGGCGCTGGTCCGTCACGATCGCGCTCGCCGGGCCGGGCGAGTCGGTGACGGTCAGCGAGGTGGTGCTGACGCCCGGACCGGACGCGCTGGTCGCGCCGAAGTGGGTGCCGTGGGACCGCCGGGTCCGCCCCGGCGACCTCGGGGTCGGCGACATCTTCCCGGCCGGCGAGGACGACGCCCGCCTGGTGCCGGCGTACCTGCAGTCCGACGACCCGGCGGTCGAGGAGGTCGCACACGAGGCCGGGCTCGGCCGGGTGCACGTCCTGTCGCGCTACGGCCGCACGGAGGCCGCCACCCGGTGGCGCAACGGCGAGTTCGGCCCGCGCTCGGACATGGCCCGCAGCGCGCCCGCCGCGTGCGGCACCTGCGGCTTCTACCTCCCGCTGGACGGCTCGCTGCGCGCCGGGTTCGGCGTGTGCGGCAACGAGATCGCCCCGGCGGACGGGCACGTGGTCAACGTCGAGTACGGCTGCGGCGCGCATTCCGAGACCGAGCTCGAGCTCACCTCGTCGGTACCGGTCGCCGAGCTGGTCTACGACGACTCGCTGCTCGACATGGAAGCGTAGGTGCACACCGACCGGTTCGGCACCGAGGCGCTGCGGGAGTCGGTGCTGCGGGCGTGGGCGGATTCGCCGACGCGGTTCACCGAGGACACCAACGCCGAGCGTGACCTGCGCGTCGGCGCCTACCGGGACCGGCTGTTCGTCGAGCTGGCGCAGAACGCGTCCGACGCGGCGCAGGCCGCCGGTGAGCCGGGGACGCTGCGAGTGTCCGTTGTGGATGGTGAGCTGCGGGTCGCCAACACCGGCGCGCCACTGGACGCGGCCGGGGTCGCCGCGCTGGCCTCGCTGCGGGCCTCGGCCAAGCGCGGCATGGTCGGCCGCTTCGGCGTCGGATTCGCCGCGGTGCTCGCGGTCAGCTCCGAACCACGGGTGCTCTCGCGCACGGGCGGGGTGATGTTCTCCGAGGCCCGGACCCGGCAGGCCGTTGGGCGCGCCGATGACGTGCCCGTGCTGCGGCTGCCGTGGCCGGACGACTGGCCGGTGCCCGACGGGTTCGACACCGAGGTCCGGCTGCCGCTGCGGGACGACATCGATCCGGACGAGTTGCTGGCCCGGCTGGCCAGCGAGGTCGAGGATCTCCTGCTGTCCCTGCACTGGCTGGCGCGCATCACCGTCGGCGACTCCACCTGGACACGGTCCGAAGTGGACGGACGGGTCGAGATCGCCGGTCCTTCTGGCGTGGTCCGGTGGCTCGTGCAGGAGGCGCCTGGCGGGCTGTGGGCGATGCCGTCCGAACCGCTGGAAACCGACGTGCTGCACGCCCCGACGCCGACCGACGAGCGGATGTCGCTGCCCGCGCGGCTGATCGCGTCGATCCCGCTCGAACCCTCACGGCGGCGGGTGCTGCCGGGTGCGGACGTGACCGCGCCCGCCGCGGCTTACCCCGCGCTGGTGCGGAAACTGCCGCCCGCGCACCGGCTCACGCTGGTGCCTGCCGCCGGCTTCCCGCTGTCCGAAGTAGACGCACAGCTGCGCGACGCCGTCACCCGCGAACTCGGTGCGCAGCCGTGGTTGCCGACCGCGGGAGCGGACATCCCGGCACTGGGTGCGCGGGTGCTGAGCGTGGAGTCGCCGCGGCTGGTCGAGATGATCGGCGACCTGGTGCCGCGCCTGGTCACGCTGTCCGGCCCGGATCCGGCCCGCGTGCTGGTGCCGGTCGGCGCCGAGCGGCTCGACGTGCCGGAACTCGTCGACACGCTCACCGGCGTGGAGCGACCGCCGGGCTGGTGGCGCGATCTCTACGACGTGCTGCTGCCGTTGCTGGAAGCGCATTCGGTGTCCGCCGACGACCTGGGCGCGCTGCCGGTGCCGCTCGCCGACGACCGCACGCTGCCGGGGCCGCGGGGCGCGCTGCTGTTCGACGGCGACCTGCTGGATTCGCTGGCCGGGGCCGACATCGTCGGCCTGCGGCTGGTGCATCCCGACGCCGTGCACCCGCTGCTGGAGCGGCTCGGCGCCAAGCGTGCCGAGCCCGCCGATCTGCTCGACGCGCCCGCGCTGCGCGAGGCCGTCGAGCGCAGTGTCGAGGACGCCGAGTCCGGTTTGGACACCCGGCCGCTCGCCGAAGCCGTGCTGCGCCTTGTTTCCGAGGCCACCGCCGCCGATCTTGGCGCACTCGCGCTGCCCGCGCAGGACGGCTGGCGGCGCGCGGACGAACTCGTGCTGCCCACCTCGCCGCTGCTGGCGGTGTTCGACCCGGACGCGCTCGGCGACGACGGGCCGCTTTCGGTGCTGGACAAGGATTTCGCCGAGCAGTGGCCGGTGCCCGCACTGACCGCGGTAGGCGTCCTCGACGGTTTCGTCGTGACCGACGACGGCATCCGCGATCTCGACCTCGTCGCCGACGACGCGTGGCCGCAGGCGCTGCGGCTGATCGCCGGGGAGCGCGACACCTGGGAGGCGCTGAAGGCCGATCCCGGCTGGATCGCGCGCAACGCGCTGCTCGCCGGCCGCGCACCCGAGGAGTGGCGGCTGCCGGAGGCGCACGGCCTGGCGGGGCTGTACGACCCGGTGCCCGACGTCGGCGTGCGCCCGGACGTGCTGGCCGCCGCCGGGGTGCGCGCCGGGCTGGCGGTGGCCGTGCTCGACGACGCCGCCGACCTGCTCGACCGGCTCGGCGACCCCGATCGTGAGATCGCGCCCGGTCTGGCCGCCCGTGCACACGCCGCGCTGGCCGACGCGGAACTGGACTGGGCAGCGCTGGACGCGCCGGAGCGGGTGCGTGCGGTGGACGGGTCGGTGACCGCCGCCGAGCAGGCCGCGGTGCTGGACCGGCCGTGGCTGGCCGCCGTCTGGCCCGCCGAACGCCTGGTCGCGGTCGCCGGCGACGCCCGGGCGGAACGGCTGGCGGAACTGCTCGACCTGCCACTGCTGAGCGAGACCGTCGAGGCCACGCTGCCCGGCGACGGCGAGTTCGTGCCGTGGTCCGAGCTGACCGCGATCTGCCTGGTCGCGGAGTTGCTGGACATCCCGCTGCCCGACAGCGGCGTGGTCGTGCACGAGCAGTTGAGCGTCGAGATCGACGGCGTCAAGCGTGACGCGCCGTGGTGGGTCGAAAGTGGCCCGTTTCACGGGGAACATCACGCGGCGGACACGCCCGCCGGCCTTGCCCGCGCGTTCGCGCACGCGGCCGGGTGCTGGCCGCGGCGCCACCTCGTGGAGGCACTGCTCGACGATCCGGACCCGCTGACCTTGTACAGCTAACGCTTGCCGGGCTTGGGTGGACGCTTCGGCTGGTCGGCGATCCAGGGGCCGAGCCGCGACGCCCATGCGGGATCGGGCTCGAACAGCCGGACCTGCGGCCGCCGGCCGGGAACGAGGCCCTGGGCTACTTTGTTCGCCGGTCCCGCGATGGGCCCGTGCCGGTCCTTCTCGGACGGGGCCAGCCTGGGAGAGCCGACAACGGACATGTGCCGCCGTCCATGGGTGACCACGTTGAGGATGCCGGCGTAGTGCGGGTCACCGGCGAACAGCAGCTTGCCCGCGGGCCCATCGATCCGCAAGCCCGCACCGGCCACTTCCGCCACCGGTTGCCCGTTGGCAGGGTGTGTCAGCAGCACCGTGAAATACCGGCGCTCCCAGGACATCCATTTCAGCGGAATGAAGTCCAGATTGGTGCCCTCGAAGACGCCCTCCCGTTGCCACCGGCCGTACTTGTAGCCGTACTCCTGCCACGGGTAGTTGGCGAGGACGTTGAGGAAGCTGTCCTTGTTGTAGACCAGCTCCGGCGTGCCCACGCGGCGGTCGAGGGCGTTGTACTGCTTGTTGAGGATCTCGTCTTCGACGTAGCGGTAGGTCTCGGGGTCGTTCAGGGCCGCGCCGGGGCGGATGGGCACATCGATGGTCATGGTCAGCCGAGCACCTGTCCGATCTTTTCGGTGAAGTCCGACGGCTCCGGGGGCGGTTCGAAGGATACCGACAGGGCCAGTTGCGCCATCATCACCCGGAACTGCGGGCCGTGCTCCTCGAACGGCGTGGAGAACTCGATGTTCGCGAGCTTGCTCCCGTCTGCCGAGGGAACGAACGCCTCGAGCTGGAACACCGCGCTGGTCGCGTCCTCGGTCACCTCCGGCTGACCCGGGAGCTGCGGCGTCGGCAGCTGCCGGGTCCGTTCGAAGAACAGCACCGGGCGCCCGTCCAGGTCGACCAGGTCGGCCTGGCCGCGCTCGCTGGCGTCCGCTTTCGCCTGGACCAGGTCGCCGAGGACCAGCCGCGGGTTCCTGGTGCCGGGGAACTCGAGCAACGACACGACCAGCGACGAGGTCACGATCGACCCGTCGGTCGGCGAGGTGTGCCGGCCGATGCCGCAGTACAGGGCGCCACGTGCGGCGAGATCCGTGAGGAGCACGCTCAGCACCCCGGTGACGGCGTGGATCAACGGCTGCTGACCGGCCTCGGTCACGTCCGTCAGGATGGACTCCGCTTCGTCCAGGCCCGTGCCGATCCGCTCGATGGGAAGCGCGAAGTATCCCGGCGGGATGTCTATCCACAGTGGAATGTCGCCGTCGTCGGTGAGGATGTCGGCTACCTGGCTCACGACGCGGCCTCCTTCACGTCATCGTAGACATGCGACACCGCACCCTTGGCCTTCCAGGCCAGGTTGAGCCGGTCGACCGCATTGAAGGCTTTGCCGCCGTCGGTACCGAGCTTGAGGATGTTGTCCGCGACGTTGGACACTCCGGACGAAGAAAAGACCTTGCCGACGGCCGGTATCTTGGCCAGTTGCTTGGGAATGAAACCGGGGTTCTTCGCGACCACGCCGGCGATGTCGGTCATGCCCGTGACCGCCTTCGTGCCGGCCTCCGTCGCGACCTCGGCCCCCTTGACGCCCTTGAGAGCCACGCCGGCGCCCGGAATCACGCTTGCCACGTCACCGACGCCCGTCATCAGCGCGCCGAGCGAGTCGGAGTTGAAGTGGCCGTGCGCCAGCTCGCCGATGCCGTGCCGGAACTGGGGATCCGCGATGTCGGTGGCCAGCGCCCCGGCACCCGCGGCGACCGACACGCCGAGCGCGACCGCGTCCACCGGCGGCGGCGTGACCAGCGCGACCAGGCCCGCGATCGCGGAGATCGTGGACAGCACCGCGTGGATGTCCTTCAGGTGGTCCTTCACCCAGTTCCCGACCGCGCTGAGTGCGCTGGTGAAGGCGTGGACCATCCGGCTGAACATGCCGGGCTTGTGCGGCGCCAGGTGCTTCGTGGCGTCCTTCAACTCCTGCGCGGCCTTGCGTGCCACGTCCTCGTGCTGGCCTTGCAGGTCCTGGGCGCGCTTGATGATGTCGGCGAGCTTGTCCGCCGCGGCCTGGGCCGTGGACTCCGCGCCACGCAGCGCCGACGTCGCGGTGTCCAGCCTGGACTGTGCCTGCTGCAGCGCCGCCGGGTCGGTGAAGATCTGGTTCGCCAGCGCGAGGTCCGGATTGGACTTGGCCTGCTGCAGCGCGGTTTCGGCCTGGCCTTGCTCGGCGCGTGCCTGCGCGGCCTCCGATTCCAGCTCGCCCGCCGTGTCCTTGAAGCCGACGAGGTCGGTGTGCCAGCCGTGCACCACGTCGACGGCCTTGCTCAGCGACTCGTGCGCGTGGTCCAGCTCGTCCGCGAGCTTGGTGTTGAAGTGCTCGCGGAACGCGTCGCCGGCATCGCCCTGCCACACCGAGTCGTTGGCGTTGCGCAGCCGCCCCATGAGGGTCTGTGCCTGGCCCATCGAGTCCACAACGGACGCGACCTGGCCGTGCAGGGACTCGACCGCGTCCGGCATGCCCGGCACGGGGTTGAAGCCCAGGTTGGGATACTCGGAATCGGACATCTCAGGCGCCCCCTTCGATCGCCGAAGAGAGTTGCCCGAGCGCGCGGGTCAGTCCCTGTTCGTAGTCCTGGTACGCGCCGCGCGCCTTGGTGACCCCGTCGTTGGTGTCCTTGATCTTGTCCTTGAGCTGGCCGAGACCGTAGTGCCAAGTCTTCTGGAAATCGTTGGCAGCGTCGTCGAGATCGCTCGTGCCGATCTGTCCGCTATCTGTCGATTTCAGTGCGTTAAGGGCGCTTTCCATATGATCGCCCGATTGTTGAAGACTTGTGATGAACTGCCCAAGTGCATCCAGGTCCACCTGGAAGAAACCGCTCATATCGATCCCCCGGACAACGGTGTGATGGCGCGAGATTACGGCAATGGGGCGCGCGACGCGGGAAAACGGTTCCCGTGACTCAGATCCCGGTCTGGGCGGAGCGGGAGCCGCGCCGGGCGGCGGAGCGCTGCCAGGTCATGATGCCCATCCCGATGAAGCTGATCACGATCCCCGCCACACACGTCCACAGCCACACGCTGGGCGAGCGGCCCGACCCGAGGTCGTGGATGGCGAACACCACGAGCCCGGCAGCCCAGGCCACCGTGCCCACGACGACGACAGGGAACAGGGCCGTGAGGCGCGGCGGCAGCTCCGGCACGGGACGTAGTGAACCCTTACTGTGCCGTTTGTTACGAATCCGACCGGCAGTCACGGGCGATCGACGTGACGCAGGTCGGCTTCCGGTTGGTCGGGTCAACCTACTTTCGGTCGGATTCGTAGCATCCCCACCGTTGATCGGGTCGGTCACATCAGGAAGGCTACCGGCGGGTCACCCTCGAGTACCACGAAGGCGGGGATGCATGGTCGCCAGCGACACGCGGTCGGGACTCGACCGTTTCTTCAAGATCAGCGAACGCGGTTCCAGCACGGCCCGTGAAATCCGCGGCGGTCTGGTCACGTTCGTGACGATGGCCTACATCGTCGTGCTCAACCCGCTCATCATCGGCAGTTTCTCCGCCCAGGACGCCGGCGCGCACAAGGACGTGCTGGGAAACATCCTTCCCGTTCCGCAGGTCGCGGCCGTGACGGCGCTCGTCGCGGGGGTCATGACGATCGTGATGGGCCTTGTCGCCCAGTACCCGTTCGCCATCGCCACCGGCCTCGGCATCAACAGCCTGGTCGCGGTCACCATCGCCCCGCAGATGACCTGGCCGGAGGCGATGGGGCTGGTGGTGATCGAGGGCTTGATCATCGTCGTCCTCGTGCTGACCGGCTTCCGCACGGCCGTGTTCAACGCGGTGCCTGCCGCGCTCAAGTCCGCGATCGCGGCCGGCATCGGCCTGTTCATCTGCTTCATCGGCCTGGTCGACGCCGGCTTCGTGCGCCGGCTACCGGATGCGGCGAACACCACCGTGCCGGTCGGCCTGGGGATCAGCGGCTCGATCGCCTCGTGGCCGACCGTGGTGTTCGTGGTGGGGCTGCTGATCACGGGTGTACTGGTCGCGAAGCGGGTGCGCGGCGGCATCCTCATCGGCGTGCTCGCGACGACCGTGATCGCGATCGTCGTCGAGGCCGTCGTGCATGCCGGACCCTCGAACGGGACCAATCTCAAGGGCTGGAACCTCGGCTACCCCGCGCTGCCGGGCAACGTCTTCGGCCTGCCCGACCTGTCGCTGGTCGGCGATGTCTCGTTCGGCGCGTGGACGCGGCTGCCGATCATCACCGTGGTGCTGTTCGTGTTCACGCTCGTGCTCGCCGACTTCTTCGACGCGATGGGCACGATGACCGGGCTGGCCAAGGAAGCCGGGCAACTCGGGCCGGACGGCCAGCTGCCGCGTGTCGGCCGGGCACTGTTCGTCGAAGGGCTGGCGGGCGCGGCCGGCGGGTTCGGCTCGGCGAGTTCCAACACCGTCTTCGTCGAGTCCGCGTCCGGTATCGCCGAAGGCGCCCGCACCGGCCTGGCGAACGTCGTCACCGGCCTGCTCTTCATCGCGGCGATGTTCCTCACCCCGCTGTACGAGTCGGTGCCCGTCGAGGCGGCCGCGCCCGCGCTCGTCGTGGTGGGCGCGCTGATGATCGCGCAGGTGCGCGACATCGACTTCCGGGACTTCTCGATCGCGCTGCCCGCGTTCCTGACCATCGTCGTGATGCCGTTCACCTACTCGATCGCCAACGGCATCGGGGCCGGGTTCATCAGCTACGTCGTGCTGCAGGCGGCGTCGGGCAAGGCGCGCAGGATCCACCCGCTGATGTGGGTGATCGCGGTCGCGTTCGTCGCCTATTTCGCGGTCGGGCCCATCCAGGCGGCGCTCAAGTAGGCAGGTTCACTCGATCGCCAGGTCGATCGTGAGGTATGCTAACTATGTGTCCGATATGCGCGAGCGTGCCCTGGCCGGCAGGCTGCGGCTTGCCGTCGTCCGGCTCAATCGCCGGCTTCGGGCACAGCGGGTCGACCAGACCGTCTCGCTGACGCAGATCGCGGCACTGTCCACTCTGCACAAATGCGGGGCGCTGACGCCGGGCAAGCTGGCGGCGAAGGAAGGCGTTCAGCCTCCCTCGATGACGCGGGTCATCGCCGCGCTCGAGGACATGGGGTTCGTCGAGCGCAGCCCGCACCCGACCGACGGGCGGCAGTCCATCGTGGCGCTGACCGGCGAAGGCACCACCTTCGTGGAGAAGACGATCTCCGCGCGGGAGGCCTGGCTCGACCGCAAGCTGGCGGAACTCAACGGTGCCGATCGGGATGTCCTCGATCGCGCCGCCGAAATCATCGACAGGATGGCGGGGAACGAATAACGGTGCGGCAGACACTGGGTAGCGCAGACAAGTCAGGTCCGAGAATCACGGCTACCCAGGGCGAGGCACCACCAGCCGACGAGTCACCGCAGAAGGCGAGCATGTTCGCCTCGCTGCGGGTCCGCAACTACCGCCTGTTCTTCTCCGGCCAGGTCGTGTCCAACATCGGCACCTGGATGCAGCGCATCGCCCAGGACTGGCTGGTGTTCCAGCTGTCCGGCAACAATCCGCTCGCGCTGGGCATCGCGGTCGCGCTGCAGTTCGCGCCGACCGTGCTGCTGTCGCTGTGGGCGGGCGTGCTCGCCGACCGGGTCGACAAGCGCAAGCTGTGCATCTTCATCCAGAGCGGCATCGGTGTGCAGGCGCTCGTGCTCGGCCTGCTCGACGTCAGCGGGATGGTCGTGCTGTGGCAGGCCTACCTGTTGTGTTTCGTGCTCGGTATCTTCAGCGCGCTCGACGTGCCCACCCGGCAGTCGTTCGTCGCGGAGATGGTGGGGCGCAAGCAGATCCCGAACGCCGTCGCGCTCAACTCGACGGTGTTCAACCTGGCCCGCATCGTCGGCCCCGCGATCGCCGGGTTCGGCATCACGTGGGTCGGCACCGGCTGGATGTTCCTCGCGAACGCGGTGAGCGTCCTCGCCGTGATCACCGGCCTGCTGCTGATGAACCCGGACGAGCTGTTCCGCGGACCCGCGATCGTGCGCGCCAAGGGGCAGCTTCGCGAGGGCCTGGCCTATGTGCGCGGGCGCAGCGATCTGGTCACCGTCATGGTGCTGGTGTTGTTCGTCAGCACCTTCGGCATCACCTTCTTCACCTCGCTGGCGATCGTCGCGGCCAACGTGTTCGGCACCCAGGCCGACGGATACGGCCTGCTGTCGACACTGCTCGCCGTCGGCACACTCAGCGGGTCGCTGCTGGCCGTGCGCCGCAACGCACGCGGCGGGCCACGCGTGCGGCTGCTGCTGATCGCCGGGTTCGGCCTCGGCGCCACCGAGTTCGTGGCCGCGTTCATGCCGACCTACCTCGCGTTCGGCATCGCGCTGATCCCGCTCGGCCTTGCCACTATCACGTTCCTCAACACCGCGAACTCGCTCGTGCAGACCTCGGTCAGCCCGGAGATGCGGGGCCGCGTGATGGGCCTCTACGTGCTGGTGCTGATCGGCGGCAACCCGATCGGCGGCCCGATGGTCGGCTGGATGGCCGACGCCTTCGGTGGGCGGTCACCGTTCTACATCGGCGGCGCGATCTCGGCGATCGCCGCCGCCGTGTGCGCGATCGTGCTCATCCGGCGCGGCGGGGTCACCTCGCCCGTCGTGCACCGCATCGCGGGCCTGCGGGTGCTGTTCCCTAGCGGCCGAGCAACGACGGCAGCACCGCCTCGGCGAGCGGCCTGAGCGACCGGCCGCCGGTCAGCGTCAGTTCCTGCGCGGAGTCGTCGGTCAGCTTGATCGCGACGAGGTCGTCGGTGACCAGCGCCGGCCGCCCGGCGATCGTGTCGGGGTATGCCCGCGGCGAGACGGCATCGCTGGAGGCGGCGTGCACGCCCCGGACCGTGCACTGCCCGTCGATCTTCGGTTTGCCGCTGCCGCCAAGTTCGTCGGTGAGCGCGGTGCACAGCTGCCAGGAGATCACCGGCCATGGCGAGTCGACGATGCCGTGCTGCGGCACCGGGGCCATGCGCTGGGCCGGGATCGTGCCGTCGGTGGCGACCTTCGGCAGCGCCGGGCCCGGTGCCATCGTCGCGTGCACCACGGCCTCGGCGATCGAGGCCGTCAGGTCGTCCAGCGGTTGCTGTGCGGTGCCGCTCACCGCGACCCGCAGGAACGGCCTGATCTGCGGGGTCGGCGCCGCGTCGGTGAGGCGCAGGTTGAGGCGCGCGTTGATCTTGGGTGAAAGGTACTCGAGCTCGCCGCTGTGGCCGGCGACCTCGACCGTGCTGGGATCCTGCAGCACGGCGGGCGTTCCGTCGAGGTGCAGCGTCACGTCCAGGGCCGCGGTCACGACGTGGCAGCCGCCGGCCAGCGACTCGCGCAGCGCCGGGCCGCCGAGCAACGCTTCCCAGCGCTGCTGGGACAGCGCCTGGCAGAGGACGTGCGCGCCGGTGTCCGCGGGCAGCGCCGTGACCATCTCCCCGGCCGAGATCGGCACCGCGCGCAGCGCGTGGCCGTCCTGCGACGGCCACACAGTGGGCAGGGCCCGGGACTGAGCCGGTCTCGTCCCCCCGTCCTGTGACCACAGATAGCCGGCGGCGGTCGCGACGGACGCGAACGACAACAGCACCCCGATCAGGATCACGAGCACGGTGGACGTCTTCACGGCGGCAGGGTACTAGTCCGACCAAAGTAGGCGGACCCCCGAGCAGTGCGTAACCGTTGCTACGCAAGCCGGACAGCCGTGAGTGTGGTCGGACTGGTAACGAACGGCACAGTATCGGTCGGGCCGTGAGCAAACTCGATCCACCTCTTGCGCCTCGCGCTGAGGTTAGGCTAACCTCAGGTCGTCCGCTTCGTGGTGGGAGCGGCAGTCAGTTCGGGAACGGGCGGGGCCCCGGCGCTTGGAACACTCCTCGCGCCGGGGCCTCGTTCAAGTGAATACCGAAGTGCGTCGCGTACGCTTCGAGCACCTCGTCGCCTGCCAGCACCCGCTCGATCCGCTTGCCGTCGACGGTTTCGATGAGCTTGTCGCCGGCGAGCGTGATCCGGCCGTCCGGGCGGGGCAGCGTGGCCATCAGGCCCTGCGTGAAATGCGACCGCGGCGACGTGGCCTGGTACCAGCAGGTGGGCGCGAAGTCGGCGAGGTCGCGGGGCCGTGGCTCGATCCGGTAGGCCGGCGTGCCGTTGTGCAGCACGTCGACGTCGCTCTGCGGCGCGTCGAGCACCAGGAACTCGCCCTCCGGATCCGGCTGCGGCTCGCACCCGGTGAGCCGCAGCGGGTAGCGCGCGAACCGGCCGAAGCCCACGTCGGCCAGCCACGGCTCGTCCAGGTCCACCCGCAGCGCGAGGTGGTCGAACGGGATGCCGAACCGCTCGCCGGCCCAGACCCGCGCCGCGAGCAGCGTCACCGTGAAGCCGAGCTCGCGCAGCAGCGCCGCGAACGCGCCGTTGAGCTCGTAGCAGAACCCGCCGCGCCGGCGGCGCACGATCTTGTCGAACAGCGCGTCCTCGGTGAGCTCGATCGGCTCGGGCAGGTGCACGGACAGGTTCTCGAACGGCACCGTGGTCACGTGCCGTTGGTGCAGGTCGCGCAGCGCCTCCGGCGTGGCGGCGACTGGGCGCGAGGCCCCGATGCGCGAGAGGTAGGCGTCGACATCCACCACGTCAGCGTGGCACCTCGACCGCGCTGGAGGTCAAGCGCTTTCCGCACGAAAACGGGGCCCTCCCGGATGGGAAGGCCCCGAATGAGCGGCTGGTCTCAGAGGAGCAGGCCATTGCCGCCGGAGCGGGCGTTGTCGAACCGCTTGCTGACTTCCGCCCAGTTGTAGACGTTCCAGAGCGCCTTGACGTAGTCCGCCTTGACGTTCTTGTAGTCCAGGTAGAACGCGTGCTCCCACACGTCGACCAGCAGGATCGGCACGGTCGGCAGGATGAGGTTGTTGTGGTGGTCGCGCAGCTGCTGGGTGATCAGCGTCTTGCCGAGCGGGTCCCACGACAGTGCGGCCCAGCCGTTGCCCTGGATGGTGGTGGCGACGGCGTTGAACTGGGCCTGGAACTTGTCGAACGAGCCGAAGGCGTCGTCGATGGCGGCGGCGAGGTCGCCGGTCGGCTTGTCACCGCCCTCCGGTGAGAGGATCTTCCACCACACGACGTGGTTGGCGTGGCCGGCGAGGTTGAAGGCCAGCGTGGTCTCCAGGCCGACGATCGAGCCGAAGTCACCCTTGTCGCGAGCCTCGGCGATCTTGTCGAGCGTGTCGTTCGAGCCCTTGACGTAGGTGGCGTGGTGCTTGCTGTGGTGCAGCTCGTTGATCTGACCCGAAATGTGCGGAGCCAGGGCGCCGTAGTCGTAGTCGAGATCAGGAAGCTCGTACCGGGCCATCAGCCCTCCTTCTTCTTTGACGCAAGATTCCTCGCTACCAACCTAGTAGCAACGGCATTCGGTGGCTAACCGGGGAGCGGGTTGTCCGCGTTCCGGGAATTCCGCCGCCCGCAAGCCTGCAATCTCGACATAGCTGGAGGTCAACAGGGGTGTAAGCGTGATCACTCCCACCCGCCGGCCGCCACCACCCTCGACCGGGACGCTTCGCGCCACCGCTCTATATCAGGTCGTTCAGCACCGCGATGTTGAACTCGAAAGCGACCCGGACCTCGTTCACGATGCGTGTCCGTTCGGCGGCGTCCCAGGGCGCGGCGTCGAGCAGTGCGCGGTAGTGCTTGCGGAACGCCGGCACGCTCTCGATGCCGTCGAACCGATAGAACAGCGCGCCCGGACCCTCGACCCCGTAGGTGTCCTTCAGCAACCGCCGCACCACCTGGCCGCCGGCGAGATCGCCGAGGTAGCGGGTGTAGTGGTGGGCGACGTATCCGCCTGCCCAGTCGTGGGCGACCGTCCGGATGCGACGGACGTAGTCCTCGGTCGCGGGCACCGGGTCGATCACCGCAGGCCAGTCGGGGCCGAGCAGGGCCTCGAGGTCGGCGGCCAGCCCCGGGAGCCGGCGCAGTTCGTCGAACACGAACGGCCCGCCGGTCGGGTGGTCGCGCATCGTGTCGGAGGCGGCCTCGATGGCCTCGTAGACGAAGTAGTACTGAGCCGCGAGCCTGCCGTAGTCCGCCAGCGGCAGTGCCCCGTCGAGCAGGCGCGTCATGAACGGCGAGTTGTTGGCACGGTCGTGCGCGGTCCGGGTGGACTCACGCAGCGTGGCCGAGAACGGGGTCTGTTCGACTGTCAGGGGAGCCGCCATGTCTTCGAGACTAAGGGAGCACCGCGACTTAGGCTAGCCTAACACCGCCTTGACAACCCGATCAGAGTTCGACCGGCCAGTTGTGCACCGGCTGCTCGGAGGCCCCCAGATCGAGGTACTTGCGCAACATCGCGCACAGCGCGCTCTCCCGGTCGGCGCCGTGCCGCTGCGCGAGCGCGACGGTCTCGCGCTGCCACCACGAGCCGCTGCGGCGCGTCAGGCAGCGCTGCTCGATCACGCCGAGGTAGCGGTCGACGGCCCGCTCGGAGACGTCCGCGGCGCGCAGGCCCTCGTGTGCGAGCGGGAGCAGCACGCGAAGCATCAGCTCGTCCGGCGGGATCCAGCCGATGCCCGGCCAGTACAGCTGCGCGTCGAACCCGTTGCGCGCACCGGCGTAGAGGTTCTCCTCGGCCGCCTGGAACGACATCTGCGTCCACAGTGGACGTTCTTCCTCGGCGAGCGCGCGTTGCGCGCCGTAGAAGAACGCCGCGTTGGCCATCATGTCCAGCACCGTGGGACCGGCGGGCAGCACGCGGTTCTCCACGCGCAGATGCGGTTTGCCGTCCACCAGGTCGTACACCGGCCGGTTCCAGCGCCACACCGTGCTGTTGTGCAGGCGAAGCTCCGTCAGCTTCGGCGCTTTGCCCGCCTCCAGCGCGTCCACCGGATCCTCGGCGTCGGTTTCCGGCAACAGGCCGGGGAAGTAGCGGACGTTCTCCTCGAACAGGTCGAAGATCGACGTGATCCACCGCTCGCCGAACCACACGCGGGGGCGGACACCCTGGTTCTTCAGCTCTTCCGGACGCGTGTCGGTGGCCTGCAGGAACAGCGGGATGCGCGTCTCGTGCCACAGCGCCTTGTTCAGCAGGAACGGCGAGTTCGAGCCGACCGCGACCTGAACCCCGGCAAGGCACTGCGCGGCGTTCCAGTGTGCGGCGAACTCCTCGGGTGCGACCTGCAGGTGCAGCTGGACCGACGTGCACCCCGCCTCGGGCAGGATGGACTCGGAGTAGGTGTGCAGGCGTTCCGGCGGATGCCCGGCCAGCGTGGCGCCGTCCAGTGCGAGGATCAGGTGCTCGCCGCGCGCCTCGAAGATCTGGTCGTTGAGCATCATGTAGCGCGCGTTGTTGGTGATCCACTTCTGATCGAAGTGGTCGTGCGTCAGCGTCGGGAGGATGCCGATCATCGCCAGCCGCGCGCCGGACTCGCTCGACCTGCCTGCCGCGTCGGCCAGGTAGCCGCGCAGATCGCGTTCCAGATCCAGCGCCGAGTTCCCGGCCAGCGGCCGCGGCGGCACGTTGAGCTCGATGTTGTGTTGCGACAGTTCCGTCGTGAACGAGGGGCTGTCCAGCGCTTCGAGTACCTGGTGGTTGCACATCGCCGGGCGCATGGCCGCGTCGACCAGGTTCAGCTCGACCTCGAGGCCGATGTGTCTTCGGGGAAAGGAGAATCCGCCGTCGGTGAGCATTCTGCCCAGTGTGTCCAGGCAGCGCTGGACCTTGCGGCGGTACCGAGCACGGTCGCGTGGGTTGAAGTCATCCGCCGAAAGATCCTGGCCCATGCCTTCCCTGCTTCTCGTCGCCCGGGCGTCGCGGGGGTCTGGGCGGTGTTGCCCGGCGGACAACAGTTACACAGCAACGCGAACGGCGGCTATCGGCCAAACTGGTGCTGTCCGTGACAGCAGCCTGACTGAGCGCGAAGCTGGGCCGTTCGCCGTAGGGGTACCCAGCTCAAACGGAGCAACGCGCCCCGGTCCAGACTCGTCCTTGTGGCGCAACTGATCTCCGTTCACGACGTGCACGACTCCCGGCTCGACGACTTCCGTGACCTCACGACGGCCGACCGCAGGCCCGACCGCCCCGGCGGCCGCGGTTTCGTGATCGCCGAGGGGACGGTGGTCGTCCGCCGCCTGCTGGCGTCTGTTTACCCGGTCCGCGCGCTGTTAGGCATCGAACGCCGGATTCGTGAGCTGGAACCGGACCTGACCGGGTTCGACGTGCCCGCGTACATCACGTCGGCCGACACGATGGCCCAGGTCGTCGGGTTCCACCTGAACCGCGGTGTGCTCGCGGTCGCCGATCGCGCCGCGCAACCGTCGGCGCCGGAGATCGTCGCGCGCGCCCGTGTCGTGGCCGTGCTGGAAGGTGTCGGTGACCACGAGAACCTCGGCGCGCTGTTCCGCAACGCGGCTGCGCTCGGTGTCGGCGGTGTCCTGTTGGGACCCGGATGCGCGGATCCGCTGTACCGGCGCAGTGTGCGAGTTTCGATGGGCAATGTGCTGCGCGTGCCGTTCGCTCCGGTGGAGCCGTGGCCGGATGGTCTGGGCCTGCTGCGAGAAAGCGGTTTCACGGTTGCCGCGCTGACGCCACGCCCGGACGCGGTAGCGCTGCGGAAACTGAAGGCCGACAAGGTCGCGGTGCTGCTCGGTGCCGAGGGGCCAGGCCTCACAGCCGAGGCGATCGCGGCTGCCGATGTGGCGGTCCGGATCCCGATGGCGGAGGGGGTCGACTCGCTCAACGTGGCGACCGCTGCCGCTGTCGCATTCTACGAAGTCGCCGGGCGGTATGTTACTGATCCGGCCGCCAGGGAGGAGGTAGCGGGTGGAGCTGCGGATCCGCGAGGACCGCGCCGTGCTCAAGGGGCACGGTGATGCCTACACGCGCGAGATCGATCCGCACAGCCTGGCGCTGGGGGTGGAGCTGTCCGACGCGCTGCACGAGTGGGCCAGGGTCGCGGCCGCCGTGCGCCGCGCCGCCGACAGCGGCGAGCCCGGCGAGGCGGCCGCGGTGGTGTCGCGGCGCGGACAGCAACTGGCGGCGAGGGTGGCGACCGCGATGGGCACGCCGGTGCACTACATCGATCCGGTCACCGACGAGGAGACCGTCGTGCCGCCGATGCCGCCGGAGGACTCGCCGTCGTTGGCGCGGCGGGTGTTCGGCACGGCCGAGGTCGAGCCGACGCCGTGGGGCACCGGGCTGGTGGTGTCGGCGTTCGTCGCGGTCGTGGTGATCATCGCGATGCTCGCGCTGGCGGTGGCGCTCGCGGCGGAGACGGCGGGCTGGGTGGTGCTGCTCGCGTCGATCGTGGTGACGGCCGGGATCGCGCCGTCGCTGTGGCTGACGCGGCGGCTGCCGATCATCCGGTGGATCTCCCTCGGCGCCGCCGCCGGCGTGGTGCTGTCGTGGCTCGGGATTCTCGCCGTGGTGTTCTGAGGCTTCTAGAGTGAGGCATGGCCACCGACCCGCTCCCGCGCCTGCGTGCGCTGTGCCTCGCGCTGCCGGAGACCACGGAACGCCTCAGCCACGGCGAGCCCACGTGGTTCGTCCGGGACAAGAAGACCTTCGTGATGTACGCCGACCATCACCACGACGACCGGCTCGGCTTCTGGTGCGCGGCGCCGCCGGGCGCGCAGGAGGAGATCGTGGCGCAGGAGCCGGCGCGGTTCTTCCGCCCGCCCTACGTGGGACACCGCGGCTGGCTCGGCGTGTTCCTCGACGTGCCGGTGGACTGGGCAGAGATCGGTGTGATCGTCACCGACGCGTATCGGGTCATCGCCCCGAAGACGCTGGTCGCGAAGCTGGATGCCTGACGGATCGCTAGCCGCGCTGGGAGCGGACGCCCAGCAGCACGTCCTCCCACGCCGGCACCGCCGGGTGGGCCTTCTTCGCCTTCGGCTTCGCGGGCTTCGGGGCGGGCGCGCCGGGCAGGGCCTGCTGTCCGTGCTCCGTGCCGGTCGGCGCCACGGGCTGTTCCGGCTCGGCGACGTGTTCCGCGACCGGCTCTGCCTGCTCGACGGGCTCTTCGGCGACGGGCTCGGGCTCCGCGGGCTGCTCCGGTTCGGCGGTGGCCGCGGCCTCCGCCTCGACGGCGCGCAGGGTGCGCGGCACACGGTTGGGGTCCAGCAGGTCCTCGGCGTGCTCGTCCAGCGCCGTCACCGTGCCGCCGTGCGCGCCGGGCGCGAACTGCCAGTGTGCGCACATGTCGGAACGCCCGGTCTGCCAGCGCAGGGCCACGACCCACTTGCCGTCGTCGCCCTTCCACGAGTCCCACTCGGCGCGCGAGTGGTCCTGGCCGCGCACGCCGAACGCGTACGCGACGACCTCGGTCAGCGTCCGCACATCCGGCCCGTCCTCGCGCACCGGGTGCGCCTGCTGCGCCAGTTCCGCCGTGCGCGAACGCTCCAGCAGCACCGGATACGCGAACCGCTCGATCCGTTGCATCGACGCGCCCGCGCTCTCCGCGACCTGCTCGACGGACTCGCCCGCGCGGATGCGGGCCTGGATTTCGCGTGGTCGCATCTGACTCTCCAACTCGATTTCGATCTGACCGAGCCGGGTGACATCGCCCCTCGCGGCCGCCCTCAGCCTCTCATCAGCGGGAAGGAGGAAACGCTCGCGGCGCGCTGGGTCTTCGCACACGATGGACATTCCGTCCTCGTGCAACCCGACAACCCTCAGCGCTCGCATCTGTTCGCCTCCTCCAGGTTTCACCTTTGTGGGTAACAACGGTAGAGCGGCGCGTCGGCTTGACGCGTAAGGCGCGCCGACGCCCGGCCCCCAATGTCACGAACAGGCGAATATTCCGGCAGTATTGCGGGGTGCTGGGGGGACGAAAGGCCGCGACACTCATCGCCGGGGAAATCCTGCTCGTCGCGATCGTCCTGATCTGGAAACGACTTGACGGGTTGGACCTCGACGTCTACCGCCTTGGCACACAAGCGTTCTTCGACCACGGCGACCCGTACGTCGTGCTGCCGCCGACACGCGACGGCACCGCGCTCCCCTTCACCTACCCGCCGTTCGCGGCGATCGCGTTCGCGCCGCTGCTGGTGGTTTCCCTTGACACGGCGCTGATCGCACTGACCGTGATCTCCGTACTGGCGCTCGGTGCGGTACTCGCGTTGTGTTTCCGGCATTACGACCGGCGCGTGTTCGTCGTGGGTGCGGCGACGCTCGTGGTCCAGGCGGTCGCGCTGTTCAGCGAACCGGTCCGCGCCACGCTCGGGTTCGGGCAGGTCAACGTGCTGCTGATGCTGCTCGTCGTGGCCGACACGCTCGGGCCGGTCAAGCAGCGCGGGTATCTCGTGGGCCTCGCCGCCGCGGTCAAGCTCACGCCGGCCGCGTTCATCCTGTTCTTCTTGGTGCGCAAGGATTTCCGTTCGGCGGCGCGGGCCGGGGCCACGTTCGCCGGGTGCGTGGCGATCGCGTGGGCGATCGCGCCGGACGCGTCGTCGCACTACTGGACCAAGCTCGTCTTCCAAGGCGAGCGCATCGGCGACCCTGGGTATATCGGGAACCAGTCGCTGCGCGGGTTGATCGCCCGGCTGGGTGGAGGTCAGCTCATCTGGCTGCTCGCCGCTGTGGTCGTGCTCGTGCTGACGGCATTCGCGATCCACCGCGCTCGGCAGCCGGTGCCCGCACTGCTGGTCTGCGCGATGGGCGCGCTGCTGGTCTCGCCGGTCTCCTGGACGCACCACTGGGTGTGGGCGGCGCCCGCGATCGGCGTACTGGCCTGGCAGAGACGATGGTGGGCGGCGGCGCCGGCCACCATCGTCCTCATCGTCAGCCCATTGTGGGACCACCAGGACATCTGGCCGCTGCGGGAGAGCTATGTGCTGGTGGGCGCGTTTTTGCTGGTCCTACTTGCCCGCCCGTCGGCCTTCGCGTGGCCAGCCTCAACCAAGGCGCTCGACCACGTACTCGACGCAGGTCGTGAGCGCCGTGACGTCGCCCGGCTCGATCGCGGGGAACATGCCGACCCGTAGCTGGTTGCGGCCCAGCTTGCGGTACGGCTCGACGTCGACGATGCCGTTCGCGCGCAGCGTCTTGGCCACCTCGGCCGCGTCCACGTCGTCCACGAAGTCGATCGTGCCCACGACCTGCGAGCGCAGCGCCGGGTCCTTCACGAACGGCACGGTGTAGCTGGTCTCCTCGGCCCACTCGTAGAGCCGGTCCGACGAGTCTTTGGTGCGCTCGACCGCCCATTTCAGGCCGCCGTTGCCCAGCATCCACTCGATCTGGTCGGCGAGCAGGAACAGCGTCGCCACCGCTGGCGTGTTGTACGTCTGGTCCTTGCGCGAGTTGTCGAGCGCCGTGGTCAGCGACAGGAACTCCGGGACCCAGCGGTCGCCGTTGCCGATCTCCTCCACCCGCGCCAGCGCGGCCGGCGACATGAGCGCCAGCCACAGCCCGCCGTCGGAGGCGAAGCACTTCTGCGGCGCGAAGTAGTACACGTCGAAGTCCTCGGCCTTGACCGGCAGGCCGCCGGCGCCCGAGGTGGCGTCGATCGCGACCAGCGCACCGTCACTGCCCGCGGGTCGGCGCACCGGCACCGCCACACCGGTTGAGGTCTCGTTGTGCGCCCAGCCGACCAGGTCCGCGCCCTGCTCGTAGGCGATTTCGGGCGCGCTGCCCGGTTCCGACTTGACGACGATGGAGTCGGCGAGGAATGGCGCGCCGCTGGTCACCGAGGCGAATTTCGAGGAGAACTCGCCGTAGGTGAAGTGCTGCGCGCGCTCGCGGACCAGGCCGAACGCGGCGGCGTCCCAGAACGCCGTGGTGCCGCCGTTGCCGAGCACGACCTCGTAGCCCTCCGGCAGCGAGAACAGCTCGGACAGCCCCGCGCGTACCCGTCCGACGAGGGACTTCACCGGCTTCTGCCGGTGGGAGGTACCGAGGTATTTCGCCCCCTCGGAGGCGAGGTTGGCGAGCTGCTCCGGCCGGACCTTCGAGGGCCCGCAGCCGAAGCGGCCGTCCGAGGGCTTGAGTTCAGCGGGGATCGTCAGCTCAGCGCTCATGAGCCCATCCTGTCATGACCGCCAGCCGCTTTCGTCGACACCGCCCGGCACCGGAGCCGCCGGGTCGTAGGGGGTACGGGTGAAGATGAACGTCGCGAGGTCCAGGTACGTCGGGGTGCCGTCGCCGGCGCGCCCGACCCGCAGTGTCTCGCCCGCGTAGTACCCGTCCAGCCCGAGCCAGGTGTCCGCGCCGAGCGGCTGGAATCGCGAGGCGCGCCCGGTGCCGCGCACCGGGTCGAGGCTCAGCTGCCCGCCCGGCAGTACCCGCAGGAGGTAGGGCGTCGGGCCCCAGTGCCACAGTCCGGTGAGGGTGAGCAGCGCCGGGTCCACTTCGGACGGCCGCCACTCGGCGGGCAGAGCAGGCTCGTGCTCGTCGGTGGTGGTGATCAGGTCGATGGCCACGGCGAGGATCGCCGGGCCCGAAGTGGTGTTCGCCAGCACCAGCGCACCCGTGCCCGAGCCGGTGTCGGTGATCGAGCACGCGAGAAAGCCGGGCATCGAGCCGGTGTGCCCGGCCAGCCGTCGTCCCTGGTGCCGGATCAGCTGCAGGCCGAGGCCGTATCCCGAAGTCCACGCGTCGGCGTCGTCCACGGCGGCCACCGTGCGCATCTCGGCGACGGTGTCCGGATGCAGCACACCACGGGTGTGACCGGCGACGAACGCGGTCCAGGTGGCCAGGTCGTTGACGGTGGACCACAACTGGCCTGCCGGGGCCATCGCGCCCGCGTCGGGCGCGGGTTCGGGCAGCAGCACGTCCGCGTACGGGTGCACCGCCCAGCCGCGGGCGTGCCTGCCCTCGGGGTGCGGGGTCGTCCGGGTCATGCCCAGCGGCGTGAGGATCTCGGCGCGCACCGCGTCGAGCCAGCTCATGCCGCGATGTCGCGCGACCAGCTCGCCGAGCACGCCGTAGCCGACGTTGGAGTAGTGGAAGCGGCTGCCGGGGCGGTTCTTGATCGCGTCGGCGGTCAGGCTCGTCTCCAGCGCATCCCAGGTGCCGCCGGGGCTGCGTTCCCACCACGAACCGGGCGATTCGGCCGTGAGGCCGCCCGTGTGGGACAGCAGCTGCGCGATGGTCGAGGAGCCGAAGCTGGTGCCGGGCAGGTGCTTGTCGAGCGGGTCGTTGAGGTCGAGCCTGCCTTCGTCGCGCAGTCGCATGACCACGGTCGCGACCAGCGATTTCGTGATCGAGCCGAGCCGGTACTGGGTGTCGTCGTCCGGCGGGGCGCCCTCGACGGCGCCGCGCGCACCCGACCAGACGAGTGCGCCGTCGCGCACGACACCCGCGACGATCGAGGGCACCCGCGCCGCCGCCTGTTCGGTGGCGATGCGGCGGAGCAGGGCGGATTCAGTGCTGGGCAGCATGGTCGACATTCTGCCCCGCACCATGTCGGCTCAGCAGTCCGCGGGCCGTCGTGGCCGTGCGGAGAGAGGCGCCGGGGTCAGAGCGGGGTGACCGCGCCCCAGCCCTCGACGTCGGCCGGCTTGCGCGGGGCAGGGCCGACGTAGGTCGCCGACGGGCGGACCAGCCGGCCGGTGCGCTTCTGCTCCAGGATGTGCGCGGCCCAGCCCGCGGTGCGGGCCGAGGTGAACATCGCCGGCATCATCCGCGGCGGGACCTGCGCGACGTCCAGGATGACGGCCGCCCAGAACTCCACGTTGGTCTCGATCTGCCGGTCCGGACGGCGTTCCCGCAGTTCGGTCAGCGCGGCCTGCTCGAGCGCCGCGGCGACCTCGTACCGTTTCGCGCCGAGCTCCTTGCAGGTGCGGCGCAGCACGCGGGCACGCGGGTCCTCGGCGCGGTACACCCGGTGCCCGAAGCCCATCAGCCGCTCCTTGCGGTCGAGGATGCCCTTGACCAGCGCCCGCGCGTCGCCGGTGCGCTCGGCCTCCTCGATCATCGGCAGCACCCGCGCCGGAGCGCCGCCGTGCAACGGACCCGACATCGCGCCCACCGCGCCCGACATCGCCGCGGCCACATCGGCGCCGGTGGAGGCGATGACGCGGGCGGTGAAGGTGGAGGCGTTCAAGCCGTGCTCGGCGGCCGACACCCAGTACGCGTCCAGGGCCTTGACGTGCGCAGGGTCGGGCTCGCCGCGCCAGCGGATCATGAACCGCTCGGTGATCGTCCGCCCTTCGTCGACCCGCGACTGCGGCACCTCGGGCACGCCGACGCCGCGAGCCGACTGCGCGACGTAGGACAGCGCCATTACCGCGGCACGGGCCAGGTTGTCACGGGCCTCTTCGTCGCTGACGTCCAGCAGCGGGCGGAAGCCCCAGATCGGGGCGAGCATGGCGAGCGCGGACTGCACGTCCACGCGCACATCGCCGGTGTGCACCGGCAGCGGGAAGGGCTCGGCGGGCGCGAGCGGGTTGCCGAACTTGCCGTCGACCAGTAGGCCGAACACGTCGCCGAAGCTGACCTTTCCTGCCAGATCCTCGATGTCCACGCCGCGGTAGCGCAGGGCGCCGCCGTCGCGGTCGGGCTCGGCGATCTCGGTGCGGAAGGCCACCACGCCCTCGAGACCGGGTTTGAAGTCGTCGTCCGGCGTCGCTGGCTGGTTGTTAGCAACAGGCGCTGAGGTAGTCACGGTGAGACCTTTCGATGCGCGTTCCCCGACAGTTGCCGCATTGGTTCGTGTCGTCGCGGAGCGGCACGCGGGGTCGCGCGCCGTCGCACGGATCACCCAAACCATGCCCTGCCCGGGGACGAGGATCAATCGAAAGAAGCGGTGGTTTCGGTCACGATTACGAGAACGATTCAGCCAGGAGGCGCGCTCGGACGGAAATCTTGTGCTTCCCGGCCCGCGGATCGCCGCATGCTGTCGGGCTCGGCGAGCGCGGCCGCTGGTGTCGCGCGACACTGGATCGAGCCAGGTGGGGCGTCCGTAACAGGCGTCACCGTTCGGCGGGTTTCGTCGCGGGGTATCAGGCCCTAACGTCAGCTCTTATCCACTGTCACTGATGCGTACACAGCGCGGAGGTTGGCTCATGCCGGAAGTCGACGACATCGACGACGTAGCGGTACGCCTGCCAGGCATGCGGGTGGCCTACGAAGGGGAGGCGCTGGACGAAGCCGACCTCGCGCCGACCTGGACCGAGCAGCTGCAGGACTGGCTGAACCAGGCGCTCGCCGCGGGCGTGGCCGAGCCGAACGCCATGGTGCTTGCCACCGCTGACGCCGAGGGCAGGCCGTCCTCCCGCACCGTGCTGTGCAAGGGGCTCGACGAGCGTGGGGTCGTGTTCTACACGAACTACACGTCCAAGAAGAGCCACGACCTCACCGTGACGCGGTACGCCTCCGTCACCTTCCCGTGGTATGCGCTGCACCGGCAGGTCACGGTGCGCGGTGAGGTCGAGAAGGTCGACATCAAGGAGACGGCCGAGTACTGGGCCTCCCGGCCGCGCGGGTCGCAGCTGGGGGCATGGGCGTCGCCGCAGTCGCAGGTGGTAGAAGGCCGGCGCGACCTCGACAACGCCCTTGCGTCGATCGAGCGCCGCTTCGCCGATGTGGAGCGGATTCCCTTCCCGCCGCACTGGGGTGGGTGGCGTATCCGGCCGGAGATGGTCGAGTTCTGGCAGGGGCAGCAGAACCGGCTGCACGACCGGCTGCGGTATGTGCTCACCCACGACGGATGGCGCATCGAGCGCGTGGCTCCCTGAGGGAGCCGAAGGTGGCCTTCGGTTCCTATAGGGCGCCGAAGGCCACCTTCGGCGCCCCCGTCCCCCCAAACGCCGCCGGGTTGTGGCGGGCGGAAAATCACAGGCGGGCAACTCGTTAGCCCAGCTAAACTCGTTCGTTGTGAGTGTCGAGACCCGGGCCAAGGCTAAGCGCAGGCGTTTCGGGTCCGTTGTCATCGACATCCAGCCGCTGCGGGAGGCCGCGTTCCGGCGCCTGTGGATCGGCTCGGCGGTGACGGCCGTCGGTAGTCAGCTCACCACCGTCGCCGTGCCGAAGCAGGTGTTCGACCTCACCGGGTCCTCCGGGTACGTCGGGCTCACCGGGGCCGTCGCGCTGGTGCCGCTGCTCGTGTTCGGGCTGTGGGGCGGCGCGATCGCGGACACTGTGGACCGGCGGAAGCTGCTCATCGCCGGCAATACGGGCATCGCCGTCGTGTCCGCGTTGTTGTGGTTGCAGGCGTGGCTGAACATCGGCTCCGTGTGGCTCGTGCTGGGGTTGCTCGCGCTCAACCAGGCGTTCTTCGCCATCAACATGCCCACGCGCAGCGCCATCGTGGCGCGGCTGGTCGCACCCGAGCTACTGCCGGCGGCCACGGCGTTGTCCGGCACCATGAACATGTTCGGCACGGTCTTCGGCCCGATGGCGGCCGGGGCGCTGATGCCCGTGCTGGGACTGCCGACGCTCTATCTCATCGACACGATCGCGCTGCTGCTGACGCTCTACACTGTCTGGCGGCTGCCCGCGCTGCCCCCACTGTCCGGCCAGGTGCGCCGCGCCGGCCTTCGCGACGTCGTCGACGGCTTCCGGTACATGGGCACGCAGAAGGTCCTGCTCGCGAGCTTCGTCGTCGACATCATCGCGATGGTCGCGGGCATGCCGCGCGCGCTTTTCCCGGAAATGGCCGAGCGCACCTTCGGCGATCCGCACGGCGGTGGCCTCGCCCTCGGGTGGTTGTTCGCCGCGATCCCGATCGGCTCGGTCCTCATCGGACTGTTCTCCGGGTGGCTCGGGCGGGTCCGCAGGCAGGGTGTCGCGGTGGTGATCGCGATCTGTGCGTGGGGTGCCGCGATCGTCGGTTTCGGACTGTCGGCCCCGCTGTGGCTGGCCGTCACATTCCTGGTCATCGGCGGCGGCGCGGACATGGTGAGCGCCATCTACCGCCAGTCGATACTGCAGGCCGCGGCGACCGACGAGATGCGCGGCCGGATGCAGGGCGCGTTCACGGTCGTCGTCGCGGGCGGGCCGCGCATCGCGGACCTGACGCACGGCTGGACCGCGGCCGCGGTCGGCACCTCGGCGGCCGCCGCCGGCGGTGGCGCGCTGACGATCGTGCTCATCGTGGTGGCCGTGGCGTTGCTGCCGGCATTCTGGCGGTACCGCGCGAAGGCCGTCGTCAAATAAGGCAGGTGACGGTCGGCTCGGCAATTTCGGCATAGCGGCCGCGCGTGCGCGCCGGATGCGGCACGATGATCGGCATGGCTGATGGGATCTCCGTCGACACCGCCGACCTGGCGCGATACCACTCGCGAGCCGGTGCGCTCTCGGGCGAGATCGTGGGCGCCGCGAACGCCCACCTCGCCGGGAACCTGTCGCTGCCCGGCAACCTGTTCGGCGACCTCGGGCACGAGAGCGGCCTGCAGGCCCACCTCGGCGACCATCTCGACCGGATGCACCAGCACGTGCACTCGCTCGCCGGCGGCGTGCACGACCTCGGCCAGTCCGTGCACACCGCGAAGGGCGACTACGACGCCGACGAGCAACTCTTCGGCGACCAGTTCCGCAACATCCTGGGGTAGGGGGACCACGTGGCGATCGACCTGGCGCAGTACGAGGCGCCGATCAAGGAGGCCGCCGACAAGCTCGAGGGGGACACCGGCGCCGCCGACAAGGCGCAGGGCGACCTGAACGCGCTGTCGCAGAAGCTGACCGACTATGGCACCCAGCACCAGGGCGAGGCGGCGACCCTGCAGGGCAACTGGGTCGGCGACCGCGGTGACATGTTCGGCGTCAAGGCCAAGGAGCAGACGCAGGCGCTCGACGACGCGGCCACCTGGGCGTCGAAGACCTCACGGACCATCGGCGACGCCACGACGCTGGTCAAGAACGCGCATCAGCAGGTGCAGGCGCTGCTGGAGGAGTTCGACGCCGACGCGGGAACGCTCGTCGACGCGGCCGCCACCAGCACCGACCCCGGCGCCGAGATGCAAGCCCGCGCGGTGATCGGCGCGATGTCGGCGAAGTACGCGAAAGAGGCCGCGGACATCGTCAACGCCGCGAAGGGCCGGCTCGAGACCCTGGTGTCGGGCATGGGCTCGACCGTCCCCTCGTCCGCCCCGGCGGCCGGCCCGCTCGGTACGCGGGCGAGCGGCGGTGGCTACAGCGGAGGTGGCGGCGGAGGTGGGGATGTCGCGTCCACGGGTCCCGCCATGACGTTCCCGCCCTCGGACCAGTACGGCAGCGGCACGCAGATCAAGCTGCCCGGCGGGCAGACCGTCAGCGCGCCCAACGAACGGGCCGCGATCGCCGTACGCGCGGCGCTGTCGCGGCTCGGCCTGCCGTACGTGTGGGGCGGGACCGACCCGAACAAGGGCATGGACTGCAGCGGCCTCACGCAGTGGTCGTACGGCCAGGCGGGTATCAAGCTCCCACGCACCGCGGCCACCCAGACGATCGGGCAGAAGGTCGACATCAACGACATCCAGCCGGGCGACCTCGTCATCTGGAGTGGCCACGTGGCGATGTACATCGGCAACGGGCAGATGGTCGAGGAACCCCATACGGGCGATGTCTGCCATGTGGTGCCGCTTCGCACGTCCAACGCGGGCGAGCCGCTCCTCGGCGTGTTCAGACCTTCGGCATAGTGGGCGGTCATGAACCAACGAGAGCGGCTCGAGCAGGCCTTCGCCGCGGCGGGGCCGATCGTCGGCCGCGCGGACGCGGACGGCGTCACGGTGGAGGTGAGCGTCGGCGGCCGCTTGCGTTCGGTCCGGCTGACGCCGCAGGCGTTGCGGTACGGCGCGGCGCAACTCGCCCAGACGGTCGTCGCGACAGCCGCACGCGCCACCGCGAAGGCCAACCAGCGGGCGGAACAGGTGTACGCGCAGGCGCTGGGCGGCAAGCGGGTTCTCGACGGGCTCGGCCTGAGCTACGACCCGGCGCTGGCCGCCGACGAGGACTTCGACCGGGATTGGACGCGCGGATGACCCAGCCGAGTCAGCGCCGCACCACTGAGCGGTTGCTCGCCGACGCCGAGGAACGCCTGCGCGTCACCGAGGAGCTTCCGGAGCGGCTCGCGTCGGTCCGCGGCTGGGCCTACAACGGCGATGACACCGTGCACGTCACGGTCGACGTGCACGGCGCGCTCACCCAGCTGCGGCTCGACGAGGCGGCGCTCGCGCTGGGCGCGGAGGCGCTGGGCGCGCAGATCGTGGAGCTGTCGCACCGGGCCCAGCAGGCGGCGATGGGCGAGGGCGTCAACATCCTGGGCGACGCGCTGGGCGACGCGGCGGCGCTGGACATGATGCGCTCGGCGGGCCTGGCACTCGACCCGGAGCCGGAGGTCATCCCCTACACGCCGGGCGTCGACCCGAACGCCGGCGGCTGGCACGTGATCGACCGGTAAGTTGCGGGCATGGCCAACCCCACCGGAGAGCAGTTCGAACTCGTGCGCGGCGCGGCTCGCGCGATCGTCACCGAGATCGGCGCCGGGCTGCGCGCGTTCGAGATCGGCGGCGTGCCGTACCTGGAGACCTTCGACGCCGACGCCAAGCCGCCGAAAGGCGCCGGGCAGGTGCTGCTCCCGTGGCCCAACCGCGTCAAGAACGCCGAGTGGACCTACGAAGGCGAGACGCAGCGGCTGGAGGTCACCGAGCAGGCGCGCGGCAACGCGATCCACGGCCTGACCCGGCATCGCGAGTGGACACTCGTCGAGCACGCCGAATCCTCGATCACCTTTGAGATCGAGATCGAGAAGCAGCAGGGCTGGCCGGTGCCGCTGCACGCGCGCATCACCTACGACCTCGCGCCGCGCGAACTGACCGTCACCCACGAGATCCGCAACGAGGGTGACAGCCCGGTCGGCGTCGGTGTCGGCGCGCACCCGTACTTCCGCATCGGCGATGTGCCGACCGACGACCTCACGCTCACGCTGTCCGCGACCCGCGTGCGGCCGTATGTCGCGGACGAGCAGTTGCCCGTCGGCGACGAGCAGGACGTCGAGGGCACCGAGTACGACTTCCGCCACGGCAGGCCGGTCGCCACCGTGTATCTCGACACGGCGTTCGGCGGGCTCGGCGCGGGCGCGGACGGGCGCCACCATCACGTGGTCAGTCACGGCGAGCAGAGCGTCGACGTGTGGACCGGCCCGGATTTCCGGTGGGTGCAGGTGTTCACGCCGGCGGATCTGGTCGGCCGCGGCCGGGCGATCGCGATCGAGCCGATGACCTGTCCCGCCGACGCGCTCAACTCCGGCACGGACCTGATCGACCTGGATCCGGGCACCTCCTGGACCGGAAGCTGGGGCGTACGAGTCCATGCCTGATCCGGTCAGACTGGGCGAACCGGACGCGGGCGAGATGCGCTGTGTCAACCGGACTGTTTTGCTTGGGGCGTAAGCGGGGCCTGCTGGCCGCCGCGCAGGAGCGCGTGCCCGCCACGGTTCGCGTACCGCGGCTGTTCGACTATCACCTTATCCACTTCGAAAAGCGGCTCCGCTAGTAGCGTGTCGGGGCATGACGACTGCGATTGTGGGCGGGTACGTGGTGCCGGTCGACGGGACGCCGATCGACGGGGGCACGGTCCTCCTCCAGGACGGGAAGATCACGGCGGTCGGCGCCGAGGTCGATGTGGACATCCCGGAGGACGCCGAACTGGTCGACGCCGCCGGTTCGTGGGTGTTGCCAGGGTTCCTCGACGCGCACGTCCACCTCGGTGTACACGAGGAAGGCGAGGGCTGGTCCGGTAACGACACCAACGAGCTGACCGACCCGAACGGCGCGCGGTTCCGGGCCATCGACGCCATCGACCCGTTCGAGCCCGGCTTCGACGACGCGCTCTCCGGGGGCGTCACCAGCGTCGTCATCAAGCCCGGCTCGGGCAACCCGATCGGCGGCCAGACCGTGGGCGTGAAGACGTGGGGTCGCACGGCGCTCGACATCGTCTTCGCCGAGCAGGTCAGCGTGAAGAGCGCGCTGGGCGAGAATCCGAAGCGCATCTACGGCCAGAAGAAGCAGACGCCCGCGACGCGCCTCGGCGTCGCCGCGATCATCCGCGAGGCCTTCACCAAGGCCCGCAACTACGCCGCGCAGCGCGACCACGCCGCCGCCGAGGGCAAGCCGTTCGACGTCGACCTGACGCTGGAGACCCTCGCGCAGGTGCTCGACGGCACGCTGTACTGGGACCAGCACACGCACCGCGCCGACGACATCGTCACCGCGATCCGGCTGGCCAAGGAGTTCGGCTACAAGCTCGTCGTCAACCACGGCACCGAGGGGCACCTCATCGCCGACCTGCTCGCCGAGGAGGGTGTGCCGGTGATCCTCGGGCCGCTGTTCACCACCCGGTCGAAGGTCGAGCTGCGGCACCGCACGCTGCGCAGCGCCGGGATACTCGTCCGCGCCGGCGTGCGGCTGGCGATCACCACCGACCACCCTGTCGTCCCGATCAACTTCCTTGTCTACCAGGCGGCGCTGGCCGTGAAGGACGGCCTCGAGCCGGAGGCCGCGCTGCGCGCGCTGACCGTCAACCCGGCCGCCATGCTCGGCCTGCAGGACAAGGTCGGCGCGCTCAGGCCCGGCTTGGACGCCGACGTGGTGATCTGGTCCGGCGACCCGCTCGACGTGATGAACCGCGCCATGCGGGTCTTCGTGCGCGGCCGGGAGGTCTATACCTTTGACGAGGGCCGGGGCGAGGGCGTCGTCGCCGAGCGCCGGTATCGCGAGTAGCCCTTACGCGCGGCGCAGTTCCCGTGCGATGACCATGCGCTGGATCTGGTTGGTGCCCTCGAAAATCTGCGGCACCTTCGCTTCGCGCATGTACCGCTCGACCGGGAAGTCACGCGTGTAGCCGGCGCCGCCGAGCACCTGGACGGCGTCGGTGGTCACCTTCATCGCCGCGTCGGTCGCGATCAGCTTCGCGACCGACGCCTGGCGGCGGAACGACATGCCGCGGTCCCGGCGGCGCGCCGCGTCGAGGTAGCTCGCGCGTGCCGAGTCGATCGCCGCCGCCATGTCGGCGAGCAGGAACTCGAGGCCCTGGAACTCGATGATCGGCTTGCCGAACTGGGTGCGGCCCTTCGCGTACTCGACCGCCTCGTCGAGCGCGGCCTGCGCCAGACCCACCGCGCACGCGGCGATCCCGAGCCGACCGGAGTCCAAAGAGGACAGCGCGATGCGCAGCCCGGCGCCTTCGGCGCCGATCAGCCGGTCGGTGTCGACCCTGGCGTCGGAGAAGATCATCTGCGCGGTGGTGGAGCCCGTCAGTCCCATCTTGCGCTCCGGCGCCGCCGCCGAAAGGCCCGGTGTCGACCGGTCGATCAGCAGGCACGAGATGGCGTCCTCGCCGGTGCGCACCATCGTCGTGTAGAAGTCCGCCTGACCACCGTGCGTGATCCACGCCTTCGTCCCGTTGATCACGTACTGGTCGCCGTCGCGCCGTGCCCGCGTCGACAGCGCCGCCGCGTCGGACCCGGCGTGCGCCTCCGACAACGCGTAGGCGCCCAGCAACTCGCCCTCGAGCATCGCCGGGAGCCAGCGGTCACGCTGCTCGTCCGTGCCGTGGTGGGCGAGTGCGAAGCACGACATCGTGTGCACGGACAGGCCCACGCCGACCGACATCCACGCCGCCGCGATCTCCTCCAGCGCCTGCAGGTAGACCTCGTACGGCACCTCGCCGCCGCCCCAGCGCTCGGAGTAGGGCAGCCCCAGCAACCCCGACTTGCCGAGCAGCCGGAACTGCTCCCGCGGGAAGCGCTCGGCTTCCTCGTACTCGCTCGCCAGCGGCTTGAGCTCCTCGCGGGCCAGCTCGGCGGCCAGCGCCACCAGGTCCTCGGATTCGCGGTTGGGCAGTAGGCGCTCGACCGGCATGACAGCCTCCGCATCTGTACCAGAAGCAGTACTCTATAACCATCTAAAGTACAGCACATACGGTGTTCCGATGACAGATCGCGTCCCCTTGAAGGCTCCGAGCAGCAGGCAGCTGACCACCCGGCAGCGCGCCCTGCTCGCGGAGCTGGAGGAGCTGTTCCTCGTCGAGGGGTTCATGCAATTCACGCTCGACGACCTGGCCGCCAAGGCGCACTGTTCGAAGTCGACGCTCTACGCGCTGGCGCCGAGCAAGGAGCAGCTCGCGGTCCGGGTCGTCGCCCACTACTTCAAGGGCGCCGCCGAACTGCTGGACGAGCGCATCGCCGGGATCGTGGACGCGCGCGAGATCATCGGCACCTACCTCGCCGGGATCGCCGAGTATCTCAACCGCGCGTCGCCCGCCTTCATGCGCGACATCAACGACTTCGGCCCGGCCCGCGCGGCCTACGAGCTGAACAGCCGGGCCGCCGCGGCCCGCATCCGCTCCTTCATCAGCAAAGGGGTCGATGACGGTGTGTTCCGTGAGGTACACGCCACGTTGATCGCCGAGATGGCCGGTGTGCTCATCGAGGGCATCCAGGCAGGCGTCGTCGGCGCCCGGACGGGGGTGTCCGACGCCGAGGCCTTCACGGCGTTGTCCGAGCTGCTCCTGGATGGGCTGGCGACCCGGAGCGTCTCCGCCGAGGGTGGCGGTGGGCGACGGGCGGGCGGATCGGCGTCGCGACCGTGATCGTCGTGGGTGGTGAGGCACTCGTCGACCTGGTGCCAGGGGAATCCATTCTGGACAGTGGGCTGACCGCGCTCGCGCCCCGGCTCGGCGGCGGGCCCTACAACGTGGCGCTGGCCGCGGGAAGGCTCGGCGCGCCCACGGCGTTCCTGTCCCGGCTGTCGCGGGACCGGTTCGGCCAGGCGATGCGGCGACGGCTGACCGAGTCTGATGTCGACATATCGATGGTGCAGTCGGGTGCTGAGCCGACGACGCTCGCGGTCGTCGCACTGGACGAGCGTGGTGCCGCGAGCTACACGTTCTACACCGAAGGCACCGCCGACCGGCTCGTCGCCGACCCCGGACCGCTACCCGCCGGCGTGTCCGTGCTGTGCGTCGGCACGCTCGGCATGGTGCTGGAGCCCGGCGCGAGCACCTACGAGGCGGTGCTGCGCCGCGAGGCGGCTCGCGGCGTGCTGACCGCGCTCGACCCGAATATCCGCGCCGGCCTCATCCCCGACGCGGACGCCTACCGCCGCCGGTTCGCCTCCTGGCTGCCCGACGTGCGGCTGCTGAAGCTGTCCGACGACGACGCCGCGTGGCTGGCCGGTGGCGATCCGGTAGCCGCGGCGACGGGCTGGCTGGATGCCGGGGTGGACGCCGTCGTGCTGACACGCGGGACCGAGGGCATCGCCGTCCACACCAGAAAAGGTGCCGTTTTCGTACCGTCCGCGCCCGCTTGCGTGGTCGACACGATCGGCGCCGGCGACACCGTGCAGGGAGCACTTTTGGCGTGGTTACACCAGCATGATGTGTGCATGATCACCGAATTGAATCCGGCGGAATGGCGCGAAGCGCTCTCGTATGCCGCGAAAGCGGCGGCCATCACGGTATCCCGAAGCGGGGCCGAGCCGCCGACGGCCGCGGAAATGGTGTGAAACTGATCCCAACGGTTTGCTCTGGGTAACACAGTGGCTGCGCGAAGCCGGGTTGTTCGACTAGCGTAAGAGTGAAATTCATACCCCAGCGGGGCGGTGTGCGGCGAGGCCAATTCCCGGTCGCGCGAACAATTGGTTGCCTGTGCGACCTGCAGGTGCCACCGACCCGTGTGACCGTGAGAGGGACATGCATGTCCGACGCGACTGCGGCGCCCGGCGGCAGCACGGTATCGCTGCGCCTGCCGAACGGCGAGTACGAGCTTAAGGTGGTCAACGCCGTCGAGGGTGCTCCCGGCATCGAACTGGGCAAGCTGCTGGCGTCGACGGGGTACATCACGTATGACCCGGGTTTCGTCAACACGGGCTCCACCTCCTCCGCCATCACCTACATCGATGGCGATGCCGGCATCCTGCGCTACCGGGGCTACCCCATCGAGCAGCTGGCCGAGAAATCGAGCTTCATCGAGGTCTCGTACCTGTTGATCTACGGCAACCTGCCCACGAAGGAGCAGCTGGAGGACTTCACCCAGAAGATCAACCGGCACACCCTGCTGCACGAGGACCTGAAGCGGTTCTTCGACGGTTTCCCGCGGGACGCGCACCCGATGCCGGTGCTGTCGTCGGCGGTGTCGGCGCTGTCCACGTTCTACCAGGACTCGCTGAACCCCTTCGACGAGCCCAGCGTGGAGCTGTCCACGGTGCGGTTGCTGGCCAAGGTGCCCACCCTGGCGGCCTACGCGTACAAGAAGTCGGTCGGCCAGCCGTTCCTGTACCCGGACAACTCGCTCGGCCTGGTGGAGAACTTCCTCCGGATGACCTTCGGCCTGCCCGCGGAGCCGTACGAGATCGACCCCGAGGTCGCGAAGGCCCTGGACCTGCTGTTCATCCTGCACGCCGACCACGAGCAGAACTGCTCCACCTCGACGGTGCGCCTGGTGGGCTCGTCGGAGGCGAACCTGTTCGCGAGCATCTCGGCGGGCATCATGGCGCTGTTCGGCCCGCTGCACGGCGGCGCGAACAGCGCGGTGCTGGAGATGCTGCAGGGCATCCGGGCGGACGGCGGCGACGTGTCGCAGTTCGTCCAGCGCGTGAAGAACAAGGAAAAGGGTGTCAAGCTGATGGGCTTCGGGCACCGGGTCTACAAGAACTACGACCCGCGCGCGAAGATCATCAAGTCGACGGCCGACCAGATCCTGGACAAGCTGGGCGTACACGACGAACTGCTCGACATCGCGAAGACGCTGGAGGAGCACGCGCTGTCGGACGACTACTTCGTCGAGCGCAAGCTCTACCCGAACGTGGATTTCTATACCGGTCTGATCTACCGCGCTCTCGGCTTCCCGACGCAGTACTTCACGGTGCTCTTCGCCCTGGGCCGCCTGCCGGGCTGGATCGCCCACTGGCGCGAGATGATCAACGATCCGGCGACCAAGATCGGCCGCCCCAGGCAGATCTACACCGGCGAGAAGGAACGGGACTACACCCCGATCAGCGAACGCTGAGAGCCGAAGCCGGCGCAAACGATCGGTGCCCTCTCCCGAACGGGAGGGGGCACTCTTGTCTGCCCACGGCGGTGTGCAGCACGACGT
The DNA here is from genome assembly GCA_035547575.1 of Amycolatopsis sp. Lineage (GTDB taxonomy): Bacteria > Actinomycetota > Actinomycetes > Mycobacteriales > Pseudonocardiaceae > Amycolatopsis_E. The sequence goes on along the minus strand of DASZUO010000092.1, from coordinate 4,860 downwards.
CGCGGTAGCTTCTCGCGCAGCTGATCGTCCAAACCGGACTCGCCGGAGCGTAGCGCGTGGACCCCGTCCGTCCATTCCGGACCGTCGCGAACGGCATGCCGAACCGCCGTGGGATGGCAGGCGCGACACCGTTGTCGCGCTCCGCCTCCTAGGGACGCAACGTGGCGTGCAACATCCTGGCCAGTTCGCCCAGCAGCCGCCCGGCGTCGATGTCCGCCGTCGCCGGCCGCATCGACAGCACGAACGACTGGACCAACAGCAGGATCGTGCGTGCCTGTAGTGGCAGGTCCCCGACGCGGATCGACCCGTCCCGATGGCCGTCCACGAGATGGGTCGTGATGACCTGCTCGCCGATGCGCTGTGTCCGGCCGAACCTGTCGACCACATACGGCATCAGCAGTTCCGTGTCGATTTCGATTACTGTGCGCATCAGCTGGTCATCGTTCAGCAATCGCACCGCGGCGGTCGCGCTCCGCACCAGCCGTTCGCGCGCTGTCGGCGCGCCGGCCCCCTCCTCGCTCGCCCTGTGCAGCAGCGAGCCGAACTCCCTTGTCATCAACGCCGAAAGCACGCTACGCACGTCAGGGAACCGCCGGTACACGGTCATTCTGCTGACCTTGGCGGTCCTGGCGATCTCGGCCAGCGTCGCGCGTCGCAGGCCTACCGCGAGCACGCATCGTCGCGCGGCGTCGAGTAGCACGTCATCCGCGACACGAGCCGTGGCTTGCCGGGCGCGGGTGTTGGCGAGGCTGGATGCGCGTGCAGATGAACGTGCATCCGAGGGAACGCCGGACGGCTGGGGATGGTGGGATCTGAACGCCGTGTGACTGTCTTCGTCCATGTGTCACCGTGCCCTGTTAGGTATCAGGCGGGCGATATTAGACGATCACACTGTCGGCGTCTTGTGAGGGCACACCAAACTGTTTTCCTTGTGGCAGGCCAGATCGCAGTGTCTCAGCCTCGAAGAGCTCACTCGAACTCGACAACGCTGCGCAACACGTCTCCCCGATGCATCCGCTCGAAAGCGTGGTCAACGCCGCTAACGGGAATGCGCTCCGTGACGAACTTGTCCAGCGGGAGCCGGCCCTGGAGGTACAAGTCGACGAGCATCGGGAAGTCCCGTGAGGGCAGGCAGTCCCCGTACCACGAGGATTTCAGCGAACCGCCGTGCGCGAAGAAGTCGATGAGCGGCATGTCGTCAAGCCGCATGTCCGGCGTCGGCACGCCGACGAGCACCACGGTGCCCGCGAGGTCCCGCGCGTAAAAGGCCTGCTTCCAGGTCTCGGGGCGGCCGACCGCGTCGATGACGACGTCGGCGCCGAAGGACTCGGTGAGGTCCTGGACCGCCTCCACCACCTCGTCCTGGCTCTTGCCGCGCGAGCTGACCGTATGGGTCGCGCCGAAGTCCTTGGCCCACTCGAGCTTCCGGTCGTCCACGTCGATCGCGATGATCGTGCGCGCACCCGCGAGCCGGGCACCCGCGATGGCCGCGTCGCCCACGCCACCGCAGCCGATGACGGCGACCGTGTCACCGCGCGTGACGGCGCCGGTGTTGATGGCGGCGCCGATCCCGGCCATCACGCCACAACCCAGCAGGCCCGCGACCGCTGGCTCGGCCGCCGGGTCGATCTTCGTGCACTGGCCCGCGTGCACGAGCGTCTTCGGCAGGAACGCGCCGATGCCCAGCGCCGGGCTGAGTTTCGTGCCGTCGGCGAGCGTCATCGGCTGGGAGGCGTTGTGGGTGGCGAAGCAGTACCACGGGCGGCCGCGCCTGCATGCGCGGCAGGTGCCGCACACCGCGCGCCAATTGAGTATGACGAAATCGCCGGGCTCGAGGTCCGTCACGCCCTCGCCGACCTTCTCGACGTGACCGGCGGCCTCGTGGCCGAGCAGGAACGGGAAGTCGTCGTTGATGCCGCCCTCGCGGTAGTGCAGGTCGGTGTGGCACACGCCGCAGGATTTGACCGAGACGACCGCCTCGCCAGGGCCAGGATCGGGCACGATCACGGTCTCCAGTGAAACGGGCTCACCCTTCGCGCGGGATACGACTCCCTGCACCTCGTACGGCATGTCTGCGATCCCTTCCTTGCCGGTCCGCTAGCAGCTTGCCACGAAAGCGGCGAAAACACCCGCATCCGGCCCGTAAATCCACAAAGGACAGTTCCGAGGTCTCGGCCGCGCTAAGATGTGGGGGTGACGCGCACGCATGTGAGCGTCCCGGACGAGGCGCACCGTACCCGGACAGCGACAAGACGGTGCGGGGGAGTCTCGTGATGTATGACGCTGTTCAGATCGTCGGTTCGCTGCTCATCCTGGCCGCGTTCGTGGCCGCGTCGTCCGGCCGGATCAACCAGCACAGCTACCGCTACCTCATCGCCAACGCGGTCGGGTCGGGAGTACTGACCGTCACGGCGGTCCTCAGTCTCGAGTGGGGCTTCATCCTGCTCGAGGGGATATGGGCGCTGGTGTCGGTCTACTCCATTGTGCGTAAGGCAGCGGGAAAGCAGCCGGTCGCATCGCACTAGAGGACTGCCTGGCTCTGCGTGACCTTGGCGATCAGCTTGCCGTCGTCGTCGTGGATCTCGGTCTCCACGACGATCACGCGGCGGCCGGGGTGCAGCACGCGAGAGGTCGCGGTGGCGTGGCCTTCCCGCACCGCGCGCAGGAAGTTCGTCTTCGACTCGATCGTCGTGGTACCGGTGGCGCCCTCGGGCAGGTTCAGGTACGCGCACACCGCCGCGTTCGCGTCGGCCAGTGACATCAGGACTCCGCCGTGCAGCACGCCGCTCAGCGTGCACAACGAGTCCTCCCAGGCCAACCGCGACCGGACGACGTCCTTGCCGTGCGCCAGCACCTCGATGCCGAGTCGCTTGGTGAACGGCATGGTCTGGTGGAACAGCGTGGTGCCCTCTTCGTCGAGTTCGCTCACGCATTCACCTTACCGGGTCGATCACCGCGGCGGTGCCGAGTGTCTGCTGTGGACGGTGGGCCGCATCAGAAATGGGTGATGTCGAGCTTGCCTTCCGAGTTGAGGGCGCGGAGGCGCTTCTTGTCGAATTTGCCCACGCTGGTCTTCGGGACCTCCTCGATGAACGTCCAATGTTCCGGAAGCTGCCATTTCGCGACCTTCTCGCCGAGGTAGTCGCGCAGGTCAGCGGGCGTGACCTGCTGTCCCTCGCGCACCACGACGGCGACCAGTGGGCGCTCGTCCCACTTCTCGTCGGGCACGCCGATCACCGCGGCCTCGGCGACCGCGGGATGCGCCATCACCGCGTTCTCCAGGTCGACCGAGGAGATCCATTCGCCACCGGACTTGATGACGTCCTTCGAGCGGTCGGTCAGCGTGAGGAACCCGTCCGGGCTGATCCTGCCGACGTCCCCGGTGCGCAGCCAACCGCCGTGGAACTTCTCCGGGTCGACCGCCTCGCCGCCGTAGTAGGACGCGGCGATCCACGGGCCCCGCACCTCGAGTTCGCCGACGGCCTCGTTGTCCCACGGCATCTCCTCGCCGGAGTCGCCGATGAGCCGCGCGGTGACCCCGGCGGGGAACCGGCCCTGCGTGTAGCGGTATCGCCACGCCTGCTCGCCGCTCGTTGTCTTCGGCGGCCGCGCGACGCTGCCCAGCGGGGACGTCTCGGTCATGCCCCACGCGTGCAGGATCGGCACGTCGTAGCGCTCCTCGAACGCGTGCATCAGCGACGGCGGCGCGGCCGACCCGCCCACGACGACCTCGCGCAGGTGCGAGATGTCCTGCGGATTCGCGTCCAGGTACTGCAGCAGCCCCTGCCAGATCGTGGGCACCGCGCCGGCGAACGTCGGCTTCTCGGCGGCGAGGATCTGCGCGATGGGCTCCGGCTGCAGGAACCGGTCCGGCAGCACCAGCGACGCGCCGATCATCAGCGCCGCGTACGGCAGCCCCCATGCCATCGCGTGGAACATCGGCACGATCGCGAGCGCCGAGTCGAACTCGGCCAGGCGCATGCTGTCCATCATCGAAACCTGCATCGAGTGCAGCCAGATCGAGCGATGCGAGTACGCGACCCCCTTCGGATCACCCGTCGTGCCCGACGTGTAACACATCGCGGCCGCAGAGCGTTCGTCCACGTCCGGCCAGTCGAACGTGTCGGGCTGGGCCGCGAGCAACTCGTCGTAGGAGTGCACCTCGATGCCGTTCGGCGCCTGCAGCGTCGCGGCGTCACCGTTGGCGACGATGACATGACGGACGGTCTTCAGCTGCGGGAGCTGCTCGGCGAGCAGCGGCACCAGCGTGCCGTCCACCAGGATGATCTGGTCCTCGGCGTGGTTGGCGACGAACACCAGTTGCTCGGGGAAGAGCCGGATGTTGAGCGTGTGCAGCACGGCGCCCATCGCGGGGATGGCGCAGTAGGCCGCCATGTGCTCGGCGTTGTTCCACATGAACGTGCCCACGCGCTGATCGCCGGTGATGCCGAGACCGCGCAGTGCGTTGGCGAGTTTCGCGGCGTGTTTGCCCAGGTCAGCGAAGTTTTCGCGGCGCGATCCGGAGCCGGTCCATGTGACGACTTCGCTGTTGGCGTGCACCTTGCTGCCGTGCCGCAGCAGGGTCCCGATGGAGAGGTGTCCGTCTTGCATCGTGCTCAGCATTGGGCACTCCCGTCATCGATGAACAACAGTTGCGCTAACCCTAAGTCCGACCTCGACCTGGTCGCCAGAACGGGCTTCGCACCTCCCCGACCGGGCGAGTGAGCGCGTGTCGATTTCGCGGCATCGGCCCAGGTGGCGTTTACTGGGGCCGTGGACCAGACGGTCTGGCCAGCGCTTGCTTGTGCAAGCACCTTGCTGGGTGCCCGGCCGTCGCCGCGAGAGCGGATATCCGAACAA
>DASZUO010000091.1:0-3677 GCA_035547575.1 Amycolatopsis sp. | reverse complement strand
CTCCCTACCACCTCCCCGGCCCCACCTCCCCGATCCGACCTGCCCCAACACCGCCCAGGGAGGCAGGGAAGGCGCACCCGCGCCTCGCCCCCCGACCCCAGATTCCACCTGGCGTCCGACCCGGCGCCGGCCTCCCTCCCCCGTCCGGCACCGGAGACACCCATGACCAGCCAACTACTCACCGCAACCACCGCCGGGTCGATCAACGTGCCCGCCGCGCTCACCGTCGCCGCGCTCGCCTTGCTCGGCTGGCGGCTGCTGCTCGTCTGGTGGTTCCCCAACGCCCCGTGCGGCTCGTGCAAGGGCACCGGCAAGCACCGCCGAGGCAAGTACTGGCGACCCTGCCGCCGCTGCGACGGCACCGGCCGCAAGACCCGCCTCGGACGCCGGGTCTGGAACTGGACCCGCAGCACCCACTGAACGCCGGTAGAGACGACGAGCGGCCGGCCCGGCGCCGTCGAGCTGATCAAGAACACCACCAACCACCAGTGAAGGAGAGATCGAGATGGAGTGGCTAGGCAGCAACGACGAGCGACGGGACAACACCACCGACGCCGACGCGCGGTTCTTCACCGCCCGCAGTCAGGGATGGAAAGGCGGAGTCGATCAGGACGGCAGGCCCGTCCCCGACATCGACCGGTGGATCGAAGAGCACCGCTGAGACGCCGAGCGGCAGAGGACATCTCAGCGCCCGCTGAGAGCCACGCAGAGACGACGAACGGCCCGGCCCCTGGTGATGGGACCGGGCCGTTTCGTGCTGCTAGTCGTTGTCGCCGCGCTGCCACTGCTCCCGCAGCTGCCGACGTAGCGACTCCATGTCCCACCGCGCGTGACCACCCGGGGTGACGTACTCCGGGCTCACCTTCCCGTCCTGCCACCAGCGCAGCAGCGTGACCCGGTTGACGCTCAGCGCTCGCGCGGCGTCCCCGGTGCTCAGCAGCTTGTCTTGCGCCACGCATGCAGCGTTGCCGCTGGTCTGCATGCATATCCATCCGATCGCAGCGTATGTATCGCTATGCATCGAATGCAGCGATACTGTCCGTTCGTGGGCAGTGACACCAAGGAAGACGCCCCCGGCCGGTACGTGCCGGGCGCCGCGCACGGCACGCTGGCCGGCTGGCTCGACGGATGCCAGTGCGACTGGTGCCGGGCGGCAGATCGAGCCACCCAACCGGACACCACGCCACCGCCAGCCCAACCGGCCCGGCCGAAGTGGCACGGCCAGCCATGATCAAAGGCTGGATGCGCGGACCCGACGACCGCCTGCACGCGGTGGCCCGACTCGACGCGCAACGAGCACCCGAACGCGGCCACTTCGAGACGCTCTGCGGCCATCACCTACCGGTCGACACCAAGCAGCCCGACCAGCCTCGGCAGCTGTGCCCCGCGTGCCTCGTCGCCGCGGTGCCGGATCTCCGCGCGATCGGCCCGGCCTGGGACTCGCTGACGTCCTGAGCTGTGACCGGGCGGTAACAAACCTTGCCGGCCCGTCGATACATGACCTGAATTGCCGGTCGGTAACAAACCTCGCCTAGCCGTCGACATCACCGGCGAGAAAGCCCGGGCGCATCCCCCTGCGCCCGAACGAAGCCCCGACGCGACTCCCCCCTCGCGTCGGGGCTTCACTCCCTTCAGCTAAACACCGCCGGGCCAACCTCCGCCGATATTCGCGGTGACCCCGCGTTGTCACTATCACACAACAGCCTCGTAACTCGGCGGTCATCCTCGGCGATCACTAAAGCATGATGCGAGCTTTGATCCCATTTCCCCTTCTCCTCCTGGCCCTGGGTGGATGCGCAACCACTAACCCGTTAGCAGCCACCACACAAGCCGTAACCACCACGCCCCAGGTGCCGCTGCTCGTGCCGAGTCTGACCATCCCCGTCAACGACCTGGCCACTGACCCGCAGCCCCTGACCACCACTCCGCCACCCGGGCCCGCCTCCACTATCGACGAAGGCACCTACGTGGTGGGCGTCGACATCAAGCCAGGCACGTACCGCACGGGAGGCCCGACGAGGAGCACGTGCTACTGGTTCAGGCTCAAGGACACCTCGGGTGAGCTGAGTGCGGTGATCGCCAGCGACGGCACCCGTGGACCCGCAACGGTCACCATCAAGCCGTCCGACCGGGCGTTCAAAACCTCGGGATGCATGACTTGGATCAAGATGGATTAGGTTGGCGCGATGCAGCATCGTCACAGGTCAGGGGTCGGAAGTCCCAGACCCGTAGACAAAAACGGAAGCCCTAGGCGCGGGGTCACGTTTCCCCTGGTAATCCCGTGTGTCGGGTACCCCCGACGCCCGGCCGACGAGTCCAGCCCGTCACTGGTTCTGGAGCAGCTTGAACGCGGCCGTGGTGGTCACGTTGGAACCCACGCGCGCCCATGCGTACCAGCCGCGTTGGCCGGACGGGCGACGGTTCGAGCCCAGCAGATGCGGCACCAGCTCCACCTGCATCCCGGCTCTTTGCGCGACCAGGAAGTGCGCCCAGCTGCCTAGAACCATAAGGTTCGCTGCGCCGGTGGTGGCGGTGAAGTCGGGCAGGAAGTCGTTCTCGTAGTAGCGACGGTTCATCAGCCGAGGTATCGACTCATCGGTTAGGTCCACGGTGAAGTTCGAGCCCATCGTGGTGCCGAAGTTGCGGACCTCGTTCATCACGTCGGTGCTGCTCATCCACGCGGTGTCCGGGCGTCGCCGGAACCGGGCTGGCAGCGCGGCCCACAGCTTGTACAGGTCCACCGCGCCGAACGCGCCGTCTGTTGTGACCGCGACCTCGCTCGTGGTGTCCGCGTCGAGCGCGGTGACGATGCCGGTGGGTTCGTCGCTGCCGCTGCCGGTGGTGAGCTTGCCGGCGAGCAGTTCCGAATAGCCTTCCGAGAGCAGGGTGCTCATCTCCGCGGCGAAGTTCGGGTAGTCCATTCCCACCTCGATGCTGAATGGGATGAACCCCTGCGCCTTGTAGGTCGGCACTGTCGGCTGCGCCAGAGTCGGGCTGTCGTCGCTCACCTCTGCGGCCTCGGCGTCGAAGCTCCACGACATACCGGCCGAGCTGACACCCTTCCACTCGTCCGTGGTGATGGTCTCCACGCGGGCGATCGACAGGATGTCGTTCGGCGAGCCCTGCGCCGTCATGATCACCGTGGGGTCAATGAGCACCGGCACACCGAACCCGCCGGCTGCGTCCGATCCGATCGACATAGCACGGAAGTCGTTAAACCGGCGCACGGCCTGGACCTGGTCGTGATCGAGGATCGGCTGCGACTTCGACACCAGCTCCCGGAACGCGGACCGATACTCTGGGGTCTCCGACAGCAGCAGCATCTGGGCGATGTGCCCGCCGTCGCAGTCGTCGGTCTGGGTGCGCAGCAGACGGTCGAGGCTTTCGAGTTGCCGGGCCTCCAGGTGCTCGACGAGCCGCCGGTCCTCCAGCGCCTTGCGGGCCTTGTCGCGCACTTGGGCCCGCGGCAGATGGCGGACGTCGTCACGGGTCCATGGGTCCACCCGCTGCATCAGCTCAGGCGCGCCGGTGGCGCCGTCACCGGACTCGGCGTGCCCGGGCTGGCCGGCGAGCTGCCGTACCAAGCCGCGGATCTCGTCGTCGATCTTCTCGATACCACGGGTGAGTCGGTTAAACCGCTCGTTCTCGCCCTCGGTCAGGTCCCGGTTGGCGGCCTG
>DASZUO010000090.1:0-13936 GCA_035547575.1 Amycolatopsis sp. | reverse complement strand
ATTTCCGCACCCGCGGCACCGGCCGCGAGCGCCGTCAGTGGTTCGGCGCGCCAGTGCGGGCGCAGTTCCGCGAGCAACCTCGCGGCCTCGGCGAACCTCCCGCGGGCCACCACGATCGGCAGCGACGACGCGGTCATCCTGGCTGCGAGCACGCTCGACACGCCACGCGCGGGCGCCCCCGCACCGGAGTCGGCGGGCCAGTTCCCGCTGGAGTAGAGCAACGACAGGTGCCGGGCCCGTAGCTCGAGACCGTAGGTGCTCCAGGTGAGTCCCGTCTCCTCCGCGCGTGTGATGCCACGCTCGAACACCTCGATGGCCGCGGCGAATTCGGCCTGGTCCTCGTAACTGAACCCGAGGAAGCACACCGCACGCAGTTCGACATCGAGCGAGTTCGCCTCGCACGCCTTGCGTTCGGCCTCGCGCAGCCGCGTGCGCGCCTCGGCGAAGTCACCCGCGTTGTCGGCGAGGGCGCCCAGCGTGATCAGCGCGGCCGCTTCCGCGCCGGTCGCGCCGACCTCGCGCGCGTCCTGGACCGCGGTGCGTGCGCTCCACAACGCGTCCTCGAGGCGGCCCACCCCGCGCAGGATGGCCGCCCGCGTGGCGAGCACCCAGGTCCTGACCCTGCTCACCTCGGCCCCGGCTACCAGATCCCATGCCCGCCCGATGGCCTCCACGGCCTGGTCGATGGTGCCCTCGACGTTCATCAGCGCCTCGGCGAGCCGCCGCCACTTCTGAGCGGCGAGCTCCGGATCGCCCTCCGGATCCAGCACCTGCACCGCGGATCGCGCGTAGGCGATGGCGCGCTCCGGCTCGCCCGACGTGCCCGCGAAGTAGGACGCCGCGTGCAGCAGCTCCAGTTCATCGAAGTCGGCAGGCCGCGCCGGCGCCGGCACCGCGTCCCAGATCTCCAGGGCCTGCTCGACATGCCGCAGCGCCGCGCCGGGCGCGCCGAGCCGCTCGGCCTCCTCCGACGCGCGCAGTAGCGCGGGCAGCGCCGTGACCAGGTCTTTGCTCTGCAGGCTGTGGTACGCGAGCTTCGCGTCGTGCCCACGGCCCTGCGGCGTGCGCCGGATCCGGGCCGCGTACGCCGCGTGCATCCGGGTGCGCTCGCCGGGCAGCAGGTCGCCGTACACGGCCTCCTGCAGCAGCGCGTGCCGGAACGCGTACGCGCCCTTCTCCACCACCAGCACGTGGTGCTGCACGGCCTCGCGCAGCGCCTCGTCCAGCTCGTCGTCCCCGAGCGCGGACACCTCGGCCAGCGCCGCGTGCGCCACCGACTCGCCCGCGACCGAGATGATCCGCAGCACGCGGCGCGCGGCCGGCGACAGCCGCTCCAGGCGCGCGAGCAGCACCTCGGCGAGCCCGGCGGGCAGGTCTTCGTCCTCCGCGCACGAGGCGAGCAGTTCCTCGACGAAGAACGGGTTGCCCTCGGAGCGCTCGACGACGCTCGCGACGACCTCCGGCGCCAGCGGCGCGTCGGCCAGCGCCTGCACGAAGGCGCGCGCGTCCGGCTCCTTCAGCGGGAGCAGTTCGATGGGGGTGACCACGGGCAGCCGGACCAGTTCGACGAGCAACCCGCGCAGCGGATGCCGCCGGTACACGTCCTCCTCGCGATAACTGGCAACGAGGTAGATCCGCTGGGAACGCAGCCGGGACACGAGGAACGACAGCAGGTTGCGGGTGGACCCGTCGGCCCAGTGCAGGTCCTCCAGCATCAGCACGACGGGCTGGTGCTCGGCGATCTCGGTGAGCACCGCCAGCACCGCGTCGAACAGCTGCAACTGCCCCAGGTCCTGCTCGGGACGGGCACGCTGCGGAACCTCGCGCTCCGAGCTGACCGGCAGGTACTCGGAACTGGACAGCGGCCCGGCCTGCGCGAGCGGGAGCATGCGCGCGAGCGCCGGCCGGACGCGCACCGCCTCGGCGATCGCCGGGTCATCGGCCGTGGCCAGCGGGCCCAGCGCCTCGGCGAAGGGCAGGTACGGCAGACCGCCCTCCCGCACGTCGAGGCACCGGCCGGTGAGCACCAGCCCGCCACGCCCCGCCGCAAACTCCCCCAGCTCCGCGAGGAGCCTGGTCTTGCCGACCCCGGCATCCCCGGACAGCAGGACCACACCGGCCTCACCACGCTCGGCACGGGTGAAGCCGGCTCGGACCCGGCGCATCTCCTCGATGCGCGCGACCAACGGGATTCCGGAACCTAGACGGGGCACAAGACGCATTCTGGCCTACCCCACCGACAGTTCCGCCACTGTTTTACCGAGCCGGCCGGCAGCACGCCGACGACGGCGAACAGTCACAGCTGTCCGGCCTGCGTAGCAACGGTCACGCGCTGCTCGGGGTCTGCCTGCTTCTGGTCGGATCGGTAACCAGGGTTTCCCGCTGCTCGTCATGGCTCACCGTGCCGAGGCGCGGGACGCGGGCGCTTCGTCGTGGGCCGGCCGCCGCTGTGCCGGAATGCTGACCTCCGGTTGCCTGCGGCCCCGCAGCCACCGGCGCCGCCGGACCGGGCGCGTCCCCCGCCCGGCCTTGTAGAGCTCCTCCGTCCGGTAGGCCACCTCGGCCTGCACGGCGTCGAAGATCCAGTCGTTTCGCATGGAGTTCCCTCTGTTTCCTGTGGTCGCATCGCTGCGAACCTCAGGTTCGTACTGAGGGGGCACCCCCCGCATCGGACCATCGCCCAGTCCTCGACGACGAAGGCCCCTTACTTCCCGCCTCTCCCCTGCCGGGCGGGTGTAAGGGGCCTTCGGTCAGACCTTCTCAGTCGCGGCCGAGGACGGTCAGCAGGCCCTGCCAGCCACGCGTGGACACGCTCAACGAGCCCGAGTCGGGGTTCTTCGAGTCGCGAACACCGACGTGCCGCGCGAACAGCGCCACCTCGACACAGTCGTTGCCGCCACCGCTGTAGCTGCTCTTACGCCACACACCCATGGGCGATTCCATCGTCGCCATTGTCCCCGCTCCTTACTTATTTTCGCGGCCAATAATTATTGGATGGGTCTTCCCGCGATCAACGGGAATACCTTTCCGCGGCCTCCGCGATGACATCGAGCGAGTCGTCGGGCTTGAGCGCCGCGGCACGCAGATGATCGAACATCAGCGAATAACGCTTGACATCGGGGGGCAGTTCGAGGAAGAAGCCACCGGAGGTGGAGTCGACATAAACGACGTCCGGATCGGCGGGCTCCGGGAAACCGAGAACGAGGAACGGGCCCTCCATTCCGGGGTGCGCCCCGGCCGCGAAAGGCACCACCTGAATGGTGACGTGTGTCAGTTGCGCCAGTTCGAGCAGCCGGTTCGCTTGTTTCGCCATTACTTCCGGGCCGCCGACCTCACGGTGCAGCACGGCCTCGTCGATAACGGCCCAGTACGCCGGCGGGTTGGGGTCGACGAGCAGTTCCTGGCGCGCGGTTCGGGCGGCGACGCGGCGCTGAATGTCTGATTCGTCCGCGTCTGGCCGCATAGCCCGGATCACCGCGCGCGCATAGGTTTCGGTTTGCAGCAAGCCGGGCACGAGCAGCGCCTGGAATGCCCGCAACGAACTGGCGTCGGCCTCGAGTCCGACGAACGTTCCGGTGAAGACTTCCTTGTAGGCGTGCCACCAACCAGGCTTGCGCGCCTCGCGTGCGAGCTGGACGAGCGCTTCGCGTTCGTCACCCGTCAGCCCGTACAGTTCGAGCATGTCGCGGGCGTCACGCGGAGTGACCCCGACGTGGCCGGTTTCGATCCGGCTGACCTTCGACGCCGAACATTCGAGCTTCTCGCCGACTTCGTCGATCGTCAGATCCGCGGCTTCGCGCAGTCTGCGCAACTCGCTCGCGAGCCGGCGCCGCCGGATAGTGGGCCCCTGACCCCGTTTCACGTTGCACCTCCGCGTTCGGTCCGCGCCCTTACCCCGGCTCCTTGTCAGCGATGCGCTCCATCTAACCAGCCGGTTCCCCATTCGGCGGGTGCCTGACCTACCCAAATGGGTTAGTTTCATTTAGCAACCCATGCAATTTGCAGAATGCGGTTGTATACTGACACCCTGCGCTGGGGCCTGGTCCGTTAGTTGTCACCGACTCGAGGTAATGCCTGGGAGGCGGCCGTGCTCGACCCCGACCCAATCGTCGGTCCTCTCCAGGCTTCTGTGTACGAAAGGCTGGAGGATCTCACCCGTTCGGCTGATCTCTTGGACGACGAACATGCCGCCGAGCTGGCCCGGCGCGAGATTCCCTTACTCGTCCAGGCCCTGAAGTCGGTACTCGCCACCCACGACCCGGACGCCCGAGGCCGCTGCACTCTGTGTGGCGAGCGCCGATCGCGCTTTCCGTTCCGCCGGCGCGGGCGCCACCTGCCGTGCCGTGCCTACCTGGCGGTGCAACTTCGCCTGGGCACGGTGGAAAAGGCGATTCCCCACCGCGAGCACACCCGGCACCGTCAGCATCACCACTGCCGCCGCGCCCACCTGCACTCGGTGAGCTGAGTCAGCGGGCGAACACAGCGACTCGTAGTAGCGCTGTCGTGGCGCTGTCGGATTACAGCGCCTTCCGCACCCGCAGCATCCCCTCCTGCACCACCGTGGCGATGAGCGTCCCGTCTTGGGCGAAGAAGCGGCCGGTCGCCAGCGCGCGGCCACCGGAAGCCGACGGGCTTGCCGTGTCGTACAGGAACCACTCGTCGGCGCGGAACGCGCGGTGGAACCACAGCGCGTGATCGAGGCTCGCGCCGGTCACCGTGTCGAGTTCCCAATGCAAGCCGTGGCGGGCCATGGTCGAGTCGAGGAGGGTCATGTCCGAGGCGTAGGTCAGGACGCACACATGCAGGAGGTCCTCGTCCGGGAGGCGGCCGTCCGCGCGCATCCATACGCGGTTGTGCAGGCTCGCCCTGCCCTCGCGCGCCCATGGTGGGTCGTTGACGTAGCGGAGGTCGATGGGTCGTGGGCGGTTGCGTGCCTCGGCGATCTCCGGGTACTCGTTCAGCCGCTCGTCGAATGTCGGCAGGGAATCCGGCGGCGGCACGTCGGGCATCTCGTCGGCGTGCTCGATGCCCGTCTCCACCTTCTGGAACGACGCCGACAGCGAGAAGATGGCCTTGCCGTGCTGCACCGCCACCACGCGGCGCGTGGTGTAGGAGCGGCCGTCGCGGATGCGGTCGACCTCGTACACGATCGGGACCTGTGGGTCGCCCCCGCGGATGAAGTAGGCGTGCAGGGAGTGCACCTTCCGGTCGACGGGCACGGTGCGCCCGGCGGCCACCAGCGCCTGGCCTGCCACCTGCCCGCCGAACACCCGCACGGTCGAGTGCGGCGGGCTCACGCCACGAAAGATGTTCTCGTCGATCGTTTCCAGGTCCAGCAGTGCCACCAGGTGGTCGAGCACGACCTGGCCACCGGTGCCCTCGGAGGTGTCCAGCCCGGCGGCGGCGTCCCTCGCCAGCTCAGTCATGAGGGCACATTATCCAGCCGCGTCAGGCGTGATCCTCCTCGCCGAGCCGGTGCACCCGGATCAGGTTGGTGGACCCGACGGTGCCGGGAGGCGACCCGGCCACGATGACGACCAGGTCACCGGGCTGGTACCGGCCCATCTCCAGCATCGAGTGGTCGACCTGCTGGATCATCTGGTCGGTCGAACCGACCCTCGGCACGATGTAGGTCGAGGTGCCCCACGTCATCGCCAGCTGGCTGCGCACGCTCTCCTCCGGCGTGAACGCCAGCAACGGCAGCCGGGTGTGCAGCCGCGCCAGGCGGCGCACCGTGTCGCCGGACTGCGTGAACGCCACCAGCGCCTTCGCGTTGAGCCGCTCGCCGATGTCCCGCGCCGCGTACGAGATCACGCCCCGCTTGGTGCGCGGCACATGCGACAGCGGCGGCACGGTCGGCGAGTCGGTCTCGACGGCCTCGACGATCCGGCCCATGGTCTCGACCGTCTCGATCGGGTAGCGGCCGACGCTGGTCTCGCCGGAGAGCATCACGGCGTCCGTGCCGTCCAGCACCGCGTTCGCCACATCCGAGGCCTCGGCGCGCGTCGGGCGCGAGTTGTTGATCATCGAGTCGAGCATCTGGGTGGCCACGATGACCGGCTTGGCGTTCTCCCGCGCGATCTGGATCGCCCGCTTCTGCACCAGCGGCACCTGCTCCAGCGGCAGTTCGACGCCCAGGTCACCGCGGGCGACCATCACGCCGTCGAACGCGAGCACGATCGCCTCGAGGTTGTAGACCGCCTCGGGCTTCTCGAGCTTCGCGATGACCGGCAGCCGCCCCTGGCCGACCCGGTCCATCACCTGGTGCACCAGGTCGATGTCGGCCGGCGAGCGCACGAACGACAGCGCGATGAAGTCCACGCCCAGGTTCAGCGCGAACTCGAGATCCTCGATGTCCTTTTCCGACAGCGCGGGCACGGACACGTCCATGCCCGGCAGCGAGACGCCCTTGTTGTTGCTGACCGGCCCGCCCTCGGTGACCTCACAGACGACGTCGGACCCCTGGACGCCCCGCACGACGAGGCCGACCTTGCCGTCGTCGACCAGCAGCCGGTCCCCGGCTTTGGCGTCCCTGGCGAGGCCCTTGTAGGTGGTGGAGACCCGGTCGTGGGTGCCCGCGACGTCCTCGACGGTGATCCGCACGGCGTCACCCGTGCGCCACTCGACGGGACCGCCGGCGAACGTGCCGAGCCGGATCTTGGGGCCCTGCAGGTCGGCGAGGATGCCGACCGAGCGGCCCGTCTCAGCCGCGGCTTCCCGCACCAGGTCATAGACCTGCTTGTGGTCGCCGTGACTGCCGTGGCTGAAGTTCATCCTCGCGACGTCCATTCCGGCGTCGACGAGGGCCCGCACCTTCTCCGCCGTGGCGGTGGCAGGACCAAGCGTACAAACGATCTTCGCGCGTCGGCTCACGTCTATTGAGCGTAGCCGCTCGGGCCGTCGTGCACTGTACCGATCCCTGAATCGTGTCAGCGGCGCGGCTTATCGCTGGTCCCGACATGATCACGCGCCCACTCGTTGAGTTCGCGCACCTGACGCCAGGCCTTGCGCACACGATCGAGGCAGGCGCGCTCGTGCAACGTGTCGTCGGGCTCCCACCCGCGGACCGCGTACAGCGAGCGGTGCCGGAGCAGGTCGAGGCGGGGATGGTCGTCCGGGAAACCGCGCGGCTTGGTGCGCAGCGTGTCGCCGGCGATCTCCCAGCCCGTCTTGCGCAGCTTCGCGAGGATCTTCTCCAGCGCGCTGCCGTGGACCTCGGTGTCGACCGCCTGCCGGAACCGGGCGAGCTGGTCGGACTGCAGGTGGAAGCAGCCACCGCCGACCCGCAGGCCTTCCGACGAGACCTGCACGTAGTACGCCCCGCCACCGCGGCCCTGCTCGATCACGGCGCCGCAGTGCGTCTTGTACGGGGTCTTGTCGCGCGAGAACCGCACGTCCCGGTAGGGCCGGAACACCTTGCCCTCGCCGAAGTCCGGCCCGAATTCCGGCACCAGTTCGGCGAGCAGCGCCTCCATCGGACCACGTACGTCCGCGCGGTAGGTCGCGAGGTTGTCGTCCCAGTACGGCTTGGAGTTGTCGGCCAGCAGGCCGTCGTAGAACTCGACGGCGTACTCGCCGAATCCGGTGAACGTCACGGGTCGCACGATATCCGGGCTCACCGGGTCGGGGGACGTCCGGTTTGCCCGCGTCCCGCGCAGGGAACGGCTCGGAGGTACATCGACAACGGTTGAGGGGAGTCACCATGAACCTGTTCGACAAGGCCAAGGAAGCACTGGGCAAGAACCCGGACAAGGCCGACCAGGGCATCGACAAGGCCGCCGACGCCGCCAAGTCCCGGTGGGGCGAGCACGGCGAGCAGATCGACAAGGCCGCCGAGAAGGCGAAGGAATACGGCAGGCAGCAGGGCGGCGGGCAGCCCGGCGAACAGCCTCCGCCGCCGCCTGCGTGAGGCCGCCTCCCGGGGCCGGGATCCCGATCCGCCCCCGGGAGGCCCTACGTCGGCAGGTCCGCGAACGTGACGCCGGAAGCCGCGGCCCGGCGCTCACCCCACTGGTACAGCGCGTGCAGCGCCGGTCCGAGCGCGAGGCCGTCCGGGGTCAGCCGGTACTCGACGTGCGGCGTGCGGCCGTCGCGAGCTCGCCGCGACACGAGCCCGTCGGCCTCCAGTTCGCGCAGTTGCTGGGTGAGCATCTTCTCGCTGATGCCCGGCATCCGCCGTCGCAGCTCGCCGTACCGGTGCACGCCCTCCTTGAGATGCGCGAGGATCACCGGCTTCCACTTGCCGCCGATCACCTCGATCGTCAGCTCCACCGGGCAGTAGTACCTGCGCCCCATCTGCTGCCTCCGCACCGAAAAGTAAGTACTTGCCCGCCCCGGCCCGTGGGTGTTGCGTGGGCCATGAGTTCCGAGAAGGCCGTGCCCACGCTGTACGAATGGGCCGGCGGGCGGCCAGCCCTGGTTCGCCTGATGGAGACCTTCTACGCCACCGTACTGGCCGACGACCTGCTCGAGCCGGTCTTCCGCGGCATGGACCCGGACCACCCGGCGCACGTGGCCGACTGGCTCGGTGAGGTGTTCGGCGGCCCGGCCGTCTACAGCACGACCCGCGGCGGGCACCGGCACATGATCGGCCGCCACGTCGGCCGGGCGATCACCGAGCAGCAGCGCCGCCGGTGGGTGACGCTGCTGCTCGACGCGGCCGACGAGGCCGGACTGCCCACGGATCCCGAGTTCCGCGCGGCGTTCGCGGGCTATCTCGAGTGGGGCAGCAGGCTCGCCGTCGTCTTCTCCAGGCCCGGCGCGACGGCGGACGCGGACGAGCCCATGCCGAAATGGGACTGGCCCATGCCGCCCTGGCAGCCGGAGCCTCAGCCGAAGAAGACCTCGGCCTCCAGGTAGCGCTCCTGCGGCACGGTCTTCAGCTCGGCGGTGGCCTCGGCGAGCTTCACGCGCACGATGTCCGTGCCACGCAGCGCGACCATCACGCCGAAGTCGCCGTCGACGACCGCGTCCACCGCGTGCAGGCCGAACCGCGTTGCGAGCACCCGGTCGTAGGCGGTCGGGGTGCCGCCACGCTGGACGTGCCCGAGCACCACCGCGCGCGACTCCTTGCCGGTGCGCACCGCGAGCTCGTCGGCCAGCCACGTGCCGACGCCGCCGAGCCGCACGTGCCCGAACGCGTCCTTCTCGCCACCGGCCAGCACCTCGGCGCCGCCCTCGGGCAGCGCGCCCTCGGCGACCACGATGATCGGCGCGTACATGCGCTCGAACCGGCGCTCCACCCACTCCACGACCTGGTCCACCGAGAACGGCCGCTCCGGCACCAGGATCACGTTCGCGCCGCCCGCGAGGCCCGAGTGCAGCGCGATCCAGCCCGCGTGCCTGCCCATCACCTCGACCACGATGGCGCGGTAGTGCGACTCCGCGGTGGTGCGCAGCCGGTCGATCGCCTCGGTCGCGATGTGCACCGCGGTGTCGAAGCCGAACGTGTAGTCGGTGGCGGCGAGGTCGTTGTCGATCGTCTTCGGCACGCCGACGACGCCGATCCCGTCGTCGGCGAGCTTCTTGGCCACGCCGAGCGTGTCCTCGCCGCCGATCGCGATGAGGGCGCCGATGCGCTGCCCGGCCAGCACCGCCTTGATCTTGTCGACTCCGCCGTCCTCGTTGTAGGGGTTGGTGCGGGACGAGCCGAGGATGGTGCCGCCGCGGGTGAGGATCTCCTCGACGTCGCTCAGCCCGAGCGGCCGGCTCTCGCCGGTCATCGGCCCGCGCCAGCCGCTGCGGAACCCGACGACGTCCCAGCCGTGGGTCTCGATGCCCTTGCGGACGACCGCCCGGATCACCGCGTTCAGGCCGGGGCAGTCGCCGCCGCCGGTCAGGACCCCCACGCGCATCTGATCAGCCCTTTCACGAAGTTGTTCTCGATCACATTTCCCGTCGCCAGGGTAGTCGCAGGGGACCTTGATCGGTAAAGCGGCCGGGGGCTTTGGTAGGGTCCCTGCCATGCGGCGGTATTTCTGGTTTAGCGGGCCGGCCCTGGGTGGGCCAGCCGGCGAGACCGCCGTGCACTGAACCTCCACCCTCGAGCCGGATGACAAGACCGGCTCGGTGGGACGACGGCGGGCCGGTCGCGAAAGGAAGCCCCGCCATGTCGACCCCCTCCGCGGCGCTGGACAACCAGCGGACCACCAGCATGAGCCCGCTGATCTCCCCTGCCCTGCTCCGCCAGGAGTTCCCGGTGAGCGAGGCGGTGGCCGAGACGGTCGCGCGCGGCCGCGCCGGCACGACGAGCGTGCTCGACGGCACCGACGACCGGCTGATCGTCGTGGTCGGGCCGTGCTCGGTGCACGACCCGGAAGCCGCGCTGGACTACGCGATCCGGCTCGCCGAGAAGGCCGAGCGCCTCAGCGACCGGCTGCACGTGATCATGCGGGTGTACTTCGAGAAACCACGCACGACGCTGGGCTGGAAGGGCCTGATCAACGACCCGGCGCTGGACGGGACGTTCTCGGTGAACCAGGGCCTGCGGCTGGCCCGCAAGCTGCTGCTCGACATCTCGGCGCTGGGGCTGCCGGTCGGCTGCGAGTTCCTCGACCCGATCACGCCGCAGTTCATCGCCGACACGGTCAGCTGGGGCTCGATCGGCGCGCGCACCGCCGCCAGCCAGGTGCACCGGCAGTTGTGCAGCGCGCTGTCGATGCCGGTCGGGATCAAGAACTCGACCGAGGGCGACGTACAGGTCGCGGTGGACGCCACCCGCGCCGCCGGTGCGTCGCACGTGTTCCCCGGTATCAACGCCGACGGGCTCGCGGCGCTGGTCACCACGGCGGGCAACCCGGACTGCCACGTGATCCTGCGCGGCGGTTCCGCGGGCCCGAACTTCGACGAGGGCACGGTGCGGGACACGCTGATCCGGCTGGAGAAGGCGGGTCTGCCCGAGCGCGTCATCATCGACGCGAGCCACGGCAACAGCGGCAAGGACCATGTGCGGCAGCCCGGTGTGGTGCGCGAACTCGCGTCGCGGATCGGTGCCGGTGAGCGCGGCATCGTCGGCGTGATGGTGGAGAGTTTCCTGGAGGCCGGGCGGCAGGACCTGGTGCTCGGCCGGTCTTCGGAGCTGACCTACGGTCAGTCGATCACCGACGCGTGTCTCGACTGGGCCACCACCGCGACCCTCCTCGACGACCTGGCCGGGGCCGTCGCGGCCCGGCGCTGAAGGGCCGGGGCGCCGAAGGTGGCCTTCGGCGCCCATGCGGAACCGAAGGCCACCTTCGGCTCCCTCCGGGCGCGGGGTCAGGTGCGGGTGCGCAGGGGCAGGCGGCTGATGACGCGCCAGCGTTCGAGGTTGTGGCGGGCGTCGGCCAGTGCGTCGTGGGCGTCGGTGGGCGCGGCGGGCAGCTTGGGCTTGCCCACGTCCTCCCACCGTTGCCGGAGGTCACGGGTGAAGCGGGGCAGCTGGCGCGGCAGTTCGGGCATCGGGCCCCACAGCTGCGCCAGCGCCACGTGGTCGTAGGCCGCGTACCAGGCCCACAGCTCGATCCCGCCCGGCGGCTTGCCGAGGAATTCCAGCAGGTCCTCGCGCATCTGCTTGCGACTGCGCCACGCGGGGTCGGCCGGGGAGGGCAGCTTCGGCAGCACGTTCTCGCGCACCCACGGCCCCGCCTTGGCCGGGTCGAAATCGGTGGAGACCGCGTAGAACTCGCGGCCGCGCTCGTCCACGACTCCGATCGACACCAGATCGATGGTCACGCCGTCCTCGATGAACTCGGTGTCGTAGAAAAAGCGCACCGAAGCACCTTAAGTGGTGGCTACCCGGCCCGGGTTTCCGGCACCCGGTCGGCCTCGGCGGCAGAGGGCTGGGCCGGGACGTCCGGGCGGACCCCGGCGGCTTCGGCGGCCAGCAGTTCCTTCGCGCGCGCGGCGTAGATGTCGACGTACTCCTGGCCGGACAGTTCCATCAGCGCGTACATGATCTCGTCGGTGATGGACCGCTCCACGAACCGGTCTCCGGACAGGCCCTCGTACCGGGAGAAGTCCAGCGGCTTGCCGAAGCGGATCTCCAGCCGCCGCGGGATCCACATCTTCGACCCGATCGGATTGACCTTGTCCGTGCCGATCATGGCGACCGGGATCACCGGCACCCCGGCGTCGAGCGCGATCCGGGCGACGCCGGTCTTGCCCTTGTACAGGCGGCCGTCCGGCGAACGGGTGCCCTCGGGGTAGATGCCGAGCAGGTGGCCCTCACGCAGCAGCCGGATCGCGGTGTCGAGCGCGGCCTGCGCCGCCGTGCCGCCCGACCGGTCGATCGGGATCTGCCCGGCGCCTGCGAAGAACCACTTCTTGAGCCTGCCCTTGAAGCCGGGCTGGGTGAAGTACTCGGACTTGGCCGGGAACGTGACGCGCCGCCGCACCCGCACCGGCATGAAGAACGAGTCCGCCACCGCGAGGTGGTTGCCGGCGAGAATGGCGCCGCCCTCGGCCGGGATGTTCTCGGTGCCGGTCACCTTCGTGGGCCACAGCAAGCGCAGCACCGGCCCCAGCAGCACGTACTTCAGCAACCGATACAGCACCGCGACATGCCCTCCAACCTGCCGAAACCAGCCCGCCGGTCAAGAGTACGAACCGTGACCGGCCCAGCACAACGGGACTGGTCCGGTTGGGCGTGATGTCACAGGTGATCCGGGCATGTCCCCGCGGCGCCCCACGTGCGACGATGGGGGAGGTCGGGACAAGGAGGAAGGGCGGTCGAGTATGCCCGTGCTCGCCGGTGCGGAACCGTTCTCGCACACCGGATCGGTCGAAGCCGGCGTGCTGCTCTGCCACGGGTTCACCGGCACGCCGCAGAGCATGCGGCCGTGGGGCGACTACCTGGCCGAGCGCGGTTACACCGTCCGCTGCCCGCTGCTTCCCGGTCACGGCACGACGTGGCAGGAGTGCAACCGCACCACCTGGCCCGACTGGTACGGCTGTGTGCGCACCGAACTGCTGGCGTTGCGGGAGGCCTGTGAGTCTGTGTTCGTGTTCGGGCTGTCGATGGGCGGCACGCTCGCGTTGCGGCTGGCGCAGGACTTCGGTGAGCAGGTCGCCGGCCTGGCGCTGGTCAACCCGTCGGTGATGACGTTGCGCAAGGACGCCAAGCTGCTGCCGGTGCTGTCCCGGGTGCTGCCGTCGGTTGTCGGCATCGCCAGCGACATCAAGAAGCCCGGCGTCACCGAACTGGCCTACCCCCGCACCCCGGTCCGCGCCGCGGCGAGCCTCGCTCAGCTGTGGCGACTCGTGCGCGCCGACCTCGCGAAGGTGACCCAGCCCGTGCTGCTGTTCCATTCGAGCGCCGACCATGTGGTGGAGCCGGTCAACGCGCGTATCGTGCTGGACGGGGTGCGCAGCGACGACGTCACCGAAGTGGTGCTGGACAACAGTTTCCATGTCGCCACACTGGACAACGACGCGCCGGTGATCTTCGCGCGCAGCGCCGAGTTCGTAGCCGAGCGGGTGGGATCGCGATGAGTTCGAAGGGCACGGATCCGGAGGACGTGGACGCGACGTTCGCGGCCATCGTCGCCGACCTGCGTGCGGAGGGGGTCTTCGCCGAGGCCACCGCCGAAGCGGCCGAGGTGGCCGACACCGCGGAGCCGCCGCCGGCGCCCGAGAAGCCCGCCCCCAAAGCGCCCGAGCCGGAGTCGTCGCCGTGGCGCACCGGCGGCACCGACTGGGACGAGGTCGTCATCGGCGACGACCCGGCCGAGGACACCGAGCATTACGTGCCGCCGGAACCGCCGCCGCTGCCCCGGCCCGGCAAGGGCGCGTTCGTCGTGCTGCTGTTCTTCCTGGTCGGGTTGTTCCTGCTGATCGCGCCGGACGTGATCGGGCTGTCGTCGAACGTCGGCACCCCGCTGGGCATCTTGTCGCTGGCCACCGCGATCGCGTTGCTGCTGTTGCGCGTCAAGCAGACCCCGCACGACGGCGACGGCGCGCA
>DASZUO010000089.1:0-9105 GCA_035547575.1 Amycolatopsis sp. | reverse complement strand
AACGGCGGCGCCATCGCGCTCGGGCACCCGATCGGCATGTCCGGCGCGCGGTTGGCGCTCACCCTCGCCTACGAGCTGCGCCGCCGTGGCGGCGGAACGGGCGCTGCCGCGCTGTGCGGCGGCGGCGGTCAGGGCGACGCCCTGATCCTGCACGTGCCCGCAGCGTCCTGATCCGGTGGTGGCCTCGCGCCTGGTGGGGTCGCGTCGTTCAGTCGACGTCGCCGAGCTGGTGGAGCAGGCGCGGGCCGGACAGCCCCGCGCCGTCGCCCGCCTGATCTCACTGGTCGAGAGTGGCGGCCCCTCCGCCGAGGGGGCGGCCGGAGCGGGATCCGCGTCCGTGCTGCGCGAGGTCGCGGCCGCGCTGGCACCCTACGGCGGTCACGCGCAGGTCGTCGGGCTGACCGGCTCGCCGGGCGTCGGCAAGTCGACGACGACCTCGGCGTTGGTGAGCGCGCTGCGCGCGGACGGCAAGCGGGTCGGCGTGCTAGCGGTGGACCCGTCGTCACCGTTCTCCGGCGGCGCGCTGCTCGGCGACCGGGTCCGGCTGGCCGAGCACGCCGGGGACAGCGGGGTGTTCATCCGGTCCATGGCCAGCCGCGGGCAGTTGGGCGGCCTCGCCGCGGCGGCCTCGCGGGCGGTGCGCGTGCTGGACGCCGCGGGCTACGACGTGATCATCGTGGAAACCGTCGGGGTTGGACAGTCCGAAATAGACATCGCGCGACTTGCGGACACCACGGTTCTGCTGCTGGCTCCCGGCATGGGCGACGAGATCCAGGCCGCGAAGGCCGGCGTCGTCGAGATCGCGGACGTCCTGGTCGTCAACAAGGCGGACCGCGACGGCGCATCCAGGACGGTTCGCGAACTCCGGCAGATGCTCGCACTCGCCGGCCCGCCGGAGGACGGCGCCTGGTCCCGGCCGATCCTGCGCACCACCGCCTCCCGCGGCGAAGGCGTGGACGAGCTGGTGGCAACACTGGACCGGCACCGCGAATGGCTGGAGCACAGCGGCGAGCGGGAACAGCGCCGGGTGGCCCGCACCAGAGCCGAGATCGAAGGCTTTTTCCTGATGCGGATCCGCGAGCGCCTCGCTGCTCCGGATTGCGCCCACACCCTGACCGGACTCGCCGCGGAGGTCGTCGCCGGCGGCCTGGACCCCCGCCGAGCCGTCGAGGCCCTCGCCGAAATCGTCAGCGCACCGACACCGACAACACCCGAGGACTCCGGACATTGATCCGGCCGTTCCACCGCACCTCGTCCACCACGACGGCGGGGAAGCGCTGCACGAAGCGGAGGAACACGATGCGCGCCTCGAGCCGGGCGAGCGCGGCGCCGAGGCAGTGGTGGATACCGGCGCCGAACGAGACGTGCTGATGGGCGTTCGGCCGGTCGAGGTGAAGCTCGTCGGCATCGGCGCCCCAGAAGCCCGGGTCCCGGTTGGCGGCGGCCAGGCAGGCGACCACGTGGGCGCCCGCCGGGATCCGCTCGCCGTGCACCGCCAGCGGCTCACGCGTGATGCGCCGCATCAGGTGCACCGACGTGTCGTACCGGAGCAGTTCCTCGACCGCGCCGGCCGCCAGGTCCGGCCGCTCGCGCAGCAGCGCCGCCTGCTCGGGATGCCCGGCGAGGGCGAGGATCCCGTTCGCGAGCAGGCCGACCGTCGTCTCGTGCCCGGCGATGTAGAGGAACATGACCTGGGCGACCAGTTCGTCCTCGGTCAGCACGTCGTCCTCGTGCCGGGCCGAGATCAGGTCGGTGATGAGGTCGTCGCCGGGATGCCGGCGCTTGCGCTCGATCAGGTCGCGGGTGATCCCGGTCAGCTCCGCGTTGGCCGCCCGGATCTCGGCGAGCAGTTCCGGGGACGAGAGCGGCTCGAGCGCGCGGACGAGCGTGCCGGTCAGCTCACGGAGCCGGGCGTGCGCCACCGCGGGTGTGCCCAGCATCTCCGAGATGACCGTGAAGGGAATCGGGAATGCCAGTTCCGACACCACGTCGGCGCTGCCCGCCGCGGCGATCCGGTCGAGCGCCTCGCCGACGAGGACCTCGATCCGCGGCTCCAGCGCCTCGACCGCGCGGCGGGTGAACGCCTGCGAGACCAGGCGGCGGAGCCTGGTGTGGTTCGGCGGATCCTGGTCCAGCATGGACCTGCCGCGCATCGGCCGGTTGTCGGTCAGCGCGACGCCCGTGTTCTGCTTCCACCGGGGAATGTCGGTCAGGTACTGCTCGTCCACGGAATGCGACGCCCGCGGGAGCTTCGCCACGTCCTCGTAGCGGGACACGAG
Organism: Amycolatopsis sp.; assembly: GCA_035547575.1. GTDB lineage: Bacteria > Actinomycetota > Actinomycetes > Mycobacteriales > Pseudonocardiaceae > Amycolatopsis_E. The sequence goes on along the minus strand of DASZUO010000089.1, from coordinate 6,826 downwards.
CCAGAAGCCGAGCGGATGGTGGTACGCGGGCGCGGCGGCGCGCAGTTCGGTGTAGTGCGGATAGGGGTTCTCCGCGTAGCCGTCGGCGAACGGGTCGAACACGTACCCGGTGGCTGTCATGCCGGTTCCTTTCTCGGTACGGCCAGGAAACTCCTCAGCAGGCCGGTGATCGCGGCGGGTTGTTCGAGCGTGCAGCTGTGCCCGCAGTTCGCCACGACCTCCAGGCGCGCGCCGGGGATCGCGGCCGCCATGCGCTCGGACTCCGGCGGCGGCGTGGCCCGGTCGTCGGCGCCGACCACGACGAGCGTGGGCACCGTGATGCGGCCGATCTCGTCCAGCACCGGTTGCCGGCCGGCCACCCCGAGCACGGCCCGGCGCACCGCCGCGCGGTCGGCCCGGACGATCCGGCGCGTCCACTCCCCGACTGCGTCGGCAGGTGCGGCGGGCCCGAACAGCGACGGCCGGACCCGGCTCAGGATCGGCTTGATGCCGATCAGCCGCTGGATGAGCGCGAGCCGCTTGTAGTCGCGCGCCTTCGCCGGATTCTCCGGGCGGGCGCTGGTGTCCAGCAGCGTCAGCGAGCGCAGCAGTTCGCCGTGCCGGGCCGCGATGCGCTGGCCGACGAAGCCGCCCATGGACAGCCCGACCCAGTGCACCGGCGCGAGACCGAGCGCCTTGATCAGCTCGACCGCGTCGCCGGTCAGGGTGTCCATGTCGTAGCCGCCGGCGGCAGGCGGGCTGTCGCCCTGGCCGCGCCAGTCGATCGTCACGCAGCGGTAGCGGTCCCGCAGCGCCTCGATCTGGGCCCCGAACATCCAGCCGCCGAACAGCAGCCCGTGTCCGAAAAGGACGGTCTCCGCGGCGCCCGGACCGGTGTCGGTGTAGGCGATCGTCGCGCCGTTCACCTTCATCGTCGGCACAGCCGTCACACCTTGAGGTTGCGCATGGTCACCAGCGCGGTCGCGGTGAGCGTCTCCACGCCGCCGTCGACGGCGTAGAGGTCGGCCGCGGCGACGGTCGTGGACCGGCCTGCGTTGACGACCCGGCCCCGCGCGATCACCTTCTCGCCCTTGGCCGGGGCGACGATCTTGACGGTGTAGTCGATCGTCATGTTGACCCAGCCTCGCGGCAGCAACGTGCCCGCGGCGGATCCGCCGGCGAAGTCGGCCAGCGAGCCGAGCACGCCGCCCTGGAAGAACCCGTTGTGCTCGGTGAGTTCGGCGCGGTACGGCTGGACGATCTCGACCTCGCCCGGCGCGATCCGGCCGAAGTCGAAGCCGAGGTGCTTCGCGGCGGGCATGCTCAGCACCACGGCCCGCAGGGCCTCCGCGAAGTCCGGGTTGGCGGCTTCCATGGCGTCACTCCTGCCCGTGGCGTTCGAATCCGTTGTCGAGATAGCGCTTTCTGGCGGCGGCGCGCATGATCTTGCCGCTGCTGGTCCTGCTCAACTGGCCGGCCCGCGCCAGCACCACGTCGCCGAGCGAGATCTGGTGCTCGGCCAGCACCGCGGCGCGGATCGCCCCGGCGACCTCGAGCGGATCGGCGTCCTTGCGGTACTCGCGCCCGATCTCCTGAACCACGACGAGCTTGCCGTCGACGGTGAACGCGGCGCACGCGCCGGGCCTGGCCGCGACGTGTGCCTGCTGCGCCGTCTGCTCGATGTCCTGGGGGTAGTGGTTGCGGCCGCGGATGATGATCAGGTCCTTGAGCCGCCCGACCACGTACAGTTCGCCGTCCGCGACCACGCCGAGGTCGCCCGTGCGGAGGTAGCCGCCGGTGAACGCGTTCGCCTCCGGGCGCTTCCAGTACCCCTGTGTAACATGGTCCCCGGCCACCCGGATCTCGCCGATCTCGCCCGCCGCACAGGGTTGTCCCGTCTCCGGGTCCACGATCCGCACGTCCTCGCCGGGGAGTACCGATCCGGACCCGGCCAGCAGCCGGCCGCCGGGTGCCTCGGCGAAGCGCCCCCGGCCGAGTTCGGCGGGGTCCACCTCCGCTGTCCGCGGGCCACGGCCCTTCCGGCTGCCCGTGACGATCAGCGTCGCCTCCGCCAGCCCGTAGCACGGATACAACGCGCTCTCCCGGAAGCCGTACGGCGCGAACGTGTCGGCGAACCGGCGCAGCGTCTGCGGGCGAATGGGTTCCGCGCCGTTGAACGCGATCTGCCAGCAGCTCAGATCGACGTCCGGCACCCCTTTCGGCACCGCGGCGACGCACGCGTCGAACGCAAAGTTGGGCCCGCCGCTGGTGTGCGCACGGTACCGGGAGATGACCTCCAGCCACAGCAGCGGACGGCGGATGAAGGCCATGGGCGACATGAGGATCGCGGTCGCGCCCACGTACAGCGGCTGCAGCACGTTGCCGATCAGGCCCTGGTCGTGGAAGAACGGCGCCCAGCCGACGACGGTCGAATGCTCGTCGTGCCCGAACCCGTGCCGGATCATCTCCTGGTTGGCGACCAGGTTTCCGTGCGACACCACGACGCCCTTGGGGTCCGAAGTGGACCCGGAGGTGTATTGCAGGAACGCCGGCGTCTCCGCGGTGACGGGAAGTGGCTCGAAATCCGCTTCCGGCACCTCGTCCACCGGAATCCACCGGACGTCGCCGGCCAGCTGGTCCACAGTGGACCGTAACCCGGCCATCGCGCCGAGGGTGAGCACGGCCGCGGGCTCGCAGTCGCGGAGGATGGCCCGCGTCGCCTCCTGGACCCGGTTGCGGCGCGGCGGATTCACCGGCACCGCGACGACCTGCGCGTACAGGCACGCGAAGTAGGCGACGATGAAATCCAGGCACTGCGGGAACAGCAGCAGCGCCCGGTCGCCGGGCTCGCAGTGCCTCCTCAGCTCGGCGGCGACCGACGCGGCACGCGCGTGCAACTCACCGTAGGTCAGCGACGCCGTCTCCTCGCCGTCCTCGTTCAGGAAGACATACGCCGTGTTGCCGGGCTCGCGGCCGCGCGGGATCTCGGGAAGCACGGTCACTCCCGGCGCGTGGTCACTGGGCGCTCCCGATGGTGACGGGAAGGCGCGTGAGGCCGCGGATGATGAAGCTGTGGTCCTGCCAGTCGAGCGGCTCGTCGCGCAGCGCGATCCGGAACCGGTACAGGCTGGTGAACGCGGCCTCGGCCTGGAGTTGGGCGAGGACTCCGCCGAGGCAGCCGTGCATCCCGTGGCCGAACGCGAGATGTCCCTCGGTGTTCCGGGTGATGTCGAACCGGTCCGGGTCGGGGAAGACACCGGGGTCGCGGTTGGCGGCACCCAGGCACAGCAGCACCTGGTCGCCCTCCCGGATCGTCGCGCCGCCGATCTCGACGTCTCGCGTCGCGAGCCGTTTGGTGAGCTGGAGCGGGCTGTTGTAGCGCAGCGTCTCGGTGACGGCGCAGCGCGCGGGATCGGGCCGGATTCCGTGCTGCAGCAACGCGAGCAGGCCGTTCCCGATCAGCGCGGTCGTGGTCTCGGTGCCTGCGACGAAGCACATGATGCACACGAAGACGACTTCTTCGTCGGTGAGCCGGTCGCCGCCGCCCGTGCGGGCGGCCAGCAGCCGGCTGATCAGGTCCTCCCCCGGCCGCTCGCGCCGCAGCGCCGCCACCTCCTCCAGCGCCTGCGCGAACGTCTCGACGGCGGCGGCGACGCGGGTGAAGTCCTCGCCCTTCATCAGGCCGGGTTCGAGCAGGAACCGCACGTCGTGGGTCCATCCGCCGACGCGGTCCCGCAGCGCGTCGGGCAGCGCCATCCACTCGCACAGCACCGCGACCGGCAGCGGCGCGGCGAAATCCGCGATCGCGTCGATGTCACCGCGTTCACGAGCCCGCTCCGCCAGGTCCCCGGCGACCTTCTCCACCAGCGGCCGCAGCGCCGCGACGGCCTGCGTGGTGAACACCCGGTTGACCAGGCCGCGCAGGCGGGCGTGCTCGGGATTGTCGGTGAACACCAGCGAGGCGCGGCCCAGCCGCTCGATGCGCGACACGTCCCGCCCCGACACGCGGCGCGCCTGCTGGGAGACCAGGTCCGGGATGAGCCCGGCGCTGAACCCGCGGTCCACCAGCACCTCGCACACGTCGGCATGCCGGGTGAGCACCCACATCCCGAGCGTCCTGTGCACCGGCTGGTTCTCGCGCAACCGCTGGTAGAGCGGGTAGGGATCGCGGCGGAACTCGGCCCCGAACGGGTTGAACCGCACCCTCACCGCGACCACCCGCTCCGCAACGGCCGGAACACGAGCCGGTACAGCGTGATCTTGGCCATCGAGAACCCGACGGCCGACATCTTGAGATACCGCTCGTACCGGGCCACGACCTCGGGCCCGACGAGCCGCACGGCCTCCGCGCGGTGGGCACGCAGCCGCCGGGCCCATTCCCCGCAGGTCCAGGCGTAGTCGAGCCGCCCGCTGTGCATGGCCTCGACCTCGAAGATGCCGTCGGCCGCCGCGACGATCTCCGGCAGCGTCGGCAGGTCCGCGTTCGGGAAGATCTCCTGCTGCATGAAGGCGCTCGCGTCCGCGCGCGACATGTTCGCGTAGGCGATGGTCTGCAGGGAGAGCGCACCGTCGTCGGTGAGCCAGTCGCGGCAGCGTGTGAAGAAATGCCGGTACCGCTCGGTTTTCTCGGCCGGGGAGTCGTCGGGGGTGGCGAAATGCTCGAAGGCGCCGATGGAGATGATGCCGTCGAACCGGGTGTCCGGCTCGTAGTCGGTCCAGTTCTCGACGCGGACCTCCACCCCCGGCTGCGCCTCGGCGACGTAGGCGGCCTGCTGGTCGCTCAAGGTGAGCCCGACGCCCCGGCACCCCCGCGGGAGCCGGTCCAGAACGGCGCCCCAGCCGCAGCCGATGTCGAGCACGCTGTTCGCGTGCGAGGCGCCCACGGCGTCGAGGTGGTGGCGCAGCTTGTTCTCCTGCGCCTGCTCCAGCGTCTCGCCCGGATCGCGGCGCAGCGCGCACGAGTAGGTCAGCGAATCGTCGAGCCACAGCCGGTAGAAGTCGTTGCCGACGTCGTAGTGGTGGCGGATGGCGGCCGCCGCATCGGTGACCATCCTCAGGCCACGCGCTGGCGCGCCTGCTCGTGCACCTGCTCGGCCACCGCCGTCAGCGTCGGGTTCTCGAACAGCGCCTCGGGCGGCAGGTCGACGTCGTAGCGCTCCTCGACCTCCGTCAGCAGCGACACCGCGAGCGCCGAGTCGACGCCGAGCCGGTCGAAGTCGGCCGCCGGGTCGATCGCCTCGACGGTCGTGCCCAGCAGGTCCGCGACGTACTCCCGGCACCAGGTCAGGATGGCTTCCTTGTTCGTGTCCACGTGAACTCCCCTACGCCGCAACGGTTTTGGTGACGCGCTTGGCCTGCCTGCGATCCTCGGCCGGAACCTTGAGCTCCCAGGCCAGCCCCGTGACCGCGAGCAGCTTGATGAGCCAGAACCCCGGGTCGAGCCGGTACCACTCCAGCCCGAACGACGGCGACTCGGGAAACGCGTGGTGGTTGTTGTGCCACGACTCCCCCAGCGTCACCAGCGCGAAGACGCCGCCGTTGCGCGAGTTCTCCCGCGAGTCGTACGGGCGGGTCCCGAACATGTGCAGGAACGAGTTGATCGCCCACACAATGTGCTCCAGCACGAAAATCCGGACGAATCCGCCCCAGAACAGGCCGCTCAGCGCGCCCAGCCAGCTCCACTCCACCAGCCCGGCGATGACCGCGGGGATCGCGAGCCCGAGCACGAACCAGTAGTGGTAGTAGCGCGCGATGCGGACCAGCATGCGGTTCTTGAGCAGATCCGGCGCGTAATGCGCGATGTTCGGGTACTCGTGGCGGCGCATCCACAGGAAGTGTGAATGGGCCAGCCCCTTCAGCGCGCCTTTCAGGCCGCCGCCGGAGAGGTTCGGCGAGTGCGGGTCGCCGTCGCGGTCGCTGTACTCGTGGTGGCGCCGGTGCAGCGCGACCCACGAGATCACGCCGCCCTGGCCCGCCATCGACCCGAGCACGGCGAGCACGGCGACGACGGCGGGCGTGGCCTTGAACGTCCGGTGGGTGAACAACCGGTGATAGCCGACGGTCACACCCAGCCCGGTCACCAGCCACAGCGACAGCAGCAACACCAGTTCGGGCACGCCGAACGGGCGCACCGCGAGGAACGCGACGGCACCTGCCGTGCCGACGATCGGGAGCACGTCGAACAGCAGGAAGTGCCGCCGCTGTAAGCGATGCAGGTACGGATTGCTGATGACCTTGCGGCGCGGCTCAGGCCGGGCCGTTTGCTCCGTCATGCTCCGATCGTCCGGCATCACCGGCCGGCCGGTACCGATCCATAGCGCTTGCGAATCGGATCATTACGGCTCAGACGCGGAGGTCCGTCATGCCCCGGGCGCTCCGTAGGCTGCCGCTATGTCCTGCGAGCTGCCCCAGCGGCTGTAGGTCGGCGACTGCGGCCATCCCTCCGGCGAATCCTGCCACTCCTCCTGCCGCCCGTAGGGCAGCACGTCGACCAGTGCGAACGTGTGGGTGAGCTGTTCCGTGCCGCGGCCGTTGGTGTGCCAGGTGCGGTAGACGGTGTCGCCATCACGCAGGAACACGTTGACCGCGAACCCTCCGTCGGGCGGCGCGCCGACGTCGGCGCCGAACGAGCTGTTCGCCGTGGAGTACCAGTCCATCTTGTTGCCGACGCGCCGCTTGTACGCGAGCGCCTCGTCGATCGGCCCTTGGGTGACGATGACGAACCGGGCGTCGTAGCTGTCCAGGAACTCCAGCCGGGTGAACTGCGAGGTGAACCCGGTGCAGCCCGGGCACTGCCATTCCTTGTCCGGGAACCACATGTGGTTGTAGACGATCAGCTGCGACCTGC
>DASZUO010000088.1:0-13337 GCA_035547575.1 Amycolatopsis sp. | reverse complement strand
CGCCGACTACGACGTCAAGCGCGCCGAGACGGGCATCATCTACATCGACGAGGTCGACAAGATCGCCCGCAAGTCCGAGAACCCGTCGATCACGCGCGACGTGTCGGGCGAGGGCGTGCAGCAGGCGCTGCTGAAGATCCTCGAGGGCACCACCGCCTCGGTGCCGCCGCAGGGCGGGCGCAAGCACCCGCACCAGGAGTTCATCCAGATCGACACCACGAACGTGCTGTTCATCGTGGCGGGAGCGTTCGCGGGTCTCGAGAAGATCATCAACGAGCGCGTCGGCAAGCGCGGTCTCGGGTTCGGCGCGGACATCCGCACGCGCACCGAGATCGAGGAGAGCGACATCTTCTCCGACACCATGCCCGAGGACCTGATCAAGTTCGGGCTGATCCCGGAGTTCATCGGCCGGCTGCCGATCGTGGCGAACGTGACCCACCTCGACAAGGAGTCGCTGGTGCGGATCCTGACCGAGCCGCGCAACGCACTGGTGAAGCAGTACAAGAAGCTGTTCGAGATGGACAACGTCGAACTGGAGTTCACCAAGACGGCGCTTGAGGCGATCGCCGACCAGGCCGTGCTGCGCGGCACCGGTGCCCGTGGGCTGCGGGCGATCATGGAAGAGGTCCTGCAGCCGGTGATGTACGACATCCCGAGCCGCAACGACGTCGCCAAGGTCGTCATCACCGAGCAGACCGTGCGCGAGAACGTGAACCCGACTATCGTGTCGCGGCAGCCGTCGCGGCGCCGCAGCACCGAGCGTGGCGAGAAGACCGCGTAATCGGCCGGTTGCTCCGGACGGCCGCGCCGCTCTCGATAAGCTAGCCGGATGAGCGTCGAGGGGGCGGGCCCCCGTCAGGGGGCCGAAACGGGCACGGACTCGCCGGAGCCGTCCGGCAACGAGGACGAGGTCGTCCCGGAGCGCCGGGATGTCCGTGGGATCAGCGATCTGACCTACCGGATCCTCACGCCGTACCTGGGCAATCCGCTGTTGCACCGCGCGCTCTGGATCGTGCTGCTCGTGCTCACCGTGGTGTGCCTCGTCGCCACCGGCGTGCGGCTCTCGCCGCTGCCGCTGCTGCCGATCCCGCTGTTCGCGGTGGCGTACTACGCGCTGCGCCGGGTGCGCGCCGCCGGTGACAACGACCGCGGCCTGCTGGTGTGGTTCTTGACGCTGCTGGTCTCCGGCCTGGTCGGGTTCTATCTGCTGTCGCTGGCATCTCGCTGGGTCAGCTGAGCCGCGGCACCTGCTTGCCGAGGAAACCGACCACGCCGGGAACGACGGTCCGGTTGAACGAGTCGCCGTGCCTGCCGCGGGCGGTGTAGGCCACGGTGGGGTGGGTCGCGGCGATGTACTGCCGCGCGCCCTGGATGAACGAGTCCTCGGTGCCGCACCAGATGCCGGTCGGCACGCCCGCGATCGCGTCGAGGTGCTTGAGCGGGTCCATCGACGCCCAGTCGGCCTCGTCGTGGAAGGCGTCGCGCTTGACCATCTCGTTCCACGACAGGATCAGCGCGGGCGCCAGCAGCGCGAGCGCGCCGACCGGCAGACCCCGTTCGGCCCGCCGCCGGGCGTACAGCATCGCGCCGAAGCCGCCCATCGACATGCCGGTGGCCGCGAACGGCTGCCCGTCGGCGCCGCCGAGGCCGCGGCGCCGCAGCCACTGCGGCACCTCGTTGAGCAGCATTCCCATCGGGTCGTCGCCCGGATGGTTCTCGTGCCAGTAGTTGTCACCGCCGTCGACCGCGACGAGGCCGTACGGCGGCACCGCGTGCCGCGCCACCTGGCTGCCCAGTTCCGCGAGCATGCCGGTGGGCGAGGCGGTGCGCGCCCGGCCGTGCAGACCGTGCAGCAGCAGCGACATCGGCAGGTTCGCGGGCGGGGACTTGCTCGGCAGCAGCATGACGAGGTCGACCTGCCGGTTCCGCGCCTGCGACCACACCCGCTCGACCTTCGCGACACCCAGCTGGGTGACCGGGGTGGTGGATGTGACACCCAGCGCGCGCTGTACGGCCTCGCCGAAGGGCAGCACGCCGGTGGCGGTCCCGGCGGTGACGCCGGCGATGCCCAGGCCCGACGCGCCCGCGATCAGCACCGAGCGGCGGCTGAAGCGCCGCCGCTTCGGCTCGTCGCCGCCCTCGCCACCGTGATCCACCGGACCATTGAAACGCATGGTCCGGCCCGTTCCAAATGTCAGGAAACGGCGGCCGCTGCCTCCAGCACGCGCCGCTCACCGGTGTAGAGGTTCATGCTCGCGCCGCGCAGGAAGCCGACGAGTGTCATCCCGTTCTCCTCGGCCAGTTCGACCGCGAGCGACGACGGCGCGGAAACCGCCGCCAGTAAGGGAATCCCGGCCATCGCGGCCTTCTGCACCAACTCGAACGAGGCCCGGCCGGACACCAGCAGGCCGGCGTTCGTCAGGGGCACCCGGTTCTGCAGCAGCGCCCAGCCCAGCACCTTGTCGACCGCGTTGTGCCTGCCGACGTCCTCCCGCACCGCCAGCAGCGAGCCGTCCGCGCGGAACAATCCCGCGCCGTGCAGGCCGCCGGTGCTCGCGAAGACCTTCTGCTCCTTGCGCAACGCGTCCGGCAGTCCGGCCAGCACCTCGGGCGTGACCGTGAACGGCGATTCGCCGGGGGAGAAGCGCGTCTTCAGCCTCACCGCGTCCAACGCGGCCTTACCGCACACCCCGCACGAGGAAGTGGTGTAGAAGTTTCGCTCGACCCCGGTGTCCGGCGGTGGCACCCCGTCGGCGAGCGCGATGTCGAGCACGTTGTAGGTGTTGCGGCCCTGGTCGTCGACACTGTTGCAGTAGCGCGCGGTGGACACGTCCGCGGCGGAGCCGATGACGCCCTCGGACAGCAGGAAGCCGTGCGCGAGCTCCACGTCGTGTCCCGGCGTCCGCATCGTCACCGCGAGCGCCGTGCCGCCGACCCGGATCTCCAGCGGCTCCTCCGCGGCCAGGGAGTCCGGGCGCCGCCGCTGCCCGTTCGCGGACAGCATCCGCACCGGACGTCGTACTGTGACTCGACCCATTGACCCAGCCTAGGGGACATCGAGGGACGGAGCTGCGCATGAGCAGGGGCATATTGGTCACCGGGGCCTCCGCCGGCCTCGGCCGTGCGGTGGCGCGGGCCTTCGCCGAGGCCGGGGACCGCGTCGCGGTGCACTACAACTCCAACCGGGCCGAGGCGGAGAAGACGCGGGAAGCCCTGGCGGGCGACGGGCACGTCCTCGTCCAGGGCGACGTCGCCACGGCCGCTTCGCGGATCGCCGACGCCGCAGCGGAGGCGCTGGGCGGTGTCGACGTGCTGGTGAACAATGCCGCCGTGGTCACCACGACCGCCAACGCGCATCCCGTGGCCGGCTCGACTTTCGAGCACTGGCAACAAGTTTGGCTGCGGACCGTCGCGGTCAACCTGCTCGGCGCCGCGGACATGTCGTTCTGCGTGGCGCGGCACATGATCGACCGCGGGGTGCCGGGCCACATCGTGAACGTGGGCTCGCGCGGCGCGTTCCGCGGCGAACCCGACCATCCGGCCTATGGCGCCACGAAGGCCGCGCTGCATTCGCTGGGCCAGTCGCTCGCGGTTTCCCTTGCGCCGCACGGGATCGCCGTCGCGTCGGTCGCGCCGGGCTTCATCGCCACGGAACGCGTCGCGGACTGGCTGACGGGGGAGCGCGGCGACGCGCTGCGCGCGCAGAGCCCGTTCGGCCGGATCGCCGAACCACGAGAGATCGCCGACGCGATCGTCTACCTGGCCTCGCCCGGCTCATCCTGGGCCTCGGGCGCCATCCTCGACCTCAACGGCGCGTCACACCTGCGAACCTAGCGGCGCTCCAGCCGCAGCACGATCGCCTTGGAGACCGGGGTGTTGGACTTCTTCGCGACGGAATCCAGCGGCACCAGGGCATTCGCCTCGGGGAAGTACGCCGCGGCACAGCCCCGCGCGGTCGGGTAGGCCACCACCCGGAACGCCTCCGCGCGGCGCTCGCTGCCGTCCTCCCATTCGGACACCAGGTTCACCAGTTCACCGTCGGCGAACCCGAGATCCGCAAGGTCCTCGGGGTGCACCAGCACCACGCGCCGCGCGTCCTCGATCCCGCGATAACGGTCGGACAGGCCGTAGATCGTGGTGTTGTACTGGTCGTGGCTGCGCAACGTCTGCAGCAACAGCCGCCCGGCCGGCACGGCCGGGTATTCCAGTTCGCTGGTGGTGAAGTTGGCCTTGCCGGTGTTCGTGCGGAACTCGCGGGCGTCGCGCGGCGGATGCGGCAGCACGAACCCGTCCGGCTGCCGCACCCGCGCGTTGTAGTCCTGGCAGCCGGGCACGACCCTGGCGATCCGGTCGCGGATCTTGTCGTAGTCGGCTTCGAACTCGTCCCACGGCACCGGATGATCCTCGCCGAGCAGCGCGCGGGCGAGCCGGCACACGATCGCGACCTCGGACAGCAGGTGCCCGCTCGCGGGCGCGAGCCGGCCGCGGGAGGCGTGCACTGCCGACATCGAGTCCTCGACCGTCACGAACTGGTCGCCACCGGCCTGCACGTCCCGCTCGGTGCGGCCCAGCGTCGGCAGGATCAACGCCGTCCTGCCGTGCACCACGTGCGACCGGTTGAGCTTCGTGGACACCTGCACCGTCAGCTCGCACGAGCGCAGCGCGTCCTCGGTGGCGTGCGAGTCCGGTGTCGCGGCCGCGAAGTTGCCGCCCATCCCGAAGAACACCTTGCCCCCACCGTCACGCATCGCGCGGATCGCGTCCACGGTGTCGAAACCGTGCCGGCGGGGCACCGGGATGCCGAACTCTGTTTCCAGCGCCGCCAGGAACGTCTCCGGCATCTTCTCCCAGACGCCCATCGTGCGATCGCCTTGCACGTTCGAATGGCCGCGCACCGGGCACAGGCCCGCGCCCGGCTTGCCGATCATGCCGCGCAGCAGCGCGAGGTTCGCGATCTCCTGGATAGTCGCGACCGCGTGCCGGTGCTGCGTGACGCCCATCGCCCAGCAGTAGATCGTGCGCTTCGACTCGGCGATCATCCGCGCGATCCGCGCGATCGTCTCGCGTTCGAGGCCGGTGGCGCGGTCGATCTCCGTCCAGTCGACGTCCCGAAGGTTCTTCGCGTACTCGGCGAACCCGTGTGCCGAGGTCTCGATGAACTCGCGGTCGACCACCGTGCCGGGCGCGGCGTCCTCCCACGACAGCAGCAGGTGCTCGATGGCCTGGAACAGCGCGAGGTCGCCGCCCAGCCGGATCTGCGCGAACTCGTCGGCCAGCGCGGTGCCCCTGCCCGCAAGGCCGCGAGGGTTCTGCGGGTTCTTGAACCGCATCAACCCGGCTTCCGGCAACGGGTTGACCGCGATCACCTTGGCGCCGTTGCGCTTTGTCTCCTCAAGTGCGGACAGCATCCGCGGGTGGTTCGTACCGGGATTCTGCCCGACGACGACGATCAGGTCGGCCCGGTGGATGTCGGCCAGGCTCACCGAGCCCTTGCCGATGCCGGTCGCCTCGGACAGCGCCGCGCCCGAGGACTCGTGGCACATGTTGCTGCAGTCGGGCAGGTTGCTGGTGCCGAACGAGCGCACCAGCAGTTGGTAGAGGAACGCGGCCTCGTTGCTGGTGCGGCCTGACGTGTAGAAGATCGCTTCGTCCGGAGTGGACAGTGCGCGCAGCTTCCCGGCGATCAGCCCGAACGCGCCGTCCCACGAGATCGGCTCGTAATGCGACGCTCCTTCGCGCAGCACCATCGGCTGCGTGAGCCTGCCCTGCTGACCGAGCCAGTAGGCGGTTTTGCCCGCGAGGTCCGAGATCGTGTGCGCGGCGAAGAACTCGGGGCCGACCCGGCGTTTCGTCGCCTCTTCGGCCACCGCCTTCGCGCCGTTCTCGCAGAACTCGGCCATCTTGCGGTGCTCGCCGTCCGCCGTCTGCGGCTCGGGCCAGGCGCAGCCAGGGCAGTCGAATCCGTCGCGCTGGTTGAGCAGGCGCAGCGTGCGGACCGTGCGGCCGGCGCCCATCTGCTCGACGCCCCGCGCCAGCGAGACGGCCACGCCCGGAATGCCCGCCGCCCACTGCTTGGGCGGGTGGACTTCGAGCCGGGACTCGTCGATGTCGCCGGAAGGCGCGTTGCGTGTCACCCGGTTATCTTGCGACGCGGCTCGTTTCCGCGCGAGCCCGGCCCAGGGTGCGGTCGAACACCGTCACCGCGAGCAGGAGCACGCCGATCACGACCAGCGCGATGCCGAGGTGGTGCAGGCCGCCTGAGGACACGTGTGGCCCGAAACACAGCGCAATCAGCGTGGATGCGGCGATCGCACCCAGATATTGCGCGGTGCGGAACAGGCCGCTTGCCGTGCCCATCACGTCGGCGGGAACCTGGCCGTAGAGCGCGGTCTGATTGGTCACACTCGTCAGTCCCTGGCCCAGCCCGAACACCGCGGCGAGCCCGACGAGCGCCACGAACCAGGTGCCGGTATCGATGAACAGCAGCAGCACCGAGCCGGCGAGCAGGGCGAGCGAGTTGACGATCAGCCGGACCCGGATCCCGGTCGGCTTGCCCGCCGCCGCCGCGGCGAACACCGCGACCGCCGACATCGGCAGCAGCAGCGCGCCCGCGCTCGACTCGGACAGGCCGCGCGCCGACTCGAGCCACTGCACATAGCCGAACATGATCGAGTACACGATGAGGAACGCGAGCGCCTGCCGCAAGTAGGTGCGCAACAGCGGCGCGTTCGCCGCGAGCATCCGCAGGTCGATGAAGGGCTTGCGGGCACGCAGTTCGACCGCCGTGAACACGGCGCCCAGCACGACGGCGACGGCGAGCAGATACAGATCGTCCACCGCCGGGTCCATCACGAACAGCAGGACCGCCAGCAAGGTCGTGGAGAACAACGCGATACCCGGCACGTCGATGCGCTCGCGGACCAGCGTCGTCTTGTCGTCGGGGGGCACCCAGAACAGCGCGAGCAGCAACGCGACCGCGGCCAGCGGGATGTTCACGGCGAAGATCGCCGTCCAGCCGAACAGGCCGATCAGCGCGCCGCCGAGCGTCGGGCCGATCACCATCACGGTCTGCGACGACATGGCGAGCACTGACAGGATCCGGCTCGGCACGCCCTGCCCGGCCGCGTCGGCGCGCCTGCGGAGCACCGCCATCGCCGCGGGGAAGCCCGCACACGTCCCGATCCCCAGCACGACGCGCACCGCGATGAGCCAGCCCAGCGAGAACGCGAGCAGGCCGCCGATCCCCGCCAGCATCACGATCGTCGCTCCGGCGAGCAGGACGCGCCGCGCCCCGAACCGGTCCACGAACAGCCCGACGACCGGCTGACCGACGGCGGTGGCCAGGTACAGCGACGTGAGCAGCCACGCCGTCTGCTCCGGGCCCGCGCCGAACGTGTGGCCGATCGGCACCAGCGCGACGGCGATCAGCGTGGAGTTGATCGGGTTGAGGACCGCGCTGGCCACCAGTGGGCTGACCAGGCGTGCGCCGAAAGTGGCTGGGACTCGGGTCTCGACTTGCTGCCCCGTGATTCTCACGCTCCTACTGCTGGGCCATGCGCTCGAGTACCGGCAGCGCCCTGGCGACGGTTTCGCGTTCCTCCGCGGTCAGGGTGGCCAGCATCCGCGCGAGCCATTCCTCGCGGTGCTGGTGCACGCCGCGCACGGTCTTCTCGCCGAGGTCGGACAGCGCGATCACCACGCGCCGCCCGTCCCGCGGGTCGCGCGTGCGCTCGAGGTAGCCGAGTTCGTCGAGCGCGCCCAGCGTGGCGGCCATCGACTGCTGGCGCACGTGCTCGCCGGCGGCGAGTTGCGCCTGGGTCTGCGGGCCTTCGCGGCGCAACCGGGCCAGCACGGCGGACTGCGACGGGGTGAGCACCTCGGCGTTGTCCACCTGGCGCAACCGGCGATGCAGCTGTCCGATCACGCCGCGCAGCCCGCCGGCGAGCTGTGCGACCTCATTCGGAACGCGAGTCATATACACAGTCTAAACTGAGGAGCCTGGACTGTGCTATTCGAGGTGCTTCAGCAGTTGCCAGGGCCGGTGGGCGGAGGCTGGTCCGGGTCGAACATGCCGGGCTCGATAGCGGTTGTCGTGTCCGTACCGCCGTAGCGGTTGCTGAACAACGGAGCCAGGTAGCCCTTGTTGGCGGCGTCGCAGGCCACCGAGTAGTCGTAGCCGGACGAACTGTCCCGCCACAGGCCCGCACTGCTCTTCGAGAAGGGCGGCGACGTGCGAAGCACGTAGTCGTCGTCCTCGCGCTGGAACGCCACGAGATCGGCAGGCCCGCTGACCGGGGTGTCACCGGGGTCGAAGGCATAGGCCGCCACGTAGGTGACGTGCACTACCAGTTCCCCCGCCGCGCCGGGCTTGAGCGTGATGTTCCCGTTCATCCGGGGTGCGACGGGGAGCAGGTGGTAGCCGCCGGCCACGAGGTCCACCCAGCGCGCCGCGCGTGTGGCATCCGGGGAGGTCAGGTCCGCGCGCATCTGGTCGCGGTCGTCGGGCGCGAAGAGCGACAGGTATCTGTCCGGCCGATGGTCGACCAGCGTCACCGGGTCCAGCGCGGCCGCGGAGATCGCCTGCTTGACCTGCTCGATCGCGGCGGCGGTCTGCTGCGCGCCGAAGGCGCCTACCTTGCCCGGCGGCGGAGTCGTGAGCCCGGCGATTCCCTCGGCCCAGGCCTGCGCGGGCGTGTCGTTGAACGGGTGCGTCAGGTCCACGTGACCCCACATCGGGAGGTCACTGGGTGCCGTCGTCGTCGGGGCGGCCACGGCGGGCTTGTCGCCGGTGTACTGATCGGAGGTCGTCTTGCCCCAGCGGTAGACGCCGTACCCCGCGCCGGCCAGGACGACCAGGACGGTGAGCGGGACCACAATGCGCTTTCCCCGCTTGGTGCGGCGCCGCGCTTTGCGCAGGTCGATCCACGCCTCTTTCTCGGCGTGCCGCTGCCAGTCCGGGTCCAGCAGGTCCGGGTGATCCTCGATCCCGTCGTCGTCCACGCTTCAAGATCGTTGCTACGGCCGGATTGTTACGCGTGCGAGGCTGAAGGGCGTGCTGGACTACGACGCCGAGGCCCCGCGCTACGACGAGACGCGTGGCGGCGAGGCCCGTGCGCGGGCCGCCGCCGACGCGATCGAACGGATGCTCCCCGCAGCCACCCGCGGCGTGCTGGATGTCGCGTGCGGCACCGGCATCGTGACCGCGCGGCTGGTCCGCCCTGGCCGCACCGTCTACGGCACCGACCGGTCCCACGGGATGCTCGCAGTCGCCGCGCGCCGCCTGCCCGGTCGCGTCGTCCGCGGCGACGCCACGGCGTTGCCGTTCCGCGCCGGGAGTCTCGACGCCGTCGTGATGATCTGGTTGCTGCACCTGCTTCCCGAAACCGGTCCCGCCATCGCGGAGGCGGCACGCGTGCTGCGGCCCGGCGGCGTGCTGGTCACGACTGTCGACAAGAACGCGGGCGTTCCCGGCCGTTCCGCGAGCGACCGGTTCGACATCGTGGCCGGCCAGGCCCAGCGCCACGGCCTGACGCCGGCGGGCGAGACGCGGTTCACCGGGATCGGCCAGGGCCACGGCGGCCCCGACCCCGTCTACCGGCTCGCCGCACTCAGATCCGCGGCGATGATGCCCGCGACGCCGGTCATCCCGCTCGGCAACGGGTGGTAGGCCGCGGCGTAGGGCTTGGTGTCCTTGCCGTTGATCCACGGCTGCGCGGCGCACGCGTCGTGGGCCAGCGACGGCGCGAAAGTGTCCACATAGGACGATTTGCCGTCGGCGGTGACGGCACCGGCGACCGCGTCGTTGAGCGCCTCCTCGACACTGTTCAGCCATGGGTAGTCGCCGTCGGCGAACGGCAGGATGGCAGGGCAGGTGCCGGACGGCGGCGCGATCCGCGGGTAGCCGATCGCGAGCACCCGCGCGTGCGCGGCACGGGCGTGGATCTCCGACAGCACGGCCGTGATGTTGTCCTTCGTCCGGGCGATCGCGGCCTTGAGCGTGTCGACGCCGTCGACCGTGAAGTGACGCTGGCACGGGTTGCCGGTCGGGTCGCTGTCCCGCAGTCCCGGGCACGTGCCGACGATGCTGCCGAACACGCCGTAGTCGTTGCCGCCGATGCCGAGCGTGACGAGGTCGGTGCTCGCGCGCAGCGCGTCGAGCTGTGGCGGGTTCACCCCGAGCGGCACGGTCTGCGGCGCGGTCATGTTCGTGGTGTCCGCGCCGCTGCAGCTGACATCGGTGTAGGACCGGGCCTTCAGCCGCACCGCGAGCTGCGCCGGGTAGTTCGACGTGGATCGTAAGCAGCCCAGCGGATCCAGCCGTGGCAAGGGGATCAACGGTCCGGCGGTGTAGGAATCACCCAGTGCGACGTAGTCGACCCGCGGCCCGGCGGCGGACGCCGTCAGCGCCGGGGTGAGCGCGGTGCACAGGGTGAGAACGGCGACGATGAGGCTCCGGCGAGCGCGCATGGCTAATTCCTAGTCGCACGCCGGGCCGGTGGGCGCCGCCGTTCGAGTGGCGTCCCGCCGAGTTCACCCGGTGGTGTGGCGACGGCGGGCGAGATCCCGTGCGGACGGCCCACTTTC
Organism: Amycolatopsis sp.; assembly: GCA_035547575.1. Lineage (GTDB taxonomy): Bacteria > Actinomycetota > Actinomycetes > Mycobacteriales > Pseudonocardiaceae > Amycolatopsis_E. The sequence continues at coordinate 2,753 of DASZUO010000088.1, read as the reverse complement.
GATGATCTCGCCAAGCAGGCAGACCAGCGCCTCGTGCCCGCGTGGCCCGACGATCTGGGCGCCGGCAGGCAGCCCGTCGGACAGGCCCGCCGGCACCGACAGGGCCGGATGCCCGCTGACCGCCGCGAGCGCCGTGAGCCGGTAGTACGCGCTCTCGATGTCCTCGTCCCGGTCGCCCACCCGGACCGTCGCCGCATCCACCGGCGCGGCGGTGACCGGTACCGTCGGCATCAGCAACGCGTGCACCTCACCGAACGCCGCGTCCACCTCGTCCCGCACTCCGGCCGCCTGCTCGCGCGCCTTCTCGTAGTCCGAAGTGGACACCTGCGATCCCTGCCGCAGCATGGCGGCTGCGCGGCCGGTCAGCCCGTCGGGCTGCCGCTGCCAGGCGTCCCACCAGAGCTGGGCCGATTCGTAGAGCATCGTCGTGTACCCGGCGCCGCGGGCGTGGATGCGCGTGAACGGCAGCTCGAGGTCGACGATCTGGGCGCCGGCGTCCCGCAGTGTCTGCGCGGCCTCCTCGACCAGCGCCAGCACACCGGGATCGATCTTGCCGCCCCACAAGGCGGACGGCCAACCGACGCGCAGGCCCGCCACCCCGGGCGGTGCGGGTTCGGCCGTGCCATTCATCAGTTCGTGGATGCGCAGGCATTCGCGCGCTGTCGACGCGAGCGGGCCGACGGTGTCCATCGACGGCGTGTGCGGCGTGATGCCGTCCATCGGGATGCTGCCGTGGGTCGGCCGCAGGCCGGCGACGCCGCACAGTGCCGCCGGGACCCGGATCGAGCCGCCGGTGTCGGTGCCGAGCGCGACCGGCGCCGCCCCGGTGGCCACGGCGACCGCGGACCCGCCGCTCGACCCTCCCGCGTCCCGGTTCGGGTTCCACGGGTTGCGGCAGCCCGGGGTGCGCACCGACCACGCCAGTTCCGGCAGGGTCGTGCGGCCCATCACGAAGTACCCGGCGGCCCGCAACGGCGCCCAGCACGCGGCGTCCCCAGTCGCGTCGCGGTGCCCCAGCCCTGGTGTCCCGTTGCGGACCCGCTGCCCGCGCACGTCGATCAGATCCTTGACCGCCACCGGCGAACCACTGCCGACGTAGGTCTCCACAAACGCCCCGAGCCGCATCGCATCCACGACGGTCACCGTAATCGATGCCGGTCCCGCGGCCGACGTCGAACGGCATGGGCCGCAACCTGCCAGAACGGACACGTCCGTAGACTCGGTCAGGTGGACGAGGACTTCCCCGCCGAGCTGTCCAGCGGCGACAACTTCGTGGCCGGACCGCTGCCGGACGACCCCGACGACGTCGAGACCGTCGACGTCGAGACGGTCGAACGCCAGGCCCGGCAGGAGCTGCTGCGGGTCGAGGCGCAGCTGAACCAGCGCTGGCCGGAGACCAAGATCGATCCGTCGCTGGAGCGGATCGCGGCGCTGGCCACCGTGCTGGGCGACCCGCAGAAGACCTATCCCGTGATCCACGTGGCCGGCACCAACGGCAAGGGCTCCACCGTCCGCATGATCGACGCGCTGCTGACCCGGATGGGCCTGCGCACCGGCCGCTACACGAGCCCCCACCTGCAGCTGGTCACCGAGCGCATCGCGATCGACGGCACGCCGGTCCCGCCGTCGAAGTACGTGTCCGTCTACCACGACATCGAGCCGTACATCGCGATGGTCGACGGCACGGGCGGCCCGCCCATGAGCAAGTTCGAGGTGCTCACGGGCATGGCGTTCGCGGCCTTCGCGGATGCGCCGGTCGAGATCGCGGTCGTCGAGGTGGGTCTCGGCGGCCGGTGGGACGCGACCAACGTCGCCGACGGGCAGGTCGCCGTGATCACGCCGATCGCGGTCGACCACGTCGACTACCTCGGCAGCGACATCACCAAGATCGCGGGCGAGAAGGCGGGCATCATCAAGCCCGGCAGCGTCGCGGTCATCGCCGAGCAGGAGCCCGAGGTGCAGCGGGTGCTGCTGGAACGCGCCGTCGAGGTGGACGCCACCGTCGCCCGCGCGGGCAGCGAGTTCGGCGTGCTGCGGCGCGAGATCGCCGTGGGCGGGCAGCTGCTGAGCCTGCAGGGCCTCGGCGGCGTGTACGACGAGATCTTCCTGCCGCTGCACGGCGTGCACCAGGCGAACAACGCGGCGCTCGCGCTCGCCGCGGTCGAGGCGTTCTTCGGTGCGGGCAAGGACCGCCAGCTGGTGATCGACGCCGTGCGCGAGGCGTTCGCCGAGGTGGAGACGCCGGGCAGGCTCGAACGTGTCCGGGCGGCACCGACGGTGCTGCTGGACGCCGCGCACAACCCGCACGGCGCGCGGGCGCTGGCCGCGGCGATCAGCGAGGAGTTCGCGTTCCGCAAGCTCGTCGCCGTCGTCGGCGTGATGGCCGACAAGGACGCGCGCGGCATCCTGGAGGCGCTCGAACCGGTCGTGTCGGACATCGTCGTCACCACCAACTCCTCGCCGCGCACGATGCCGCTCACCGAGCTCAACGACCTGGCGCTGTCCATCTTCGGCGAGGACCGCGTGGTCGCCGAGCAGGCGCTGGACGCGGCGGTGGAGACCGCGGTCGCGCTGGTCGAGGAGGCCGGCGACGCCGACGAGCCGCTCGCGGGCGGCGGGGTGCTGGTCACCGGCTCCGTCGTGACCGCCGGTGAGGCCCGCACGCTCTTCGGGAGGGAACCCGCATGAGGACTGCTCGCAGGTCCGAATCATCAGCGCCATGCCTAACCGGCGCGTTCGTGGCGGCGCCCGCA
>DASZUO010000087.1:0-53771 GCA_035547575.1 Amycolatopsis sp. | reverse complement strand
CCTGCGCCGCGACGCATCGGGGCGAGCGCCCGGAACTGCGCCCGCACCGGGGACCGGCGTGCGGGGTGCAGCGATGCGCGCACAGCAGCACGAGCGCGCGGCAGCGCCACCGGCGGCAGCCGCGACGCATCGGCGCGAGCGCACGAAACCGCGGCCGCACCGGAGGCTGGCACGGGGTGCAGCGATGCGCGCGGCCACGCACGCGTGCGGCAGCGCCATCGGCGCCAGCGCCGCGCCGGCGCCCAGAACCGCGGCCGCACCGGAACCGCGGCCGCGCCGGAGACTGGCGCGCGGGATGCAGCGATGCGCGCGGCCACGCAAGCGTGCGGCAGCGCCATCGGCGCCAGCGCCCAGAACCGCGGCCGCACCGGAACCAAGGCGGCGCCGGAACAACCGCGGAGGTGCGGCTACGGAAGTGCGGTGGGCCGGCGGTTACGTCGGCGGAGCCGTATCCCTCAGCCCGCGGCCTGTGAGGGCTCGGGCGCCGCGCCGGAAGCCGGTTCCGGGGGCATGGCACCCCGGGTGACGGACTCCAGCAGCACCTGCGCGACGTCCCGGATCGTCACGTCCGCGGCCTGGTTCTCGCTCTGTCGTTGGACAAGCCCGTCGGAGAGCATCACCTTGCAGAACGGACATCCGGTCACGACGGTGCCCGCCTCGGTGGCGATCGCCTCGTCGACGCGCTCCAGGTTGATCCGCTTGCCGATCTTCTCTTCCATCCACATCCGCGCACCGCCCGCGCCGCAGCACATGGAGCGTTCCGCGTGCCGTGGCATCTCGGTGAGGGTGGCGCCGGTGGCCTGCACGAGTTCGCGCGGCGGGTCGTAGACCTTGTTGTGCCGCCCCAGATAACACGGGTCGTGATAGGTGAGCGACCGGCCGGTGACCGGGCCGACGCCGTTCACCGTGGTGCCGTCGACCGGGGCTATCGGGACCAGTTTGCGGTCCCGCACCAAGCGGTTCAGCAACTGGGTGTGGTGCACGACCTCGTAGTGCCCCTCGAGTTGCGGGTACTCGCGGCCGAGCGTGTTGAGACAGTGCGGGCACGTCGTGACGATCTTGCGCCGGGCCGGCTCGCGGCCCTCGAACACCGCGTTGAGCGTCTCCTTCGTCTCCTGCGCGAGCATCTGGAACAGGAACTCGTTGCCGGAGCGGCGTGCGGGGTCACCGGTGCAGGTCTCCCCGGTGCCCAGCACCGCGAAACTCACGCCGGCGATGTGCAGCAGTTCCGCGGTGGCGCGAACGGTCTTGCGGGCGTTGTCGTCGAACGCGCCCGCACACCCGACCCAGAACAGGTACTCGACCGCGTCGTCGAGGTTCCCGTCGCAGACCGGTACCTCGAAGTCGAGATCCTTGGCCCAGTCGAGCCGCTCGGAGTTGTTCTGCCCCCACGGATTGCCCTTGTTCTCCAGGTTGCGGAACAAGGTGCCGAGTTCGGTCGGGAACGCGGACTCGATCAGCACCTGGTGCCGCCGCATGTCGACGATGTGGTCGACATGCTCGATGTCCACGGGGCACTGCTCGACACACGCCCCGCAGGTGGTGCACGACCACAGGACGTCCGGATCGATCACGCCGCCCTCGTCCTTGGTACCGACCAGCGGCTTCTCCGGACGGTTCGCGGGATCCTTGCCGCCGATCAGGTAGGGCGCCTCGGCGAACAGATCGTCCCGCAGGTCCATGATGACCATCTTGGGAGACAACGGTTTCCCGGTGTTCCACGCGGGGCACTGGCTCTGGCAGCGACCACACTCGGTGCAGGTCGTGAAGTCGAGCATGCCCTTCCAGGTGAAGTCCTCGATCTTGCCGCGGCCGAAGATCGCGTCCTCATCGGCTTCCTCGAAGTCGATCGGCTTGCCGCCGGACTCCATGGGCAGCAGCGGGCCGAGCGCGTCCGGCATCCGCTTCGTGGTGACGTTCAGCGGCGCCAGGAAGATGTGCAGGTGCTTGGAGTTGAGCACGATGTTCAGGAAGATCAGCATCACGCCGATGTGCAGCAGCAGCCCGACATTCTCCAGGATCACGAGCGTGCTGTGGTCCACCGGCGACAGCAGGTGGCCGATCCCGATCGAGACCCAGGCACCCGAGGAGTACGGGAACGTGCCCGCGGCCGAGGACGAGCCGCGGAACAGGAACATCGTCCAGACCACGTTGAAGATCATGAACAGGATCAGCCAGGCACCGCCGAGATGCGATCCGAAGAACCGGGACGCCCTGGCCTTGCGCTCCGGGGCCTGGCGGATGCGGATCACGGTGAACACGACCAGCGAGGCCAGCACCGCGACGGCGATGAAGTCCTGTGCGAAACCGAGCACACCCCAGTGCCCGACCCACCAGATGCTGAACGTCTCGTCGAACAGGGCGCCGTAGGCCTCGAGGTAGACCGTGGCGAGGATGACGAAGCCCCAGAACGTGAAGAAGTGCGCCGCGCCGGGGATCGACCATTTGAGCAGCTTCCGCTGACCGAAGACCTCAACGAGCTGGGCCTGCAGCCGCCTGCCCATGTCCTCGGTGCGGCCCTCGAGCGGCTGGCCGGATCTGACCAGCCGGCCCAGCCAGGCCGCCCGCCGCAAAGCCAGGGCGAGGCCTGCGGCCGTTATGACGAGGCCGAGAATCAACCGGACCAGCACGTGTCCTCCGCAAATGACGGCTGTCTGTGACGTCTGCGAGCTGGATCACGTTACAACGGGCGCGGCGTCAGTGTGAAGTGCGCCGCACCCTCCGTAGTAGCGACAGGCCAGCGCGGCACATCGCATCTTGCGGATCCGCCAGTACTTGAGGTAAAGCTCCGGCCGCCGCAGCCGGGCGGGCCGCAGTCCGAGCCGCGGATAGTGCCGGATGCCGAAGTGCTTGTCCTCGCGGCACGCCTCGAACTCGCTGGTCGCCCAGCCCAGCCAGGCACGGCGAAGCGTGAGCGACGAGCAGTGCCGGCAGCCCGCGGTGCGCACGCGAGAGCGGCAGAATCGATGCAGGACACGGAGATCGGGCAGCTCTTCCGAATCGATCATGGGGAGCGCGGGGCCCACGTGGTCGACCACCACATACCCCGGATGGCGGTGATCGCCGGTGAAAAGAACCGGCAGCGCGCAGTAGAAACAGCTGAAGCCGTTGGGCCGGGTCATGGGCAAGCCTCCTTGATGCCACGCCCGGCAAGTGTGACCTACCACACGACGACGTTGTCAAGACTCACGGTGCGACGGCGATCAACCGAATGTCGCTGAGGCGACCATCCGGTCGAACGCCGCATCGAGCTCGGGGTAGCAGGCGTGCTCGACGATGAGGATCTTGCTCAGCGGCAGCCACCACATCCGCACCTGGTTGTTCTCCGTCTTCTGCTCGCAGGTCTCCTGGAACCGCGCGTACTCCGCCGTCTTGGTTCCCACCTGCGCGAACCCGCTCTCCAGCAGCGCGCTCCCCGTCGCCTCGGAGGCCTCGCCGGGGTTCGAGGCCGGGCCGATGCACGTCGGCACGTCGGTGCCCGGGTACCAGCCGAACTGGCGCTTCGCGCTCGGCAGGTTGATCATCCCCTGGTCGGCGGCCGCGCGGAGATCCAGGATCTTGCCCTCGCACGCGTAGGACGCCGACTGCAGGCAGCCTTCGTAGCCGGGCTCGCTGGACTCCCCCGCGTACCGGACGCCGGCCGGGAGCGTCACGGTCATCGTCGCGATCGTCGCCCTGATCCCGTCCGTGGACGGCGGCGACGAGGACGCCGGGGCCGCCGAAGTCGTGGCCGCCTTCGTGCCGCTGGGGCCGCCGGCCGAGGGCGCGGCGGGCAGCGGCTGCCCGCTCGTCGTCTGCGTGCACCCCGTCAGCACCAGCGCGAGTACCGCCGCCGCGCCCCACCCGAACCTGTTCCGCACCGCCGGCCCCTCCCTGTCACTTCCCCCGGAAGCTTCGACGCGGTACGGCGGGGGCGGTTCCCCTCGGCTGCCGAGCTCGACGCGTTCCCGAGTGTCCGGATCGGACACGTCGGCGCCCCGCTCGACCTCCTTGCCGTACCGGTCGAGGTGCACCGCGTCCACCGCGGTGCTGTCCAGACCGGCCTTCCAGTATGCGGCCGCATGCAGATCCTCGCGCGCGACGCCGAGTTCGTCGAGTGCCCAGCGGCGCAGATCGCGCACACCGCCGAATCCGGGCCGGCGGGCGACCCGCCCGGTACCCAGCGCACCCCGATGTCGTCGCGGCGGGTCCCGGTGGGCAACGAGTCCACGATCGCCGCGACGGCCGGGGCCGCGGAACGGGTCGCCACCCTCCCCGATGGACTGTCCACAGTGCTCGGTCGGGGCACCGGCCCGCGCCCGGCCAGGCTCAGCAGATCGTGCTGGCCCGGCGCACCGCGCTGATCGTCGCGCACCGGCTCACCCACGCCGCACGCGCGGACCGGATCGTCGTGCTCGTGCGGGCCTGGGTGATCGAGACCGGCACCCACGCCGGGCTCGTCGAGGCCGGCGGCGCTGACGCGCGGCCGTGGTCGCCGTGGGCCGCGCGGCGCTAGCCACGTCCAACCGGAAGTCGCTGCCCCGCAACGGTATCCTGAGCGGAAATCGCGCGACGCTGGGAGAACGAATGGTGACATCTGCGGCTGTCCCCGCACCGACCGGGGTGCGCACGTCCGACCACGGCCGCGAGGAGAAGCTGGCGTCGTCCGTCGCGCGGGCGATCGAGGACGACATCGTGGCCGCCGGCTGGCCCGTGGGCTCGGTCTTCGGTTCCGAGTCGGATCTGATCGCGCGGTACGGCATCAGCCGGGCCGTTTTCCGGGAAGCGATCCGGCTCGTGGAGCACCACCACGTCGCCGTCATGCGCCGAGGCCCCTCGGGCGGCCTCGTGATCAAGGAACCCGACGCCGCCGCGGCCGTCACCGCCGCGGTCGTCTACCTCGAGTTCGCCGGCAGCACGGTCGCCGATCTGCTGGGTGTCCGGTTGCTGCTGGAACCGATCGTCGCGTTCGCCGCGGCGGAGAACATCACCGAAGAGGGCATCGTGGCGCTGCGGGCGGCGGTCGACGAGCCCGTCAACACGCCGGCCACCGGGTCCACCACCGCCCCGGCGCACCGGGACCTGCACGTCAAGCTCGCCGAACTGAGCGGCAACCCCGCTCTGCAACTGTTCGTCGAAGTCCTCGTCCGGCTCACCGAGCGGTACGCGAGGTGGCGCCGGACCAGCAAGGCCGAGCGGACCGCGACGCTCGCCCAGGTCGAGTCCACCCACCGCGCGATCGTCGACGCGGTCATCGGGGGTGATGCCGCGACCGCGCAGCACTACATGGCCGCGCATCTCGAGGCCATGTCCCAGTGGTTCAGCGGCACACAGCGCCGCATCGCCTCCCGGCGCGCCACGACCCGGCCCGGCACCGCGACCGCCGACGGCCGCAAGCTCGCCGAGGTCATCGCCGAGGAGATGCGGGAGGACATCATCACCGGCGGCTGGCGGATCGGCGATGTGGTGGGGTCCGAAGGCGAACTACAGGAACGCTACGAGGTGAGCCGGTCGGCGCTGCGTGAGGCGGTCCGGTTGCTGGAGCACCACTCGGTGGCCCGGATGCGGCGCGGCCAGGGCGGCGGTCTCGTCGTCACTGAGCCGGACCCCAGCCCCGGCGTCGAGGCGATGGCCCTCTACCTCGACTACCGCGGCTCCACCGCCCACGACCTGCTGACCGTGCGCAAGGCGCTCGAGCTCGGCTGTATCGACACGGCGATCGACACGGCGGAGCAGCCCGCCACGCGAGAGCGGCTTCGCGGGACCCTGACCGTCAAGCCCGGCACCCCGGAGGGCGAGCTCGAGCGGATGGTGCACGACCTGCATCTCGCGCTCGCCGATCTGCACGGCAACCCTGTGCTCACCTACTTTCTCCGTACCATCACGAGTCTGTGGCGCCGGCACGGCAGCGGGATGACCGGGGCCACCGCCCTGCCGCCCCCGGAGGCGGCGGCCGCGGTGGAGAAAGCGCATTCCGCCCTGGTCGACGCGATCCTGGCCGGAGACCGGGGCCTGGCGCGCCACCGGCTGACCCGGCACCTCGACGCGCTGCCCGCCTGGTGGCACTGACCGGTCGCCAAACCCGGCCGGAAGCCGCCTACGTCTCGACCGCCCGTGACGGCCGGCCGGATCGGCGATGACCGGCACAGTCGGGGGGCTGCACGGATTCGAGCACGAAATCCACCAGCTCTGCGGCGTAGCCGCCGATCTTCGCGCATGCCTTCCTGCGCAGGCGTTCCGGCGTGGTGAGCGCGTGGTTGAGGCAGGCACCGCAGATCGCGTCGAGCAGCAGGGTGACGCTGGTCTCCTGACGCAGCTCGCCGCGCTCGATGCCCCGGCGCACGATGGCCCGTGCCGCCAGGATCTGTGACTTTCGCAACTCCGCCACGTAGTCGGCGACGCCGGGGACCCGGCCGGCCTCGATCATCAGGCGCATGGTGGCCGGGCCGGAGTCGCCGAGATACGACGTCAGGATCTGCTCGGCGAGCCGCACCAGGTCGTCCCGGACGGTGCCGGTGTCGATGTCGGTCAGGCGCGTGATCCGCGCTTCGAGCGCGCTGGTCAGCAGCGCCTTCTTGTTGGGCCACCGCAGGTAGATCGACGCCTTGCCGACACCGGCACGGCGGGCCACCGCGTCCACGGTGAACTTGCCCCAGCCGTCCTCACCGAACACCTCGGCGGCCGCGGCGAGGACCCGGCGATCCACCTCCGGGTCACGCGGACGCCCGGGATGCGTGGTGTCAAGCGAGCTGGCGGTCGTCATGCCGACAGCTTGCCAAATGCGCCACACCACCACCATTGCTGAACAATATCCGGCTAAAATGAACCCAAATTACTGTACGAAGCAGGTTCAGTAAGCCTGGAAGGGGCACCGCGTGGAACCCACCGGCATCGAGGTACTCGGCACCGCACAACGGCAGGCGTGGCTCGAACGCACCCTGCCGCCGGTCGAGTCCCTCGGGCACGGACTCTGGTCCGTGCCGGTGCCGATCCCGGACAACCCCCTGCGCTACACCCTGTCCTACCTCGTCACCGCCGACGACGGCCTGGTCGTCGTGGACCCCGGCTGGGACACCGACGAAGGCTGGGAGGCGCTGCTCGCCGGCCTCACCGCCGCGGGCGCCGCGGTCGGCGACGTCACCGGCATCATCGCCACCCACGTGCATCCCGACCATCACGGGATGTCCGGCCGGCTGCGCGAGAAGTCCGGCGCCTGGATCGCCATGCACCCCGCCGAGCAGGACACCCTGCCGCAGCGCCAGGGCCGGCACGAACACACCGATCCACGGGCCGCGGCCCAGGACTGGATGCGACGCTTCGGCGCCTCGGACGCCGAGCGGGCGGAGATGACGGCGTCCTTCGAAGGACGCAAGCAGATGCTGGAGATGCCGCCGGCCGACGTCCTGCTCGAGGACGGCGACCTGGCGCCGGTGAAGGGCCGGCGGTTGCGCGCGGTCTGGACGCCCGGGCACACGCCGGGGCATCTGTGCCTGCAGGAACCGGACGCGCGCGTGCTGCTCACCGGCGACCACGTGCTGCCCCGGATCACCCCGAACATCGCGCTCTACCCCAATTCCACGGGCCAGCCGCTGGCCCGGTTCCTCGATTCGCTGGACCGCACGGCCGGCTACGACGACCACGACGCGCTGCCCGCCCACGAGTACCGCTTCCGGGGGCTGGCCTCGCGCAGCAGGGCACTGCGTGAGCACCACGACAAGCGCTGCATGGAGATCATCAGCGTCGTGACGGAGTTCGGCGACCCCACCCCGTGGCAGGTCGCGCGGCATCTGACGTGGTCCCGCCCGTGGGCCGAGATCGGCCGGATGCGCTTCGGCGCCATCGCCGAGACGACCGCGCACCTGCAGTACCTCGCCGACCAGGGCATCCTGACGTGGCTGCGATCCGATGCCACCGAGCCCGTGCGGATCCAGCGCGCCGAGCCCGTCTCCCAGCCCGCCTGACACCGTCCACTGTGGATCCGCGCCGCCTTCGGCGCGATCCGGTGGCCGACGCCTGGTGTCGTACGATTCCGCTCCGCTTACTCCGGCTTACTCCGGCCCGCTGGGCGCCGAAGGTGGCCTTGGATGCCACATAGGCGCCGAAGGCCACCTTCGGCCCCCGCGCCGCAGCGGCGGGATCCGGCGGCGGACGCCTAGTCCTTGCCGAGCCGGGACAGCACGTCGCGGCGGAGGAGCTTGCCGGTGGGCGTCCGGGGTAGTTCCGGCCAGGCCACGATGCGGTCCGGGGTCTTCGAGCCGCGCAACGTGCTGCGCACGTTCTGGCGCAGGGCTTCGAGGGCGTCCGCGTCGAGCACGACGCCCTGCCTGGCGACGACGACGGCCTCGATCCGCTGGCCCCACTCCTCGTCCGGCACCCCGACGACCACCGCGTCGGCGATGTCCTCGTTGCGCAGCAGGACATCCTCGATCTCCGCGGGGGCGATGTTCTCCGCGCCGCGGATGATCGTGTCGTCCACGCGGCCCTCGATGAACAGGTACCCGTCGGCGTCCATGCGCCCCTGGTCCCGGGTGTCGAACCAGCCCTCGGCATCGACCGAGGACCCCTTGCCCGCGTACTCCGTGGACACCTGCTCGCCGCGCACCCAGATCCGGCCCGCTACACCGGCCCCGACCGGGTTGCCGTCCTCGTCGCGGATCTCGATCTCGATACCCGGCACCGCGCGCCCGGCGGAGGACAACCGCGCCCGGACCGCGTCGTCTGAAGACCTCTCGGCCTCGCGGTGCTCTTCCGGCCCCAGCACAGTGATCGTGGAACTGGTCTCGGTCAGCCCGTAGGCGTTGACGAACCCGACGTGCGGCCATTCCTTCAGCGCCTGCTCGATGATCCGCCGCGGCATCGCGGCCCCACCGTAGGCGAGCGACTGCAGGCTGGGCACCGACCGGTCCAGACCGGGCTCGTCCATGATCCGGGCCAGCATCGTCGGCACGACCATCGCGTTGGTGATGCGCTGGTCGCGCACCACGTCGATCCACGCGCGCGGGGTGAACGACTCGAGCACCACGACCCGGCGCCCCGAGTACAGGTTCGTCAGGGTGTTGGACACCGCCGCGATGTGGTACGGCGGCACGCTCATCAGGGCCGCGTCATCGTCGTCCGCCGAGGCGAACTCCACCGTGCCCAGCACGTACGAGGTCAGGTTGGCGTGGCGCAGCAGCACACCCTTGGGGGCCGAGGTGGTGCCCGAGGTGTAGATGATCACCGCGGCCGCCTCCGCGTCCAGCGGCGGTTCCGGCGCCTGGGCCGCGTCGGCCGCGGCGACGTCGGCTAGGAAGGCGTCCGGCGTGCGGGCCGCCAGCCCGGCGGCTTCGATCGCCGCGGTCTGCCCCTCGTCGGCGATGACCAGCGCCTTCGGGTGGTTGCCGATCAGGTGCTGCAACTGCTCGGCGCCCAGCCGGTAGTTCACCGGCACCAGCGGGACGCCGGCGCGCGCGGCGGCGAACAACGCGACCGGGAACACCGGTCCGTTCACCGCGAGGTACAGCACCGAGTCGGCACCGGATCCGGCGATCAGCGCGGCACCGCCCGCGGCCAGTTCACGAAGCCGGCCGGCGGTGAAGCCTTCCTCCCGCGTACCGGCCACGATCCGGTCGCCGAAACCGTCGGCGGCCATGTCCAACAACATCGTCACATTCATCGGGGGGCCTTCTCGATCTCCGCTGGGCCGTGGTCAGTGGTCAGGGAATGGCTCAGTCCGAAGCCGGCAGGGGCTTGGCGGTCTTGAGGCTCACCGGGGTGCCGTTGATGGCGACGGTGCCCGTGCCCGCCTTCGTGCACAGCAGTTCCACCTCGCCGTCGTCGCTCGCGTAGCGCTTGCCCAGCTGCGTGCCGTCCTGCTGCGCGGGATCGGCCGCCTGCCTCGCGCCCGCATCCGAGGCGCGGCCCTCGACCATCGGCGCACCACCACAGGTGACCTCGGCGTCGGCGCCGCCCCAGCGCACCACGAGCAGGACGGTGTCGTCGGTCGTGCTGACCAGGGTCGCTCCGGGTCGTGGCGTCATTCGGTGTCCTCCATGCATCCACATTACAGGCGACCTGCGGCATTGCCTGCGCGCTGAGCGGGCCACTCGTCAGGTTCGATTACAGTCGACCGGCACCGCGGACGGCAGTGACGTCGGCCACGTGCTAGGCCTGCGGTTCGGGCCGGTAGAAGACGGCGACCTGAGCGGCGGCGGCACCAAGGCCGAGCGCCGCCGCGACGGCCGCGGCCTTCGCGCCGTGCAGACGCCGGTCCACCCCGACGAGCCGGTCGACGCTCCATCGGCCCGGGCCGAGGCCCGCCAGCGCGACCGCGGCCGTGCCCAGGTTCATCACGTACTCCCAGCCCTCGGCGGTGATGAAGAACCCGTTGGGCCGGTGCACCACGTGCGCCGCCACGCCCAGGGTGCCGACGACCGCCGCGGCGGCGAGCGGCGTGGCCATGCCCGCGATGAGGGCCGCGCCGGCCCCGGCTTCGACGACGGCGCTCGCCTGCGCCTGCAGCCGGGGCTGCCGGAAGCCGAGCGAGCCGAACCAGCCGGCCGTCCCGTCGAGCGTGCGGCCGTGCCGGACGCCGTGCGCCACCATCGTGCCGCCCACGGCCGCGCGCAGCAGCAGGCGCGCGACCTCGCCACCGGAACCGCCCGCTCGCCGTTGCCTGCGTCCCACCGATGACCCTCCATCCGCTGTCGCCGTGCAGAAGTGGCCGGAGTCTACTGCACCACGGCCACTTCCGCGCAGTGTCCACTCACGACAGACGACATGATCCGCCGCAACGCTTCGACGACGCGCTATGTCGCCATCGCGACGGCCATGACGTGTTCGAGCAGGCCCACCAGCACCTGCTTGGCCGACTCGCGGTCGCGGACATCGCACAAGTGCACGGGCACGTGTGAGTCGATGTCGAGGGCCATCCGGACCTCGTCCGCGTCGTAGATGTCGGCGCCCTCGAAGCAGTTCACGCCGACGACGAACGGGATGTTCCGCGACTCGAAGAAGTCAATGGCGCCGAAGCAGTCCTCCAGCCGCCGGGTGTCGGCCAGCACGACCGCGCCCAGCGCACCGATGGACAGTTCCTTCCACATGAACCAGAACCGGTCCTGTCCGGGCGTCCCGAACAGGTACAGCACGACCTGCGAGTTGATCGTGATGCGGCCGAAGTCCAGCGCGACCGTCGTGGTGGTCTTGCCCTCGACACCCGTCAGGTCGTCGACCCCCTGGGACAGCTCGGACAGGCTTTCCTCCGTCCGCAGCGGCGGAATCTCGCTGACGGACGTGACCATTGTCGTCTTGCCGACCCCGAAGCCGCCGGCGATGAGCAGCTTGACCGCCCGGACGCCGGTCAGCCCTGGCGTCGGCGCCTCAGAGTTTGCGTACACCATCGAGCACCGCCTGCAGTAGCTGGATGTCGGGCCGGCCCTCGGCAGGCGGGGGCGGCGAGCGGAAGATGAGGTGGCCGGACTGGATCAGATCGCTGACCAGCACCTTCACCGCGGCCACGAGCAGGTTCAGATGGGCCGCGATCTCGGCGATCGAGAGCGGCCGCCGCTGGCACATCCGCAGGATCTCTCCGTACTCCCGGTCCAGCGTCATGACGTCGGCCTCCGACCGGACCGCCACGACGAGTGTGATGATGTCGAGTCTGTGCAAATCCTTCCCGGCACGGCCGCGAGTCACCGCGAACGGCCGGACCAGCGGCCCGGGATCATCGTCGAACCATGAGTCGCTGTCGTCGTGCCTCATGGCGTGTGCGGAACCCGCAGCTCGGAGGGCAGCACCCGTGGGGCGGCCGTCAGCGTGTCGCCGACCTTGCCGACCATGACGTTCATCTCGTACGCCACCATGCCGAGGTCCGCGTCCTCCGACGCCAGCAGTGCCATGCTGGCGCCCTCGCCGGCCTCGGTCACCACCAGATAACCGTACTCGAGCTCGACGACCGTCTGGTGCACCAGACCCTTGTCGAACTGGGTGCTGACCCCGCGGGCGAGGCTGCGGAACGCGGACGCCATGGCGGCGAGGTGCTCGCCGTCCTCGCGGGACAGGGCACCCGAGCGGCCGAGCAGCAGCCCGTCGGCGGAGAGGACCACGGCGCGCTCCGCCCCCACGAGCCTGCCGACCAGGTCGTCGAGCAACCAGTTCAACCCGCTGCCCTGGGCCTTGACCACCACATCGTCGTTCATCGCCGACCCAATCGTGTTCATCCGTGCTGCGATCCCGGGTTCCCGCGCGCCTGTCGCGTCCCTCGTTGAAAGGAAGCCATCGCGTTACGCGCTTGTTCCGGCGTGCGTTGCCGGCGCACCTCACGTGCCTGCGCGGACTTCTGCTGTGGTGCCTGTGGCTGGTCCTGCATCTGCAGTTGTGGCACCAGATTTTCCTGGCGCCGGCGGCGTGGCAACGGCGCCCGCGACCGGGAGGCCGGCTGCCGGATCTCCGGCGGCGCCGGGTTTCCGTTGTCCCCGGTGCCGTTGAAGGACATCCGGGGCGCCGGGGGTTCGCTGGCCGGCTCCTCGGCGGGCCATTGGCGCGGCTGCGGGAAGGACCCGCTGCCGGTCGTCGTCGCGACCGGCTGCCGTGGCACGGGATCCTCGGCGGCCTGGGGCAGGAATGTGAGCTCCTGATGGTGCCGTCCCCGGCGGCGGGGCACCTGGACCTCGCCGTCGTCCGGGGGCGCCGACCCGGCGGCGTCGGCGTCGAGCACCTTCGACGGGACCAGCACGATCGCCTTGATGCCGCCGTAGGCCGATTCGAGCAGACTGACCCCGATCCCGTGCCGCTTCGCCAGCTGGCCGATCACGAACAGGCCCAGGTTCCGCTCACCGGCCAGTGCCATTTCCTGGAAGTTCGGCGGGTTGCGCAGTGTCTCGTTGAGCCGCTCCCGTTCGCCGAACTCGATGCCGAGCCCCTGGTCCTCGACCTCGACGACGACGCCCTTCCCGACCAGGTTGCCGCGCACGGTGACCGGCGCGTCCGGTGGGGAGAACGAGATCGCGTTGTCCACCAGTTCGGCGAGCAGGTGCATGAGGTCGGCGACCGCGGCGCCCAGCACGCGTGCCTCGGGCAGGCGCACCGCGCTGACGCGTTCGAAGCCCTCGGTCTCGGAGATCGCGCTACGCACGATCTCTTCCAGGTCAACGGGTTTACGCCATTTCCGGCCGGGCTGGCCGCCACCGAGAATCAGCAGGTTCTCCGCGTTGCGGCGGGCGCGGGTGGTCAGGTGGTCGAGCTTGAACAGCAGTTCGAGGTGGTCGGGATCGCTCTGCTTGGCCTCGGCGACGTCGAGGATCTCCAGTTGCCGGTGCACCACGACCTGGCTGCGGTGTGCGATGTCGAGGAACACCCGGTTGATTCCGCCCCGGGTCTTGGCCTCGGCCGCCGCGGCGTCGACCGCGGTGCGCTGCGCGGTGGTGAACGCCTCGGCGACCTGCCCGATCTCGTCCTCGCCCTCGTCGACCACGGTCATCTCGGCGTCCACGTCGACCGGCTCACCGTTGTTGAGGCGGCGCACCATCGAGGGCAGCGTTTTCCTGGCCAGTTCCAGCGTCGTGTCGCGCAGCGTGCGCAGCCGGCGGACGAGCACGTTCGCGAGGCGCAGAGCTACGTAGAACGCGCCGACCGAGAGCAGGAGCACGGCGATACCGGCGAGGATCGACTGCCACAGCAGTCGCGAGCCGACGTCCTCGGCGAGGGACTCGGCGTATGCGTAGTGGTCGCCCCAGATGCCCAGCAACTCGTCGGAGACGCGCTGCTCGGCGTTGATCCATTCGGTCAGGCCGGACTGAAGCACGCCCGTCTGCGACACGCTGTCCTCGCCCGCGGACGCGAGCCGCCAGTCCGGGCCGGCGACCAGTGCGTCATACCGCGCGCGCTCGCTGTCGGTGAAGCGCGGAACCGAGAGTGCCAGCATGTTGCGATAACCGCCCAGCACCTGCGCGTGGCGGAACCGGTCGGCGATGTTGAGCGGGCCGGTCGCGAGGTCCGCCGCCGCGAGGCCGACCATGCGCCCCTGCTGGTCGGTCACCGCGTACAGGTCGGTCGCGAAGGTCTCCTCCGTGGCCGTGCGCGAGTCCGGTGACGTGCGCGCGACGCCCTGCAGGCCGGTGACGACGTAGTTGGAGAGCTGGGTGAAGAAGTCGTCGACGTCGGCGATTTTCGCCTGCCGGGCATCCACGCTCTGCCTGACCGCGGGCAGTCGCGAGACGAGTTCACCCAGTTTCGCGTTGGCCGCCGCGAGTGCTTCCGGGTTGATACCGGCTGCCTTCGAGGACGTTCCGCCCGCCCCGGTCATCGTGCCCAGCGCGGCGTTGGTGTCGTCCCGGCGTAACACCAGTTCCGCGGGCGCCTGCCGGTCACCGCCGAGTGCCCGCAGGCTGGCGGTGCGCTCGGCCTGCACGACGCTGCCGAACTTGACCGCGAGCTGGGTCGCCTGACCCAGGTAGGAAGCGAAGTTACGCGCGGTGAGGCCGTTGTCGATGAGGACGCCCGCGACCGACGCGCCGGTGGCGAGCAGCGCGACACTCGGGATGAACACGATCGCCAGCACGCGGGTGCGGATGCTCGACCGGGCCCTTCTGCGCCTCCACGCACTGGTCAGAGCACTCCACCAGCCACCCGCGCTGGCCCGGTTCGCGACTGATGCGCGCAAGGTACCGCCCCGTCTTAGCTGAAATACGTGTATTCGCAGCGCGACAGGCGGGTCCTCGACCGGATGCGGTCGCGGCACGGCCCTCGCAACGACGAGGATCAAACCATACAAATGCACCCGAGGGAAGCAGTTTCGCGCACAAACTCGCGACTTCTGTTGTCACACCCCTGCACAATCCGGAACAGAACTTTCCCACAGCCGAAATTCTTGTCACGGTAGCGCCGTGCGGAGGACAAGGAATTTAGGCTGGACCATTGGCGGCGCCCGCGCCGCAGGATTCCCATTGAATCGTTCGGCCCATTCCTCTAGTGCTTTTAGATTAACGCGTCGGCGTCAGCGTCAAGATCACCCGCAGGGCCGCGACGCATCACCGCGACCACCCACCCAAGCCCCACTCGATCTCGTGTCCGAAAAGGACCTGGCCATCAGTGCCGCCGCAAGCCGGTCGTGCACGAAACTCGGCGAGCCCAGCGGCGTCGCCGATGTCCAAGGCGTCCCCTAGCCGGGGCGACGAACCACCGCCATGAACAGCACGCTCGTCGCGAGGAAAGGGCCTGCCGACAGTTCGGCCAGCCACCGCTCGCCCGCCGCACGGTCCAGCTGACCCGCTCGGACAGCCCGCTCGGTGTTGCGACTCAAGCCGAGGATCTTGTCGGCAAGGGCGAAGTCGCGAAACACCGGCGCGGCCGTGACCACGTCGCATACCTCCAGGCGCGCGTGGCGGGCCAGTCGCGCCAGCTGCCGGCCCACGGTGGCGTTGCGCACCATGGTGGAGCACACGAATCGGTTGAACGCCCGATTCGTCTCGACATCACCCGGATCGATCACCAGGCTGTCCCAGTCGGGCTCCGCGACACACGCCAGACCGCCGGGACGCAGCACCCGGCGGAACTCGGCGAACACACCGGCGGGATCGGCGACATGCTGGACCATCCGATCGGCGCGAGCGCGGTCCACGCTCGCATCGGGCACCGGCAAGGCGTGCGCATCGCCGAGACGTACCTCGACCCACGGCCTGTCCGCGAGCCGACGGCCGGCCTCCTCGACCATCGCCGCCTCGACGTCGACGCCGATCACCGAGCCCGACTCCGTCACCGCCTCCGCCATGTCCGCCAGATCGGTTCCCGGACCGCACCCCACATCCAGCACCGTCTGCCCAGGCCGCAGGTCCAGCGCGGCCAGCACCTGCTGCTTGTAGCCCCGCCCGGCACTCGATCCCGCCACCTGACCGTAATAGGTGACTTTGTCCGGCCGCGGGACCCCAAAAGTGTCAGCCATGAACGCAGTCAAGCACCTCAGGCTCCGCACCCACGGCAGCACCGACACGCACCGATCCCCTTTGACGAGCGGCGAACGCGGGCGGCATGATCCTGGGACGGAAGCGGGTCGGGTAGAGACGAGGAGACGCGTCTGTGACAGCGCCGGTGGATTTGTCCGACGAGGTCGCACTCGTCACGGGTGCGAGTTCGGGGCTCGGGCGCCGCTTCGCCACGGTGCTGGCGGCCGCCGGTGCGCGCGTGGTGATCGGCGGGCGCAGGGCCGGCCGGCTGAAGGAGGTCGCCGCCGAGATCACCGCCGCGGGCGGCCGGTGTGAGGCGCTTCCGTTCGACGTCGCCGACGCCCGCAGCCTGCCGCAGGTGCTGGACGAGGTCGAGACCCTGGCCGGCCTGGTGACCGTGCTGGTCAACAACGCGGGCATCAACGACGCCAGGCGGCCGCACAAGCTGCCGCTCGACCTGATCGACGCGGTGATCGACACGAACATCCGCGGTCCGTTCGTCCTGTGCTGCGAGGTCGCCCGGCGCCTCATCGAGGCGAAGCGCGGCGGCCGGATCGTCAACATCTCGTCGATGGGCTCGTTCGACTATCACGGCAACGCGGCCGCGCTGTACTCGACGAGCAAGGCGGCGATCAACCGGATGACCGAAACGCTCGCGGTGGAGTGGGCGGTGCACGGGATCAACGTCAACGCGATCGCGCCGGGCGCGTTCTCGACCGAGATGATGGACGGCATGATCGCCCGGATCGGCGACCCCAGCGGCAACTTCCCGCGCAAGCGACTCGGCGAACCCGCCCAGCTCGACACGTCGCTGCTCTACCTCGTCTCGCCCGCGTCGGAGTTCGTCACCGGGACCGTGCTCAAGGTGGACGACGGCCAGTCCGGCCGCTGAGGATCTCCCGTCGGACGGGCCGACCACCCGCTAACCGAGGAACTCTGGTGATCCAGGTCTCGGTCGGCCGCGCCTTGACATCCGGCCCGGAACTTAGCGATCGTTAGGTAGAACTTGGAGGAGGCCCCCGATGCAACGACGCCTGTTCACGCCCGATCACGACGCCTACCGGGAGGTCGTGCGCGAGTTCGTCGTCCGCGAGGTGCAGCCCCAGATCGAGCGGTGGGATCGCGAGCGCCTCATCGACCGGCCGGTCTGGCGCGCCGCCGGCAAGCAGGGCCTCATCGGGCTCGGCATCCCCGAGGAGTACGGCGGCGGCGGTCAGCCGGACTACCGCTACATGGTCGTCGTGCTGGAGGAGCTCCTCAAGGTCGGCGCGGCAGCACTTGTGTCGAGCTTCTCCTTGCAGGACAACATCATCGTGCCCTACGTCAAGGACCTGGGCACCGAGGAGCAGAAGCGGCGCTGGCTGCCCGGGATGGCCTCCGGCGAGCTCATCGGCGCCATCGCGATGACCGAACCCGGCGCAGGCAGCGACCTGCAGGGCGTGCGCACCACCGCGCAACCCGACGGCGACGAGTGGGTTATCAACGGGCAGAAGACGTTCATCACCAGCGGCATCAGCGCCGATTTCGTCATCGTCGTCGCCCGCACCGACCCGGACGCGGGCTCGCGCGGGTTCAGCCTCATCGTGGTCGAGACCGGGACCCCCGGCTTCACCCGCGGCCGCAAGCTCGACAAGGTCGGCCTGCACGCGCAGGACACCGCCGAACTGTTCTTCGACAACGTGCGCGTGCCCGCGTCGAACCTGCTCGGCCAGCAGGGCCGCGGCTTCGTGCACCTGATGGAACGGCTCCCGCTCGAACGCCTGTCCATCGCCACCGCCGCACTCGCGAGCGCCGAGGCGGTGTTCGCCGAGACCCGCCGCTACTGCTTCCAGCGGCGAGCTTTCGGGCAGCCGATCGGGGATTTCCAGAACACCCGCTTCCAGCTCGCCGAGATGGCGACCGAACTCGACGTGACCCGCGCCCACCACGACCTCGCCGTCATCGCGCTCAACGAGGGCACACTCAGCGCCGTCGATGCCGCCAAGGCCAAATGGTGGGCGACGGAGCTGCAGAAACGGGTCGTCGACCGGTGCGTGCAACTCCACGGCGGCTACGGCTACATGCTCGAATACCCCGTCGCCAAGGCCTTCGTCGACTCCCGCATCCAGACCATCTACGGCGGCACCACCGAGATCATGAAAGAGATCATCGGCCGCGACATCGCCCGCGCCGAAGCCGGAGCGTGACCACGAAGCCGGACCCTCTCGCATACGCGTGGACGAACCACGCCATCGACGAGAGCGCACTCGCGGCATCGAGTAGTCGCTACCCCGGTTTGCGGCGGCGAGGTGGGCGCACACCGGGACGGCGGCGCAGGCCCACGGTCATCAGCGCGATGTCGACATAGCGCTCGACAAGCTGCTCGGGGCCCAGCGGCCCGTCCTCCTGGTACCAGCGCCCGATGGCCTGGCACATGCCCAGCAGCGCCCGCGCGGTCTCGGCCGGCTCCTTCGGCGTGAAGATTCCCTCGCGGGTGCCCGTCTCCACGATGTCGCGGAGGACGTTTTCGACCTCTTTGCGCCGCGCGGCGTAGCGCCGGCGGTTGCCGGCCGAGAGGTGGCGCAGCTCGCTGTCCAGCGCCGCGAGCTGCTTGCGGTGGACCATGTGCAGCACGATGGCCTCGATGACGTTGACGAACTGCAGGTCCGGACGCCCGGGCGCCTCGGCGGCCGCGGTGCGCACCCGCCAGGCGACCTCGCCGGTGCCGACTTCGAGCAGCGCCGTGAAGACGCCTTCCTTGTTCTCGTGGTGGTAGTACAGCGAAGGCACGGTCTGCCCGACGCGGCGCGCGATGTCGCGCACCGTCGCGCCGTGGAAGCCGTTCTCGTGGAACACTTCCAGCGCGGCCTCCAGGATCGGGGTCAGCTGGAGCGCCCCGAAGTCGCGCCAGTCGCCCCCGGTCGCGGGCTTCGCGCGGGCTACCCCGCTCCGCCCAGCCATCCGCACCTCCCCGCTCGTCACGACTACCGCGAACAGCATACTTCCTACCGAGCGATCGCTAAGCCCCGCGGAGCCAGGCTCAACCGTCCGGGCCATGCCGGCTCCAGCGCCGCCGCCGCGGCTGACCCGGGCATCCACCGATCGGTTGATGCCCGCATCCGCCGCGGCCCCCGGTAGCACTGGCCGCGCAGTCGATTCGGCGCGCCCCGCCCCGGCGGCATCGTTGTGGCATGGCAATCATCGAGGTGGACAACCTCGTCAAGCGCTACGGCGACCACACCGCAGTGAACGGTGTCAGCTTCGCCGTCGAGCAGGGCGAGATCTTCGGCATCCTGGGGCCCAACGGGGCAGGCAAGACCACGACCGTCGAGTGCGTCGAGGGGCTGCGCACCCCCGACGGCGGCGCGGTGCGCGTCTGCGGTATCGACCCGCAACGCGACACCGGTGAGCTGCGGGAGTTGCTCGGCGCGCAGCTTCAGGAAAGCGAACTGCCCGACAAGCTCACGGTCGGCGAGGCGATGAAGCTGTACAGCTCGTTCTACCGCGAGCCCGCCGACTGGCACGAGCTGATCGAAACCCTGAACCTCACGGACAAACTCGGCACGCAGTTCCGACGGCTATCCGGCGGGCAGAAGCAGCGGCTGTCGATCGCGCTCGCGCGGGTCGGCAACCCGGCGGTGGCCGTGCTCGACGAGCTCACCACCGGCCTCGACCCGCAGGCGCGGCGCGACACCTGGGATCTGATCGAGCGCATCCGCGCGCGGGGCGTGACGATCCTGCTGGTCACTCACTTCATGGAGGAGGCGGAACGGCTCTGCGACCGACTCGCCGTCGTCGACAGCGGGGCCGTCGTCGCGGTCGACACTCCCGCCGGGCTGGTCGCCAAGGTCGACGACACGCAGCGGATCCGGTTCCGGCCGTCCGCGCCGCTGGACCACGCCCTGCTGGCCGCACTGCCCGAGGTCACGCACGTCGAGCGGGCGGGTAGCCAGCTCGTCGTCACCGGCACCGGCAACCTGCTGCTCGCCGTGACCACCGTGCTCGCCCGCAACCAGGTCGTCGCCGGCGACCTGCGCGTCGAGCAGACCTCGCTCGACGATGCCTTCGTGGCACTGACCGGCCGCTCGATCCACAACTGAGGAGCTCTCCGCCATGTCCGCGTTGACCCGAATCACCCGCACCGAGACCACACTGTTCTTCCGGGAACCGACCGCGGTGTTCTTCACGCTCGCGTTCCCGCCGATCCTGATGATCATCCTCGGCTCGGTCCCCGCGATGCGGAATCCCGACCCGGGACTCGGTGGCCTGCGGGTGATCGATCTGTACGCGCCGATCATCGTGGCGATGGCCATCGCCATGTTCTCGCTGTCCAGCCTGCCGCAGCAGTTCGCCACCTACCGCGAGAAGGGCATCCTGCGCCGGATGCGCACCACCCCGGTGAAGCCGTCGGTGATGCTCGGCGCCCAGCTCGTGATGTGCACCGCGATGTCCGTCGGCGTCATGATCGTCGTGCTGGCCATCGCCCGGCTGGCGTTCTCCGTGGACCTGCCGCAGCAACCGGCGGCCTACCTGCTGGCCTACGTGCTGTGCGCGCTGGCGATGTTCTCGCTCGGCCTGCTCGTCGCCTCGCTCGCGCCGAGCGGCAAGGGCGCCGGCGCGATCGGGACACTGCTGTTCTTCCCGGTCCTGTTCTTCGGCGGCCTGTGGATCCCGCGTGCCGGCATGCCCGCCGTGCTGCGGCACATCAGTGACTTCACGCCGCTGGGCGCGGGCGTGCAGGCACTGCAGGACGCGAGCGCCGGGCACTGGCCGCAGCTGCTCCACATCGGCGTTATGTTGGGATGGACGATCGTCGCGGGCGGAGTGGCCGCCCGGTACTTCCGCTGGGAGTAAACGTGAGCATCGAGGCCGAGCTGCGCGCGGAGAACGCCCGCTGGGAGCAGCGGGAGACCACGGTGTTCAAGGTCCTCCCGTACTTCCTGCTGGCGGTCGGCACCCTCATCACGCTGCTGCAGCCGCTGTGGAACGAGCCGGTGTCCTACGTGCCGGTGCTCGGCCTCACCCTCGCGACGACGGTCTGGCTGCTGTTGTTCCACACCTTCCGTCCGCAATGGCACCGCAACACCTCGCTGATGGCGCTGTTCTACGCCGGTTTCATCGGGCTGGCGTTCGGTCTCGTGGCGCTCGAGCCCTGGTACGGCTTCGTCACCTTCGCGGGCTACCCGATGGCCTTCGAGTACCTGAAGGGCCGCTGGCGGTACGTGGGTGTCGCGGCCACGGCGACGGTCGCGTCGGTGTCCTACCTCGGCGGCTGGTCCAACATCAAGTCCGGCGACCTGTGGTGGGCCTGGGTGGGCCTCGGCGTGATCGTGACGCTGCTGGCCGGGGCGTTCTCCTACTTCGGCGAGATGGCCGAACGGCGCAACGACAAGCAGAAACAGGCGCTCACCGAGTTGCACGAAGCCAACGTCAAACTCGAGGCGGCACTGGAGGAGAACGCCGGCCTGCACGCCCAGTTGCTGGTCCAGGCCCGCGAGGCCGGAGTGCTGGACGAGCGGCAGCGGATGGCGCGGGAGATCCACGACACGCTCGCGCAGGGCCTGGCCGGCATCCTCGCCCAGTTGCAGGCCGCCGAGCAGACGCCGGACGACCCGCCGGCGGTGCGGCGGCACGTGACGAACGCGTTGAACCTGGCCCGCGAGAGCCTCACCGAGGCACGGCGCACCGTCCACGCGGTGGAGTCGGTGGTGCTCGCGGAGTCCCGGCTCCCGGACGCGATCAGCGACGTGGCCCGGCGCTGGTCGGAGGTGAACCACATCGACGCGGTGCTGACCACCACCGGCGATGCCCGGCCGATGCACGCCGATGTGGAGGTGACGTTGCTGCGGAGCGCACAGGAGGCACTGACCAATGTGGCCAAACACGCGAAGGCCCGCCGGGTCGGGCTCACCCTGTCCTACATGGCGGACCTGGTGACCCTGGATGTGCGGGATGACGGGATCGGGTTCGAGCCCAGCGCCAAGCGCCCCAGCGGAAACGGGGACGGCGGATTCGGGCTCGCCGGGATGCGGCAACGGGTGCAGCGCCTGGCGGGGCGGCTGGTGATCGAGTCCGAGCCCGGGGGCGGCACGGCGATCTCGGCGAGCGTGCCCGCGATTCCGGCCGGCGGTGCGCAATGATCACGCTGTTGATCGTCGACGATCATCCGGTGGTGCGGGACGGGTTGCGGGGCATGTTTAGCGCCGACCCGCGGTTCGAGGTGCTCGGCGAGGCCGGTGACGGCGCGGAGGCCATCGCGGCAGGCGAGAAGCTCCGGCCCGACGTGATCCTGATGGATCTGCGGATGCCTCGCACGGACGGGGTCACGGCCATCAAGGAGCTCGCGAAGCGCGGTGTGGGGGCGCGGGTGCTGGTACTCACCACCTATGACACCGACAGCGATGTGCTGCCCGCCATCGAGGCCGGCGCCACCGGCTACCTGCTGAAGGACGCACCCCGTGACGAACTGTTCCGCGCCGTGGAGGCGGCCGCGCGAGGACAGGCGGTGCTCTCGCCCGCCGTCGCGACCAGGCTCATGGGCCAGATGCGCCAGCCCGCGTCGGAACCGCTGTCACAGCGCGAACTCGACGTGCTGGGCCTGATCGCGCGCGGCTCGACGAACCGCGAGGCGGCGAGGCAACTGTTCATCAGCGAGGCGACGGTCAAGACGCACCTGCTGCACATCTACGCGAAGCTCGGCGTCAACGACCGCGCGGCCGCCGTCGCGACCGCCTTCTCCCGCGGGTACCTGACCCCGCCCGCCTGACCGGGCGTCCTCTTTGGACCAGTCCGGCGGCGGACGTCAGGTCGCGAGGGCGCGCAACCTCGGCACGACGTCTGCCGAGAACTGGTCCAGGAACCGGTTCTGGTCGTGACCCGGGTTGTGGATCACGAGGTGGTTGAGGCCCGCGTCGAGGTAGGGCTTGATCTGCTCGACGGCCTCGTCCGGGTCCGACGCCACGATCCACCGCCGGGCGATCTGGTCGATCGGCAGTTCGTCGGCCAGCCGCTCCATCTCCTCCGCCGAGTCGACGGTGTGCTTCTGCTCGGCGGACAATGACAGCGGGGCCCAGAACCGGCAGTTGCCCAGTGCCGCGTCCTTGTCCCGGTCGTAGGACAGCTTGATCTCGATCATCTTGTCGATCGCGGCGAGGTCGCGGCTCTCCTTCTCCGCGCCCTCGGCCACGGCGGGCATCAGCTTCTCGGTGTAGAGGTCCATGCCCTTGCCCGAGGTGCAGATGAAACCGTCGGCCTGCCGTCCCGCGTACCGCGCGACCACCGGCCCACCCGCGGCGATGTACACCGGCACCGGCTGCTCCGGCCGGTCGTAGATGCTCGCGTTGACGAGCTTGTAGTACTCGCCGTCGAAGTCGACATGCGTGTCGGTCCACAGCGCGCGCATCAGCCGCACCGACTCGCGCAGGCGCGCGAAGCGCTCCTTGAACTCGGGCCACTCCCGGCCCGACACGGCGATCTCGTTGAGCGCCTCGCCGGTGCCGGCCCCGAGGATGACCCGGTTGTCGTACAGCAGCGCCATCGTCGCGAACGTCTGCGCCATGACGGCCGGGTTGTACCGGAATGTGGGTGTGGTCACGCTGGTGCCGATCTGCACGCGCCGGGTGCGCTCACCCACGGCCGCCATCCAGGTCAGCGCCGACGGCGCGTGGCCGCCGTTGTGCCGCCACGGCAGGAAGTGGTCCGACACCCACACGCTGTCCAGGCCCACCTCCTCGGCCCGTACCGCGTATTCCACCAGGTCACGAGGCCCGAACTGCTCCGCCGAAGCCTTGTAGCCGATCTTGAGGTCCACCCTGGTCCCCTTCTTCCCGACTGCTCAGTCGAGTTCAGGTGTACCAGACGGGTCGTCGCTGGTGCGCTACCGCGGCGGGTACTGCTGCCCCGGGTACTGCTGGCCCGGGTACTGGCCAGGCGGCGGGTACTGCTGGCCCTGGTACGGGCCGGGGTACTGGCCGGCCTGCGGGTACGGCTGGCCCGGGTACTGGCCCGGCGGCGGGTACTGCTGCCCGCCGTACTGGCCCGGGTACTGCTGCTGGCCGTATGGCTGCTGCCCCGGGTACTGCTGCTGGTAGGGACCGCCCTGATACGGCGGCTGCCCGCCGCCGGCGCCCGCCGGGCCCAGGTAGCGGGCACTGCCGAAGCCGAGGATCGGGACGCAGACGTAGGGGAAGAACACCATCAGCACGCCGAAGCCGGTGCCCTGCCCGAACGACTTCGCGAGGTCGATGTAGACGATGAACAGCAGGACGATGTCGACCAGCGGGATCAGCATCAGCAGCACCCACCACCAGGGCTTGCCCGCGATGCGCAGCAGCACGATGGTGTTGTAGATCGGCACGATCGCCGCCCAGCCGGGCTGACCGGCCTTGGTGAACACCTTCCACATCGCGGCGATCATCAGCACGGCGAAGGCCAGGCCGATCAGGACGATCGCGATCACGGCGCCAGCACTGAGCTGGACATTCGCCTGGTACTGGTACTGATTCACGTGCCGGTCCTTCCACCTGCCGGGATGACGCGGACAGCGTAACCGGTGCGCCCGCCGAACACGAGCACGTCACGAACGGCACTCCTCGGGCGCCTTCCCGGAAGGTCCACAGTGGACCATCGGCGGCGTGCCGCCGGTCGCGCTACGCTGACCGTCAGGGAGGTGTCCGCGTCCTGGTGGGCGCCGCGGTCTTCAAAACCGACGAGGCCGAGCATCTCGGCCTGGCGGGTTCGATTCCCGTCCACCTCCGCCACGTCCATTCCGGACGGGCCGGTCCGGATCCCGGGAGCCGCCTGTCCACTGTGGACCCACGGCTCCCGCCCGTCACGACGTGGCGGCGATGTCGATGATGCTGTCCTGCCGGATCAGGCTGGGCTCGACGTCCTCGGACGTGCCGTCCGGCTGGACCGGCACCCACACCTCGGACGTGTACCGGTCGAAGATCGGCGCCCCGGCCACCGTGCCCCGGCGGCAGAAGCGTGTCATCTCACCATTGCTCCGCACCGCGTACGTCACGCGCGTACCCGTGCACAGCCTGTCCTGCTGGTCCACCTGGCCCCCTCTGGCGATAGCCCTGCCGTGTGTTCCATACTCGACGGTAATGACACCCGGACAGATGCCCTATCCCATTACCGGGTGAATTCTCCACCCGATTCCGGTGGTCCAGGCCAGAATTCGTGCGTCAGTGTTGCGGCCTGAGCAACGCGAGCGCCGCCTGTTCGGCCTGCTCAGCGACATCTCCGATGCGCCCGCCGTCCTCCACGGTCGTCGCCATCAGCTCGCGCAGGCCGCCGAGCAGGATAATCGCCAATTGCCGCGACACCGGGCGGATCCCGGCGGCCCGCAATTCCCCGGTTTCGCACAGCGTCTGAATCATCATGACGAACTGGTCCATCATCTCACGCTGCAGGCCGCGCGCCGCGGCGCCGAGCGAAGGCAGGTCGCGGATCCAGCTGACGGTGAGCGCGGGCGCCGACTCGGCCGCCGCGATCCATGCTCCGACGGCCTGCCCGATCTGGACATCCCAGGGGGCCTCGGCATCGACGGCGGCCGAGATCCGCCGGATCATCGCCGCGTTCGCGTCCGCGAGCAGGGCGGCGAAACACGCCTCCTTGCCGGAGAAGTGCTCGTAGAAGGTGCGCCGGGACGTGCGGGCACGCCGCACGATGCCGGCGACCGTCGTCTTGCGGTACCCGTCCTCGGCGATGGCGGCGGCCAGCGCGTCGAGCAGCCGCCGGCGAAACCCGTCCGCCCCGGCAGGCACCGCCGCCCGCGCGGCAGGCCCGGCCCCAGTTGTCATCGTGGCCACGCTACAACCCCGCTCGCCGGCACTTCTTGCCCAGAAATGGTACACCGGCGTACCGTCGGACGGCATGCGCCGCGCGAAGGAGGCCGGGTGACCGAGCACGTCGACGTCCTCATCATCGGCGCCGGCCTTTCCGGGATCGGCGCCGCACACCATCTGCAGTCGGCTTTCCCGCGCCGCACATACGCGATCCTGGAGGCGCGCGACGCGATCGGCGGCACCTGGGACCTGTTCCGCTATCCCGGCGTGCGGTCCGATTCGGACATGCACACGCTCGGCTACCGGTTCCGCCCTTGGACGCAGGCGAATGCCATCGCGGACGGCCCGTCGATCCTGTCCTACATCCGTGACACCGCGGCGGACGCGGGAATCGACCGGCACATTCGCTTCGGGCATCGCGTGGTGCGCGCGTCCTGGTCGGATTCCCGGTGGACCGTCGAGTCGGTCCACAACGGACAGACGGTACCGCTGACCGCGGACTTTCTGTTGGTGTGCAGCGGCTACTACCGCTACGACACCGGTCACTCCCCCGAGTTCCCCGGCATCGAGCGGTACGCCGGCACGGTCGTGCACCCGCAGCAGTGGCCGGAGGATCTGGACCACGCGGGCAAGAAGGTCGTCGTGATCGGCAGCGGCGCCACCGCGGTGACGCTCGTGCCCGCCATGGCGGAGCGGGCCGCGCATGTGACCATGCTGCAGCGCTCCCCCACCTACATTCTGTCGCTGCCGCGCGAGGACGCGCTCGCGAACCGGTTGCGGCGCCTGGTAGGCACGCGCCGGGCGTATCCGGTGGTGCGGTGGAAGAACGTCGTCATGCAGACGGTGCTCTACAAGCTGAGCCGGCGCCGCCCCGACGCGGTGCGGTCGCTGATCCGCAACGCCACGATCAGGCAACTGCCGCCGGGCTACGACGTCGACACCCACTTCAAGCCGCGGTATCAGCCATGGGATCAGCGCCTGTGTTTCGTGCCCGACGGCGACCTGTTCCGCGCGATCCGCCGCGGCACGGCCTCGGTGGTCAGCGACCGGATCGTGGAGTTCACCGAGCAGGGCCTGCGCCTGGAATCGGGCGCCGCCCTCGAGGCCGACATCGTGGTCACCGCGACGGGCCTGCGGCTACTGGCCTTCGGCGGGATCCGCACCGCGGTCGACGGGCGGGAGGTCGACCTGCCGGAAACCATGGCGTACAAGGGAATGATGCTGTCCGGCGTGCCGAACTTCGCGTTCACCATCGGCTACACCAACGCATCGTGGACGCTCAAGGCGGACCTGGTGAGCGAGTACGTCGTGCGGCTGCTGCGGCACATGGACGAGCGTGGTCACGCCGTCTGCGTACCCGAGAACAACGACCCGACGATCATGCCCCGCCCGCTGCTGGACTTCGACGCGGGCTACGTCCGCCGCTCCATCGACGAGTTTCCCCGTGCCGGCTCGCGGCCCCCGTGGCGCCTCGGGATGAGCTACGTGCACGACCTGGTGACGCTGCGGCACCGGCCCATCGAGGACGGGATCCTGCGGTTCTCCCGGAGCACGGCCGCCGCGCTCAGCCGACCCGCTCCCGCCGCCGGGTCCGGACCAGGTCGGTGACCCCGACGATCGACGCGAGGACGACGAAGGCGAGTGCCACCATGATCGCCACGCCGAACGCCTGGCCGTAGCGAGCGGCGGTCGTTCCGGTGGTGCCGACTCCCGCGAAGAACGCCGCCCCGATCACCGCCTGCCCGATCGCGAGGCCGATGCGCTGCGCGGTCTGCAGCACTCCCCCGGCCGTGCTGCCCACCGCAGGGTCCACCTCCAGCAGCGACAGCGTCTGGTTCGGCGTGACGACCGCGCCCGCCCCGGCACCCATCACGAACAGCGCCGGTGCCAGCACCAGCGCGACGCGATCCGCGGGCGCGTTCGCCACCAGCACGGCCAGCGCGACCGCGCCCACGCCGTACGTCACCGTCGCCGCGACCAGCAGCGGCCGCCCGACCCGCATGACGAAACGCCCGGCGAGCGGCGCCGCGACGGCGTTGCCCAGCGCGTACGCGGTCGCCCCCAGCCCCGCCTGCAGCGCGGTGTACCCGAGCCCCTGCTGGTAGTACAAGGTCAGTACCAGCGGCAGGCCGGCGATCGTGGGAAAGTAGATCACCGCCAGCAGCGACCCCGCGGCGTACGACGGCTCCCGGAACAGTCTCAGGTCCACGAGCGGATCGCGGCGCAGCCGGGTGAGCCGGCGTTCCCGTCGCACGAACAGGCCGAGCAGCGTCAGCAGCACCACGGGCAGGGTGCCCAGGAGCCAGCCGGGCAGCACGCGGTACTGCACCGACACGAACAGCACACAGAACGTCGCCCCACCGAGCAGGGCCGCGCCGAGCAGGTCCAGCCGGTGCCTGCCGAGCGCCGGATCCGTCGGCAGCAGGCGCCTGGCCAGCAGGATCACCAGCACCCCGATCGGCACGTTGATGAAGAACACCAGGCGCCACCCCAGGTCCGGCCCGCCGAGCGCGATGACCGCGCCACCGACGAGCGGCCCCAGCGCGGTGCCGACGCCCACCATCGTGCCGACCACGCCGAACGCGCGGCCCCGCTCGTTGCCGCGGAAAAGCTGCTGGACCAGGCCCGACACCTGCGGGTTGATCAGGCCGCCCGCGAGGCCCTGCAGCACCCGTGCCGCGATCAGCACGCCGATGGTCGGCGCGAACCCGGCCAGCAGGCTCGTCGCCGCGAAACTCGCCGTCCCGACCTGGAACATCAGCCGGCGGCCGTGATCGTCGCCGAGCCGTCCCGCGAGCACCGGGACCAGCCCGAACGCGAGCGTGTAGCCGCTGACGACCCACTGGAGTTCCGACGGCACCGCGCCGGTCGCGTGCGCGATCGAGGGCAGCGCGACGTTGGTGACACTCACGTCGAGCAACGTCATGAACAGCGCGCTGCAGCAGGTGAGCAGCGCCAGCCAGCGTCGGGGATCCGGTTCGGGCACGACTCCCAACATATACGCCGACCAAGCGCTCGGATGGCGTCGGCCGGCCTGGCGCTCAGCCGGTCTTCTTCAGGGTCCCGGTCGTGATCTCACCGCCCTGGACGGTGTAGGACCCCTGGTACGTACTGGTCACGCCGCCGCTCTCGGACGCGAACACCGTCACCTTCACCGTGTTCCCGGTGACGGACGTGATGGTGATGTCGTCGTACAGGGTGTTGCTGAAACCACCGGCGAACTCCGCATACGAGCGCCCGAAGTTCTTGCCGCCCAGGTTCCACGCGGACGGGAAGTCGCGTGCGTTGATGGCGTCGTAGAACGCCGTCACCACGTCCGCGGGATCGGCCGGCACCACCGACGACGTCGAGGTCGGCGTGCTCGCCGACGTCGGGGACGAGGGTGAGGACGAGGACGGCGAGGGCGTGCGCCGGGGGCCGGCGGTCGGCGTCTGCGACGTCGTGGCCGGCACGGCGGGCGCCGCCGCGGGCTGTGGTTTCCCGGGACGCACCACGAAGAAGACCACCGCCACGCCCGCGACCAAAGCCAGCGCCACCACGCAAACCGCCACGAGCACCGGCACCGAGGTTCGCGACGGCGGCGCCGGAATCGGCGCTCCACAGTAGACACAGAACCGCTCGGCCGACTGCGGCAGCGGCTGATGGCATTGGGCGCACCGGTCCATCGGGCTCAGCCGATCCCGAGCGGCGCACCGGCGCCCCAGCGTGCGGTGCGGGCTTCGGCGAGGACCACGAGCCAGGCCAGCAGGCTGTCCCGGATCAGGTGCCGGGCGCGCGCGACGTCGACGGGGCGCAGAATGCCGGTCACCACAATGCTTTCCGTGCCGGGGCCCGGACGTCCGCAGAGCGCATGGCCTCCGGGATTGTCAGGTGCGCACTGGGGGCAGCACATACCGCACCCCCTCCGGGACCGCGAAAGCCGACATTCCCGAAGTCGGAGTCCGGCGGCGGGACGTTACGCTCGGTCGCCCTCAGTTCATTCCGCGATGTCTCATCGCTCGAATGCGACGGCGGCCTCGGCGGTGTGCACCAGGAACGTCAGCGACTCCTCCAGATACAGCTCGACGCTGGTCGCGTCGTGTGAGGTGTAGCCGATCGAGGCGTCCTGGCCGAGATGCAGTTCGTAGTCGCCGCCCCGCGTCGACACCAGCAGCGCCGAGGACAGCGCGGGCGCCCAGATGATCTGCCCGCCCTCGCCGAGAACGCGCGCGACGTGCTGCCGGATCGGGTACCCGTGCTCGGTCGTCTCGTCCAGTTCGGTGTAGGTGTCCGCGGGCAGCAGCAGCGCGTAGTCGCCGTTGACGCCGGCCAGCCGGAGCGCGCTCATCGCCTGTGCGATCGCCGTCGCGTAGCCGGTCGCGGCCGCGGGCAGCGTGATGGTGGCGGGCGCCTCGGCCCGGATCCCGCTGATGCCTGCGGCCGCCATCCCGTCGGCGATGATCCGGTCCTCGGTGAACGCCAGCTTCTTCGCCGCGTCCTTCACCGGCTGCCAGTCCGCGTCCTTCGCGCCGCGCGCGACGTCGTCGACGGCCTGGCGGCTCACCGTGAACGGCACCCGCAGTTCCACGACGGCCGCGACATCCCGCCGCCACGCCCGCACGCCCGGCTCCGGGACCTCGACGTCGCGCACGTGCCCGGTGCCGACCGCCGACAGCGTGAGACCCGCGGGCCCGTCCACGTCGACGACCCGGCGGCCCGCGACGTGCTCGCTGAACGTCCGGCGCGCCTCGCCTTCGAGGTCCTCCCAAGCCGCCGCCGAGACGGGCGCGAGCTCGCGATGCAGGTTGTTCATGACGTGATCCGTTCCTTGTTGAGGCTGCCGATGCGCAGCGACTGGTCAGCTTCGGTCGCGGGCTCTGCGGCCGGTTCCGTGGCCGGGGCGGGCGGCGGGTCGTCGAGGAAGTCCTGGCTGGGCACGAAGAACAGGCACCCCGTCACCGCGGTGGAGAACTCGAGGATCCGGTCGGTGTTGCCGGGCGGGTCGCCGAGGAACATCCGCTCCAGCATCCGCTCGATGACCCACGGGTGCGCGGCGTAGCCGATGAAGTAGGTGCCGCGATCGCCGTCGGCGAGGCTGGCGAAGGGCATGTTGTCGCGCACGATCTGGCGTTCCTCGCCGTTCTCGTCGACGATCGTGGTCAGCGCGACGTGCGAGTCGGCCGGTTTGACGTCGTCGGCCAGCTCGATGTCGGACAGCTTGGTGCGCCCGATCACGCGTTCCTGTTCCTCCACCGGCAACGCGTTCCAGGACGCCATGTCGTGCAGGTACTTCTGCACGACGACGTACGCGCCGCTCGCGAACTCCGGGTCCTCGTCGCCGATGAGCACCGCACGCTCGGCCGGGCGGCCCTCGGGGTTCTCGGTGCCGTCGACGAACCCGAGCAGGTCCCGCTGGTCGAAGTAGCGGAAGCCGTGCACCTCGTCGACCACGGTGGCCGCGCCCGCGAGGCGGGTGACCAGCTGGTCGGCGAGCTCGAAGCAGAGGTCCATCGTGGCCGCGCGGATGTGGAACAGCAGGTCGCCGGGGGTGGCGACCGCGGTGTGCACGGGCCCCTCGAGCACCCGGAACGGGTGCAGCCCCGCGGGGCGCGGCCCGCCGAAGAGGCGGTCGTAGAGCTGCGACCCGATGCCGACCACGCACGCGAGCCCGCCGTCCGGTGCCCGGAAGCCGACCGACCGGCTCAGCCCGCCGACGTCGGCCAGCAGGTCGCGCACGGTGTCCTCGCCGCCGTCGTCCACAGTGGCGACCAGGAAGACCGCGGCGACCGTCAGCCTGGTCAGCACCGGCTGCGGCTCGGGCGCGGTCACCCCCGCCGCCGTCGGGAAAGGCTCAGTCTCATGACCAAGACCATCTCATGCCGGGCGCGGTGTGTCAGCCGGGCTCGCTGGTGCTCGGCTGCCCGGTCTCGACGTGCCCGGCCAGGCGCCGCAGGAACGTCTTGTCCCCCTCGGAGGTGACCGAGATGTCGTACCAGTTGTGGCCGTCCTGCGTGCTCACCGACGCCGTCGTGCGCCCGCCCGGCCCGAGCACATAGGTGGCCGGCCGCGACCTGCCGTAGGCGTTCCCGACGGTCAGCCGCACCGTGCCGGTGCCGTTGTTGGCGAGCACCAGCAGCACCGCGCCGCGGCGGTCGTGACGCGCGGTCACCTCGGGGCCGCGGGCCGTGCCCGCGAACCGGCGGAAGAACCCGTTCGGGCCGTGTGCCGTGTAGTCGTACGCGCCGCCCGCGGGCAGCGTTCCCGACAGGTTCCGGCCCGCCTCAACGGTGTAGGTCCACGGGCCGCCGGAGCGCGAGGTCACGTGGAACGTCGCACCGGCGCCACCGGAGTTGGCGAACGCCACGGTCAGCTTGTCCTGCTCGACGGTGGCGTCGGCGGCCAGGTCGTACGGCAGCGCGCGTGCGGGCCGCGAACCGGGCTCCTGCACGGGCATCGACGGATGCGCGGGCACGGCGGGCACGTAGTCGGGGTGGCGCTGGTCGTCCGGCGGCGCGTAGCCGGAAGTGCCGGGCAGGCGCGGGACCCCGTCGTCCGCGTGCGCGAAGTCGAAGGCCGAGGTGAGATCACCGCAGACCGCGCGGCGCCACGGCGAGATGTTCGGCTCGCGCACGCCGAAGCGCCGCTCGATGAACCGGATGATCGAGGTGTGGTCGAAGGTCTCGGAGCAGACCCAGCCGCCCTTGCTCCACGGCGACACCACCAGCATCGGCACCCGCTGCCCGAGGCCGTACGGCCCGGCGGGGTTGGCGGCCGAGCCCGCGAACAGCTCGCCTGCGGTATCCACAGTGGACTGT
This sequence comes from Amycolatopsis sp., assembly GCA_035547575.1. Lineage (GTDB taxonomy): Bacteria > Actinomycetota > Actinomycetes > Mycobacteriales > Pseudonocardiaceae > Amycolatopsis_E. Next base: position 21,311 of record DASZUO010000087.1, on the reverse strand, counting down.
CCGGCCGTCGGATACGGCGGCACCACGTGGTCGAAGAACCCGTCGTTCTCGTCGTAGGTGATCAGCAGCGCGGTCTTGCTCCACACGTCCGGGTTCGCGGTCAGCGCGTCCAGGACTTGCGCGAGGTACCAGGCTCCGTAGTTGGCCGGCCAGTTCGGGTGCTCGGTGAAGGCTTCCGGCGCGACGATCCACGACACCTGCGGGAGCTTGCCGGCTTTGACGTCGCCGGCGAGGACGTCGAAGAATCCCTGTCCCTGCTTGGCATTCGTGCCGGTGCGTGCCTTGTCGTACAGTGGGTCGCCGGGCTCGGCGTTGCGGTAGTTCTCGAAGTACAGCAGGGAGTTGTCGCCGTAGTTGCCGCGGTAGGCGTCCGGGATCCAGCCCCACGAGCCGGCCGCGTCGAGGCCGTCGCCGACGTCCTGGTAGATCTTCCACGACACCTTGGCCTGCTGGAGCCGTTCGGGATACGTCGTCCACGAGTAGCCCGCTTCGTCGTTGCCCAGCACCGGGCCGCCGCCCTTGCCGTCGTTGCCGGTGTAGCCGGTCCACATGTAGTAGCGGTTGGGGTCGGTGGAACCCATGAACGAGCAGTGGTAGGCGTCGCAGATCGTGAACGTGTCGGCCAGCGCGTAGTGGAACGGGATGTCCTCGCGGGTCAGGTAGGCCATCGTCGTGGTTCCCTTGACGGGGACCCATTTGTCGTAGTTGCCCTGGTTCCACGCGGCGTGCGTGTCGTTCCAGCCATGCGGGAGGTCCTGGATGAACCGCAGACCGAGGTTGTCGGTGTCGGGCCGGAACGGCAGGATGTCACGCTTGCCGTCCGACTGGTGCCACACGGTTTTGCCGCTGGGCAGGGTGACCGGGCGCGGGTCGCCGAACCCGCGCACGCCGCGCAGCGTGCCGAAGTAGTGGTCGAAGGAGCGGTTCTCCTGCATCAGGACCACAATGTGCTCGACGTCCTGAATGCTGCCCGTGCGCCGGTTCGCCGGAATGCCGGCCGCGCGGGCGATGCTGGTGGAGAGCATGGATGCGGCTGCCGTGCCGCCTGCCAGATGCAGGAAACGCCTGCGGTTGACGTCGGTCATGCGGCATTATTCGCGCCCGATCGAGAACACCCTCCCGCCACACAGGCGAACGACGGGCGAAACTCTGCTGAACGCTCACGTCCGGTGTGCGGAACAGCCGGTCGGCCCTCGGCTGCCGGCTGCTACCCGGTCCATCCGGATAGAATCGGCGGACCATGAGCGACCTCGCCGACACCAGAGCATTCTTCGCCACCCGAGCCGCGACGTGGGAAACCCGCTTCCCGGACGACGGCCCGGCATACCGGCGCGCGGTCGCCGACCTCGCGCCGCCGCCCGGCGGGGCGGTAGCCGACGTCGGCTGCGGCACCGGCCGCGCACTTCCGGAGTTGCGTGCCGCGGTGGGCGAGGCGGGCACGGTCCTCGGATTCGACGTGACGGCCGAGATGCTGGCCGAAGCCGGCGCCCGCGGCCGCCGCGAGGCCGCTCAACTCGTGCTGGCCGATGCCCTGCACCTGCCGCTGGCCGCGGCCACCCTCGACGCGGTCTTCGCCGCCGGCCTGGTCACCCACCTCCCCGACGCGGCCGCCGGCCTGGCCGAACTGGCCCGCGTGACCCGCCCCGGCGGACGGCTGGCCCTGTTCCACCCCATCGGCCGCGCCGCACTCGCCCGTCGCCACGGACGCGACCTGACGCCGGACGACCTGCGCGCCGAACCCAACATCCGTGCCGCGCTGGCCACAACCGGCTGGCACTGCGACGAAGTCGACGACGGCGAGAGTCGCTATCTCGCACTGGCGACCCGGGAGCCGGTCGGCTGACGGTGGCCCGCGCCCGCCCTCGCCGGCCCGAGCCCACGACGCGCGTCCGCGATCCGCGCGCCGGTCGATCACGCGCCCGGCCCGCATTTTGGTAGCCGCCCCGGCACCCGGCGCGCCGGTCCACGACGCCCCGGCCCGCGATCTGCCAGCTCGTCGCCCGGCCACCGCGACCCGCCCGCCGGTACATCACGCCTCGGCCCACGATCTGCGCCCGCGCGATCCGCGCGCCGGTACATCACTCACCGGCGGCGGCCCAGCTCGTCGCCCCGCCGCCGCCCGCGACCCCGCGCGCCACGGGCCACCGGCGGAAGCGTCACTCCGCGATCCCCGCCGCGCGATTGAGCGGCGCTCCCGCGGGCCATCAACCGGTGACGGAAGCCTTGCGCCGCAAGCGGTCCCGGGCCGTGTTGGTCGCGCGGGCCAGCCGCGCGCCGCGCGCCTTGCCGAGCCCGAAGTCCGGCATGTTGCCGTAGACGGTCTCGTACTCGCCTGCCCGTACCAGGTAGGTCTCGTGCCAGATGCCCGCGCCGTGACCTTGTCTGCTCACACGGCGCCAGTAGTTCTTCGATGCGCCCGGATGTGCCTCGGAATCGTTGGCGGCGTAGGTTTCCAGATGCTCGAAACTGCGCCAGTACTGGACGATCACCGGGAAGCCCATCGTGTAGCCGAGCAGGCCGCTGTCCGGGTCGGCCATGAGCCGGTCGAGCATGTACGTCATCCCGCGCCGGCCGCCCAGGTCGCGAATCCAGGCGACAGGATGGCGGGGACTCACCCTGGCTCCGATGAGGAACACCACGAAGTCGCCGTCGATCTCCGCGGACCACTTTCCTTTGTGGATCTCTCTCATGACCGCACCTCTTCGTCCGGTCAAGGGAAGTCGCGCCCACCCGGGTCCGCGTTACGTTCACTCCGAGTTGGACCGGAACCCGGTCGAGCCCGCGACCTCCGCGAGGACCGCTTCGACGCCCGGCCCTCAAGCTTCCGGCACCTTTCCCGGCTTCGGGGGCACGGGGGCGGCGACGGCGTGCAGGATCCGGCGGAGGCCCCAGAGGTACTGCCCGGTGGAGATGTAGGCGGCCATTGTGGTCGCCGCCGCGGCGCTGAGGGGGTAGCGGTCGGGCGATGTCGCCGAGAAGGCGGGCTGGCGGGTGGCGATGCGTTGCGATTCCGTCGGCAGCGGGGCCGTCTGCTGAACGTCGGCGACCTCCAGGGCGAGGGAGCCGAAGATATAGACGAACAGCAGGTAGGACGCGCGCGCGGCGTCGGTGGGGTCGAGTCCGGCGTCGGTCAGCAGTTGCAGGAGCCGTTCGTTGAGGGCCCGCGCGCTGGGGCCGTCCAGCCGGCTGCCGATCATCAGGCTGACCGCACCCGGATGTGCGGACAGTTTCGCTCGCAGTTCCAGTGCCAGAGCTTCCACTCGTTCGCGCCAGGGCTGGGTGCGGTCGGCGAAGACGTCGTGGTCCACGTCGCCGAGCAGCCGCTCGACGAGCGCGTCGACGACGGCGGCCTTGTCCGGGAAGTAGGTGTAGATCGCGTTCGGGGCCACGCCGACCCGCGCGGCTATCGCCCGCACCGACGCCGCACCCGGGCCGCCGTGGTCGAGCAGGCTCAGTGCCGCGTCGAGGATCTCGTTCTCGGTGAGGGCGCGCCGCGGACCGCGACGGCGCCGGACTCCTGATTCGGACATTCGTGCGGTCAATCCCCTTGACTTCGGTACCCCTCAGGGTAGACCGTTTTCTGTACGGCGTACAAATCGTGTACGCCGGACAGGGGCCACTGCGATCACGGGCGAGGGCCTCCGCCACGGCAACGCGGAGGATCACCGATGCGCACCAGGCAGCTCGACAACCGCGGCCGCCCACCCGCGGACACCGGCCGGGCGACGATGACGGCGGTGGTGCAGGACCGCTACGGCCCCGCTCCGGAGGAGCTCTTGCGGGTCACGGAGATCGACATACCCGCCATCGAGGACGACGGCGTCCTGGTGCGGGTGCACGCGGCCGGCGTGGACCGGGGCACCTGGCACATCATGTCCGGCCTGCCCTACCCGATCCGGCTCGCGGGCTTCGGGCTGCGCCGCCCGGCCTACGCCAACCCGGGCCGGGCCCTGGCCGGCACGGTCGAGGCGGTCGGCCCCGGCGTCACCGGCTTCGCCAGGGGCGACGAGGTGTTCGGGACGTCCACCAGCACCTTCGCCGAGTACGCGGCGGCCCGCACCGGCCGGCTCGCCCCGAAGCCGGCGAACCTCTCCTTCACGCAGGCCGCCGCCGTCCCGGTCTCGGGGGCGACCGCCCTGCAGGCGGTCCGCGACCACGCACGCGTCCAGGCCGGCGAGAAGGTCCTGATCATCGGCGCCTCGGGCGGGGTCGGCACTTTTGCCGTGGCCATCGCGAAGGCGTTCGGTGCGGACGTCACCGGCGTCTGCGGCACCGGCAAGGTGGACTTGGTCCGTGCCCTTGGCGCCGACCACGTCATCGACTACACCCGCGCCGACTTCGCCGACGGCGGACACCGCTACGACGTCATCCTCGACATCGGCGGCAACGCCCGGCTGTCCCGGCTCCGGCGCGCCCTCAGCCCGCGGGGACGGCTGGTCATCGTCGGCGGCGAGACCGGCGGACGCCTGCTCGGCGGCAGCGACCGCCAGGTCCGGGCGACGCTGCTGTCCCCGTTCGTCCGCCAGCAGCTGGGCACCTTCGTCGCGACGGAGAACGCCGCCGACCTGATGGCCCTGCGCGAGCTCATCGAAGGCGGGAAACTCGTCCCCGCCATCGACCGCACGTACCCGCTGACCGAGGTCGCCGCGGCAATCCGCCACCTGCTCGACGGGAAGGTGCGCGGCAAGCTCGTCGTCTGCGTCCGGCCCGACCACGCTCCGACACCATCCACCGGGAGCACATCATGACCGACCCAGGCACGCCCTACCCCGTCCGCGTCGACGCCGCGCCCGAGCCATCAGGCAACCGCGGCCTGTGGCTGGTCAAATGGCTGCTGCTGATCCCCCACCTGATCGTGCTGGTGTTCCTGTGGATCGCCTACGCCGTGGTCAGCCTGATCGCGTTCTTCGCAATCCTGATCACCGGCCGCTATCCGCGACCGTTGTTCGACTTCAACGTCGGCGTGCTGCGCTGGAGCTGGCGGGTGAACTACTACGGCTACAGCGCCCTGGGCACCGACCGCTACCCGCCCTTCACGCTCGCCGACGTGGCCGACTACCCGGCACACCTCGAAATGCCCTACCCCGAACGGCTGTCCCGCGGCCTGGTACTGGTCAAATGGTGGCTGCTCGCGCTGCCGCACTATGTCGTGCTGTCCGTCCTGGTCGGCGGCGGGCTGTGGGCCGGCTCCCGCACCACCACCGACGGCAGCAGCAACGCCGGATACAGCGGCGCCGGCCTGCTCGCACTGCTCGTACTGATCGCCGCCATCGCACTGCTGTTCACCGGCAACTACCCGAAGTCGCTGTACGACCTCGTGGTCGGCATCAACCGCTGGGCACTACGAGTGGCCGCCTACACCGGACTGATGACCGACCGCTATCCGCCGTTCCGGCTCGACCAGGGCGGCGCCGACCCCAGCACCGAACCAGCTGGCCCCACCCCACCGCCGCCGGTCCCGGAGCAGCCGGTCGCGGAGCAGCCGGCTTCAGGCCCAACTGTCTGAGGCTACGGGCTCGTACGCGAGATTGCGTCGGAGAAATTGTCGTGGTGTCAGGCATTCGCACGGCGGAGTCGTTCGGCCGCCTGTGCCCGGAGCGCTTCGCCGGACACCGCGGCGTAGCCGTGGAGTGCGTCCCATCGGACGTCATGAGCCGCCGGGCACAGGCCGGCCGCCCAGGCGATCTCCCGCTCTTCAGCGGTGAACGAGCGGCCCCGTGCAGCTTGGTAGGCGGCGAGGAACGCCTCGGTGCTTTCGATCGGCGGCAGCGTGGCCGGTCCGTTCTTGGGGAACACCGCACTCGCGGCTCCGACCAGGGCGGCTTCCGGTTGCCACGCCAGGCTGTCCCAGTCGTGCACCGTCCACACCTGACGGTCGTGCCACCGGAGGTTCTGTGCCTCGAAGTCGGCGTGGCCCAGCACGCACGGCAGGCCGGTGGCCAGCATGCGGCGGCGGGCCCTGGCCGCCGTGTCCACGACGTAGGTGGGCACGGCGCTCTGGTCCTTGTCGTCGAGTGACTCGATCGACGGCCACAGCCCGGGATCCGTGTGATCCCAGCGCACCCAGCGCGGGTTGGGCAACGGCGGCGCGACGGCCAGGTCCGCGAGTCCGCTCATCAGCCGGGCGAAGACCTCCGCGTAGCGCACAGCCACGTCCGGCGAGTCTCCCTGCAACACCTCGCCCCCGTGGCGGAACTCCTCGGCGTGCACGGCCAGCGGACCGGCACCGAGCACCGGCGTGAGCGGGCGGGCGCAGGGGAACCCGTGCTCGGCCAGCCATGCCTGCGCCGTCACACACGACACCGCCCGTCCGTCGTCGGCGCGGGCCTTGACCACGACATGCGTACCGTCGGCCAACCGGAGCCCGAACACCGCCGACATCTGTTGCCGGTGAAACAGCACGTCGGCGGGTCGGCCCCCGAGATGGTCCCGACACCACGCGGGCAACCAGTGCGGCAGATCATCCAACGGCACAGCGAGAACTGTGCCACAGGCGCCGGCGCCGCGATTGTCCTGACGAGGTGCCCCGCCGCGCCATCAGCTCGCCATGATCTGCGGCGACAGGGTCTTGAGCATCGCGTTGGTCCACTTCATCTGGCGCAGCGTCCGCGGGTGACACCGCTGCGCGAGACCGAGCAGCCCGGCGTCCCTGAGCGCCTGTGCGCCCTGCGCGAGCAGTTCCCAGTCCAGCGAGACACCGACGGCCGCGAGATGCAGGCGCCGGAGGTCGCCCAGCAGCTGGAGCCCGACGTCACCGCCGCGCTCGGACAGCACCCCGGCGTCGAAGGCGCCATCGAGGGAGTCGTCGAGGGAAAGGCTGTAGCGATGGCCTGCCTCGGCGAGGGCACGGACGTGCTCGCACGACCATCCGGCCAGGTCTGCGGCCACGTGGTGCACCTCGTGCTCGGCCCGGTGCCGCTCGGAGACCTCGAGCAGCCGGCGCGCCAGCATCAGCTCCGAGCGGTGCAGCTCCCGTATCGCGAGATCGAGTTTCACCGCACCACCCCGATCGCCGCTGCCGCCATCTTGAACAGCGGTTGCTTCGACGCCGGATCCCAGTCGGTCATGGTCAGCTCGTTCGCCGCGCGCGGGTCGTCGTCCTCGCCCGCGTCCCAGTCGCCGTAGTGGAACGGCAGGAACAGCACGCCGTCCCGGATGCCGCAGATCCTGGCCCGCGCGCGCACCAGCCCACGCGGCGTGCGGACCTCGGTCAGGTCCCCGTCGCCGATGTCGTGGGCCTTCGCGTCCCGTGCGGAGATCTCGACCCACACCTCGGGCTCGGCGGCGTTCAGTTCGGGCGTGCGGCCGGTCTTGGTCCTGGTGTGGAACTGAACCAGCGTGCGGCCGGTGACCAGCACGAACGGGAACCCGGCGTCGGGCACCTCGTGCGGCTCGAAGTATCCGGCGGCCTTCAGCATCGCCTTGCCGTCGGGGTTCATGGCGCGGTACTCGCCCGGTTCCATGGGCGCTCCGGTGACGAGGTCCTTCCCGTAGTCCTCGCAGTAGTCGGGCTGGGCGAAGAACCGGCCGTCGGTGTACAGGCGTTCGGTGCCGTCCGGGTGCTGGGCGTTGCACGGCCACTGCACGCCGCTCACGGCGCGGAGCTTGGCGTAGCTGAGCCCGGCGTAGTCACACGGCCGCCCCGCGCTCGCGCGCCGCCACGCCTCGAACGCGCTCTCGGCGTCGTGCCACGGCGGGAACGGCTCGCCGTCGAGATCGCGGAAGTCCATGCGGCGCGCGAAATCCAGGAAGATGTCGAGGTCCGGGCGCGCCTGACCCGGCGGGTCGACCGCCTTCTCGGACAGGTGCACGGTGCGGTCGGCGTTGGTGAACGTGCCCGTCTTCTCGCCCCACAACGCGGCGGGCAGGACCACGTCCGCCATCTCCGCGGTCTCGGTGCGGAAGGCGTCCTGCACGACAAGGAAAAGGCTTTCCTGGCCAAGGATCGCGCGAATCCGGCTCAGCTCGGGCAGTGACACGGCGGGGTTCGTGGCGGAGACCCACAGGAACCTGAGTGTGCCGTTCTCCGCGTAGCGCAACATCTGCATCGCGTGGGTCGGCGGCCCGTAGTGCGGGATCCGGGAACGGTCCACATTCCACAGTCGCGCCAGATCGGCGACATGCGCGTCGTTGGCCCAGTTGCGGAAACCGGTGAGGTCGCCGTCCGCCCCGCATTCCCGGGTGTTCTGCGCGGTGGGCTGCCCGTTCATCTGCAGCACGCCCGCGCCCGGTTTGCCGATCATGCCGCGGATCAGCACGAGGTTGTTGACCTGCACGGCGGCCGCGGTCGCCTGGTGGGACTGGTAGAAGCCCTGCAGCACGGTGCACAGCAACCGCCGTGCGCCGCCCAGCAGGCGCGCCGCGTTCCGGATCTCGGCCTCGGGCACACCGCAGATCCGCGCGACCCGGTGCGGCGGGTACTCCGCGACCGTCTCGGCCAGCGCTTCATAGCCCACCGTGTGCCGCGCCACGTAGTCGTGGTCGACCTGGCCGGTGGCGACGATCTCGTGCAGCAACCCGTTCATCAGCGCCAGGTTCGTGCCCGGCAGCGGCGCGAGATGGATCGACGCGGCCCGCGACACCGGTGTGTCACGCGGGTCCACGCACAGGATCGCGGGCGGTTGGGGTCCGGCGAGCCGGTCGAGGATGCGGCTCCACAGCACGCACTGCGTCTCGGCCACGTTGTGCCCGAACAGCGCGATGACGTCGGCGTGATCGACATCGGTGTAGGAGGCGGGCTGGCCGTCGCAGCCGAAGGTCTCCTTGAGCGCCTCGGCCGCGGTCGCCGTGCACAGCCGCGTGTTGCCGTCGAGGTGGTTGGTGCCGATGCCGCCGCGGGCGATCGCGGCAAGCGTGTAGTACTCCTCGGCGAACAGCTGGCCGCTGGTGTAGAAACCGATCGCGCTGGGCGGGAGCTCACCGGCCCGCGCCACGATCCGCGACATGGCTTCGTCCCATGTGGACTCCACCAGCTCCCCGTCCCAGCGGACGAGCGGCGTGGTCAGCCGGTCCGGGGAGTTGTTGGCCTGCCAGCCGTAGAGGTCCTTCGGGTCGAGGCGCCCGTGGTTGACGCGGTCGTCGGCGCGGCCCCGCACGCCGACGATCCGCCCGTCCTTGACGGCGATGTCCAGCCCGTCACCGTTGGAATGCAGGATCGCCGCGCTGCGCACCCACCGGTCGACGTCGGTGGTCCCGTCCGCGAGGTGACTGTCCACGCGCACGGGCCAGCGCCCGCCGGGGCCGTAGGGCGTGCGCTCGCCCCACGGCCGCCTGATCGCGTCGCGTTCGGCCACGGCGCGTGGACTACCCCGCTCCTCGGGCGCGAAACCTCAGAGCCGCTCGATGATCGTCGCGTTCGCCAGGCCGCCGCCCTCGCACATCGTCTGCAGGCCGTAGCGCCCGCCGGTCTGCTCGAGCACGGACAGCAGCGTGGTCATCAGCCGGCCGCCGCTCGCGCCGAGCGGGTGCCCGATCGCGGTCGCACCGCCGTTGACGTTGACCTTCGCCAGGTCCGCGCCGGTCTCGGCCTGCCACGCCAGCACGACGCTCGCGAACGCCTCGTTCACCTCGAACGCGTCGATGTCCGAAAGGGACAGTCCGGCGCGGTCGAGTACCTTGCGGGTGGCCGGAATGACGCCGGTGAGCATCAGCAGCGGGTCGTCGCCGACCACGGCGAACGAGTGCAGCCGGGCGCGCGGGCGCAGGCCGAGCCGCTCGGCGGTCTCGCCGCTCGTGATCAGCACCGCCGACGCACCGTCGTTGACCGGACTGGAGTTGCCGGCCGTGATGCGCCAGTCGAGTTCCGGGAAGCGCTGCTCCCAGACGTCGGCACGGAAGGCGGGCTTGAGTCCGGCCAGTACCTCGACCGTGGTCGACGATCGCACCGACTCGTCGCGCGACACCTGCACGAGGGCACCGTCGGGGCCGGGCGCCTTGAGCGGGCTGACCTCGGCGGCGAACCGCCCGTCCGCCCACGCGGCCGCCGCGCGTCGATGGCTCTCGGTGGCGAACTCGTCGAGCCGGGTCCGCGAGAGGTTCCACCGGTGCGCGATCAGTTCCGCGCTGATCCCTTGGGGTACAAGGCCTTCCGGATAACGCCGGGCGACCGTCGGTCCGGCGTTGTCCTTGCCGAGGGTCGAACTGCCGATCGGCACCCGGCTCATCGACTCGACGCCGGAGGCGATCACCACGTCGTACGCGCCGGCCAGGACTCCCTGCGCCGCGAAGTGGATCGCCTGCTGGCTGCTGCCACACTGGCGGTCCACGGTCACCGCGGGCACCGACTCGGGCAGTCCCGCCGCGAGTGCCGCCCAGCGCCCGGCGTTGGCGCTCTGCTCGCCGATCTGCCCGACGACCCCGCTGATCACGTCGTCGACCGACGCCGGGTCGATGCCGGTGCGCTCGATCAGCGACCGGATCGCATGCGCGTGCAGGTCCACCGGATGCAACCCCGAGAGCGCCCCGCCCGGCTTGCCCTTACCGACGGGTGTGCGCACCGCGTCGACGATCACCGCGTCCCTCATGGCCTGTTCCTCCTCGAAATCGAAGCCTCAGACCTCCGGTATACGCTCCTAAGTTGTGTTTCACAACGCACTGGGTGTGCGGAGTGACGTGAATTGCACATCCCGCCGCTTGCGGAAGCCGAGGGCCTCGTAAAGCCGGATCGCACCGGTATTGGCGGCCGACGCGTGCAGGAACGGGGTCTCGCCGCGGGCCCTGATGCTCGCGACGAGGGCGAGCACGAGGCGGGTGGCCAGGCCCTGCCCGCGCGCGGCCGGGTCGGTGCACACGGCGCTGATCTCGGTGAACCCGGGCAAGCGCATCCGCTCCCCCGCCATCGCGACGAGCGCGCCGTCGCGACGCACGCCCAGGTAGGTGCCGAGCTCGATGGTGCGCTTGCGGAACGGCCCCGGCTGGGTCCGCGCGACGAGTTCGAGCATCTCGGGCACGTCGGCGGCGCTCAGCCGCACGGCCTCGGGCTCCTGCCTGCCCGCGACCCCGTCGTCGACGAGTTGCACACCGGGAAGCTCCATCAGCACCTCCCAGCCCCGCGGCGACGGACCGGGCAGGCCCGCGAGCGTGACGACCGCCCCCGGCCCGGCGACGGCGGCGAGGTCGTCCCAGGCGCCCTCGGCCAGCCCGGCGAAGGGAGCGACGTCGTCGTCGTACCGCGCCGCGCGCCCTTCCCGCCCGGCGAAGCGCGCCTGGGGACCGGTGAGCGCGGCGAACACGCGGATTACTAATCCGACCAAAAGTAGGCGGACCCCCGAGCAGCGGGTAACCGTTGCTACACAAGCCGGATAGCCGTGACTGTGGTCGGATTAGTAATGAACGGCACAGTATCCAGCACAGAACCCATGTTCTGACTCAACAGCGTTCCGGGGTGCAGGTATTTCGCACCTAGCGCATCGTTGTTGAGAGGACGCTGAGCGCCCAGCGCGCAGATCACAGCGGGAGTCCCTGCCGCGCCACGTAGATTGACGCGGTGCACGCCTCGACCATCCGCATCGACACCACCGCCGTCGTGCTCGGGGCCGCGATCGTCGCCATGGGGCTCGTCGTGCTGGTGCCGTGGGGCTGGAACCGGTGGCGGCTGCACTGGCGGATCCTCACCACCGTCGTCGCCGTCGTCGCGGTGGTCTGCGCGAGCGGGCTTGCGGTCAACGCGGCCGGCAGCTTCTATCCGACGCTCGGCTCGCTGCTGGGCACCTCGCCTAACCCGGAGGAGGGCACGGTCGCCGACGCGGGACCCGACGGCGCCGATCTCGGCCGGGTGCTGCCCGCCGTCAGCCAGCGCGGCACCGAGGGACAGGGCTCGATGCTGCACGTGACGGTCACCGGGCATCGCACCGGGATCACCCGCGACGTCGACGTCTACCTGCCCGCCGGCTACACCGCGCCGGAGTGGGCCGGGTTCTCGTTCCCCGTCGTCGAGTGGATCCCGCACTTTCCCGGCGAACCGCGCCAGGTCGCCACGCTCTACGACCTGCCCGGCCTGCTCGACCGCCAGATCGCGGCCCACCTGATGCCGCCGACGGTCGTGATCGTGCCCGACCCCAACGGTGAGCCCCGCATGACACACGACTCCGAGTGCGTCGACGCGGTCGGCGGCCCCGCCAACGACACGTACCTCGCCGCCGACATCCGGGGCTGGGCCGTGGCCCACCTGCGGGTGCGGGCCGACCGCCAGGGCTGGGCCGTCGCGGGCTGGTCGTCGGGCGGCTACTGCGCGCTCAACCTCGCGACCCGGCACCCGCAGTGGTACTCGGTCGCGGCCGGCATGAGCGGCTACGACACCCCGCCGAAGGACATCGAGACGGGCGATCTGTTCCGCGGCCGGGATGACGTCCGCCACGCCAACGACGTCTCCGCCACCCTGCGCGAGCACCCCTCACCCGTGCGGCTGCTCGCCTGCGCCGACGCCTCCGCCGACGACGAGGTCGCCGCACTCGACCGGCTCCGCGCGGCCGGCACGGCGCCCGTATCCCTCACGACCTGGACGTTTCCGGTCTCCGGGCACAACCTCGGGACCGTGAAGACCGAGCTGCCCGCGGTGCTGGACTGGCTCGACACCCAGCTCGGCAACCCGGTGCGGGCGGCGGCACCCGCCCCGGCCCAGGTCACCACGAGCGAGGTGCAGCCATGGCCGCTGCCCGACACCGGCGTACCCGGCAGCCTCCGGGGCACCGAAACCACGCTGTGAGGCCCATAATGGTGTCCTGCTGACCGGAAGGAAGCACGGTGCCGCGAATCGGTGTCACGGGCCACGCGAACCTCACCGCGGGCACGAGCGCGCTCGTCGCGGACGAGATCCGCGGCCTGCTGCGCCCCGGCCCGGACCTCGTCGGCGTCACGTGCCTCGCGCCCGGCGCCGACCAGGTGTTCGCCCGCGTGGTGCTCGGCCTCGGCGGCCGGATCGAGGTGATCCTTCCGGCCGGCGACTACCGCGAGGCGGTGATCACGCCGGACGACGTCGCCGAGTTCGACGATCTGCTCGGCCGGGCGAGTTCCGTGCGCACGATGCCCTACGGCACCTCCGACGGGGAGGCGTACATGGCCGCGAGCGAGGTGGTGCTGTCGCGGTCAGAGCGGGTGCTCGCGGTGTGGGACGGCGCGCCGTCGGCCGGGTACGGCGGCACGGCCGACGTGGTCGCGGAGGCGCGGCGGCGGCACCTCCCGGTGACCGTGGTGTGGCCCGCCGGGGCGGAACGGGTCACCAGAGCAGCAGAGCCACAAATGCCACGACGTAGATGACCGCGAACACCACCGGCACGCCTTGTTCGAGGTGCGTGAGCGGCCAGTAGCGCGACCGGTCGTGCCCCTCGCCGAGGGCGTGCCACTCGGCGCGCCAGTACGGCGACGCCGGCAGCTTCGCCTCCAGCGCGCCGATCACCGCGTACTTCGCGGTGTTGAGCTGGCGGTAGGAGCGCACGAGATAGAACCAGGCGGCGCATTCGCCGAGCAGCGCGAGCAGCGGGAAGACGAGGAACCACACGGGCCCGGTCGGCCGGTTCGCCCACAGCACGCCGACGACGGTGAACACCGCGGTGTTGATGGTCAGGAAGAACGTGTTGGTCAGCGCGCGCCGGGCGCTGATCCGGTCGGCCATCTCGACATAGACCCGGTACTGCTCGAGAATCGTGGCCCGGTACTGGGCGCCGGTGCCCGTGTAGTCCTCCGGGCCGATGCCGTCGTTCCACAGATGCTCATGAACGTCGTCGGCCACCGGAGGATGATCTCACAGCTCCCGTAGCACGCGGGCCGTGTCCGCGCCCAAAGTCGGCGCCCGGCCCGCCGGACGCCGTGCCACCGGCGGCGCGACCTCCGGCGCGGCCGTGCCCTCCATGCCGGCGGTCAACGTCGCGGCCGCCTGTTCCCGCAACGCCAGGTCGGCGAACCACTCCCCGCCGGCCATCCGGCACGCCACGGCCACCAGCGCCGCGTTCACCCCCGCCAGCGGCGCGGCGATCGCGTCGCCACAAGGGGCCGCGAGGCCGGTTTCCGGGTCGACGGCGAGCAGGCCGCCGGCCACCGACGCGTCGTCGGCGAAGCCCGCGTACCGTGCCCACGGCCCGGTGCAGCCGTACGGCGTGATGCTCACCCACACCGCTGACCGGCGGGCCGGCGGTGCCACGTTGGCGATCACCACGTCCGCCGCGCCGACGAGCGCGTCGCGGGCGGAGCGGCCCTGCTCGGTGCCGAGATCCAGCGCCACCGATTCCTGGCCCGCGTGCAGCAGATCGAAGAACGGGCCGGGCCGCGCCGCATCGGGCTCGCGAAGGTCCTCCACCTTGACCACCCGCGCGCCCAGCAGCGCCAGCAGGTGCCCGCACAACGGCCCCGCCCACCTCGAGGACAGGTCCACCACGAGCGTGGACGGCAGCCGCCACGGCCGCGGCTCGGCCGGCACCGGCCGGTCGCACCGGCTCGCACGCCGCACCTGCCCGTCGAGCACGAACGGCCACACCCCGCCGAGCTGTCCGCGCATCACCAGCTGTTCGTCCACATCGGACGGTAAGCCGACCGGAAGCTCCACCGCCCGCGCTCGTTCCGCGAGGGGCCACGTCTTGCGCTCCGCGATGACGGCCTCGACGACAGGCCACGGGTCCCCGGCGGGTACGGGCATCTCGAGCCACTGCGCGAGCAGTCCGGTGCCGCGCGCGAGGTGCACGCCGATCCAGCCGTCGGCGGCCCGCAGCAGGCGCAGCATCCCGCTCGGCGACCACGGGGCGTCCCGCCGCAGCCCGGCGACCGCGGCGCGCTCGGCCAGCACGCGCGGCCCCGGCAGCACGACGTCCCGCCCGCCGATGCGCGCGAGTAGTTCCAGTGCCAGCAGCGCACCCCACGCCGCGCTCGCGGGTTGACCCGGCGACCGCAGCGCGGGACCAGCCCGCAGCCCGGTGAGCGCCATCGCGCCGCTGCCCGCCCAGTCCTCGAGCGCGGTGGTGTCCACCGTGCGCACGGCGGGTCCGTCCCAGGTGGACGGCACGACCCCGGCGGCGTCGATGGCCCCGTCGACCTCGTGCCACGAGTGGTCGCCGGACACGACCGCGGCACCGAGCGACGCCAGCAGCCGGCCCGCGTGCCCGACGGCGGCCCCCGTCCCGCTGACGGCCACGCGCATGCCCGCCAGCGGCCCGCCCGGCTCCGGGCACCAGCCCTCATCACTATCGGTGAAATCCGCCGATCCCACGTCACTCACCGTAGCCACGCCCGCCCGCGATGGCGGGGGCTACGCGGTTTCGAGACGGAAACCGACCTTCAAGCCGACCTGGAAGTGGGCGATCGCGCCGTTCTCCAGGTGCCCGCGAATCTCGGTGACCTCGAACCAGTCCAGTTCGCGCAGGGTCTCCGACGCACGTTCGATGCCGCCGCGGATCGCGTCCTCGATGCTTTCGCCGGACGAGCCGACGATCTCCGTGACACGGTAGGTGTGACCGGGCATGGCAGGCCTCCTCGCCTCGCAGCAACTCCCGATCAAGCCATTGTCGGCCCATTCGCGCGATCCGGCGCGGCGGACGGGGTCACGCGATCCGCTCGCAGTCGTAGCTGTCGCGGATCCGCTCGTTGAAGAAGCGGCCCTTGCTGGCGGCCTTCATGAACGCGTCGTACACGCGGTGCCCCACCTCGCGGTAGCGGTAGACGCGCTCGTTGCGGAACTCGACCTCCAGCAGGCGGCGGGCCGGGTCGTAGCCGGCGGCCTTCACCACGGACGAGGAGACCGGCCATCGCACCACGCCGGTCAGTGTGCCAGAGCGCGCAGGAAGAACGCCACGTTCGCCGGGCGCTCGCCGAGCCGGCGCATGAAGTACGGGTACCACTCCGTGCCGTACGGCAGGTACACACGCATCCGCAGGCCGCGCCGGGAAAGCGCTTCCTGCTCGTCCGGCCGCACGCCGTAGAGCATCTGGAACTCGTAGTCGGCACGAGTACGTCCAGAGCGTCCGGCGAGGGCCTCCGCGATCGCGATCAGGCGCGGATCGTGCGTCGCGACCATCGGATATCCCTCGCCCGCCATCAGGACCTTGAGGCAGCGCACATAGGAGGCGTCCACTTCGGACCTTTCCCGGTAGGCCACCGAGGCGGGTTCGTCGTAGGCGCCCTTGCACAACCGGATACGGGAGCCGGGTCCGGCGAACTCGGCGCAGTCGCCCTCGGTCCGCTTGAGATACGCCTGCAGAACCGTTCCCGTGCCCGGAAAATCGGCGCGCAGATCGCGCACAATGGACAGTGTGGAGTCGGTGGTGGTGTGCTCCTCCATGTCGACGGTGACCGTCGTGCCAACGGCCGCGGCCGCATCGCAGATGCGCCGCGTGGCGTCCAGCGCGATCTTCCCCCCGTCCGACGGCAGGGCCTGCCCCAGCGCGGAGAGCTTCACCGAGACCTCCGCCCGCCCGGCCAGCCCCTCCTCGCCGAGCCTGCGCAACGCCTGCTGATACGCCCGCACCGCGCGCTCCGCGTCCTGGCGGCCGGTCGTCGCCTCCCCCAGGTGGTCCAGCGAGATCAGCCGTCCGGCCAGCCCCAGTGCCACGCGCACCGCGTCGTCGATCGACGGGCCGGCGACGAACCGGTCCACGATCGGCCGCATCACGGGGGCTCGCTCGACGAGGGAACGGCAGGCGGCGGACCGGGAGGCGGCAAGCAACGCGGAGCGCAACACGGGCATCTCCTTTTGTAGCTGATCCGGATACGGTGCCGTTCGTTACCAGTCCGGACTCTACGATGGCGGGTGATGAAGCACCCGCTGTTCGCCAGGGTCTACCCCCTCATCGCGGCCTCCGCCGAGACCGCGGGCGCTGCCGAGCACCGGGACGAGATGCTGGCCGGGACGTCCGGCCGGGTGATCGAGGTCGGCGCCGGGCACGGCATCAACTTCGCCCGCTACCCTGCCACCGTCACCGAGGTGGTGGCCATCGAACCGGAGCCGAGCCTGCGCGCCCGCGCCGAGGTCGCGGCCCGGAACGCGCCGGTGCCGGTGCGCGTGTCCGACGGCATGGCGGAGTCGCTGCCGGCCGCGGACGGTGAGTTCGACGTGGCGGTGACGTCGCTGGTGCTGTGCTCGGTGCGCGATCCCGGGGCGGCGCTGCGGGAGGTCCGGCGGGTCGTCAAGCCGGGCGGCGAGTTGCGCTTCTACGAGCACATCCGGGCGCGGGAACCGGGGTTCGCGCGGTATCAGCGGGTCGTCGACGTCCTGTGGCCGCACCTGCTCGGCGGCTGCCACGTGGTGCGCGCGACTGACGTGACAATCGCGGATGCGGGTTTCACGATCGAGCGCAGCCGCTACTTCCGCTTCCCGACGCCACTGGACCCCGCGTCGCCGCACGTGGTCGGCCTGGCGCGCCGCGTCTGACGCTGCGAATACCCGGCGGAACGGTGGATACTCGTGGAGTGAGGTCTGCCGTGAGGAGGGAACCGTCATGAGCGAGCCACTCCGGCCCGACGCCGGCCGTCTGTGGGCGGGCGGCGCCGCGACCGCGGTCGTGTCCGCGCTGGTCGCCATCGTCGGCATCCTGATCGCGCGCGGGATCGCCGGTGTCGGGATCCTCGCGCCGAAGGGCTCCGGCCTGTGGGGCAACGCCAACACCGCCACCTACGCGGTCGTCGCGGCGGTCGCCGCGCTCGTGGCCACGGGGCTGTTCCATCTGCTCGCGCTGGCCACCCCCAAGCCGGCTACGTTCTTCGGCTGGATCATGGTGCTGCTCACCCTCATCGCGGTGGTGCTCCCGCTCAGCCTGTCGGCCAGCCTCGACAACCGCATCGCGACCGCGCTGCTCAACCTCGTCATCGGGCTGGTGATGACGCTGCTCCTGCTCAACCTGTCCAACAGCGCCCTGCGCCGCGCGTCCGTGCGCACCGGCGACACCCGGGTGATGCCGCAGCAGCCGCCGCCGCAGCCCGAGCAGCACTGGGACCCGGACCAGCGCCGCTACTACTGACAGGCGCGAGGCGCCCATTGACACGAGCCGCGGCCGCCCGCGAGGCTGAAGGCGATCTTGCCAAAGCCGGAGGCGGTGCACGTGCGGCTTTTCATAGCCAACCGCGGCGAGGTCGCGGTCCGGGTCCTGCGCGCGGCCGGCGACCTCGGATTCGACGCGGTGACCGGGTACGCGCGGGACGACGCGGAGTCGCTGCACGTCCGCCTCGCCGCGCAGGCGGTCCCGCTGCCGGGCGACGGCCCGGCCGCGTATCTCGACGCCGCGACGCTCGTCGCCGCGGCCACATCCGCGGGCTGCGACGCCGTCCACCCCGGCTACGGCTTCCTGTCGGAGAACGCGGACTTCGCACGGGCCTGCGCGCGAGCCGGGCTCACCTGGATCGGCCCCGATCCCGCGACGCTCGACCTGCTCGGTGACAAGACACGCGCCCGCGCGCTGGCCCGCTCGCTCGGGGTTCCCGTGCTGCCCGGCGGCGGCCTCGACGGCGCCGAAGCGCTGCTGGCAACCGGTCCGGTGATGGTCAAGGCCGTCGCGGGCGGCGGTGGGCGCGGCATGCGCATCGTCACGCCGGGCGAGGACCTCGGCGAGGCCGTGCGGCGCTGCCGGTCCGAGGCGCTGACCGCGTTCGGCAGCGACGAGATCTTCGTGGAACGGCTGCTGCCACGGGCGCGGCACCTGGAGATTCAGCTCGCGGGCGACCACCACGGCGAGGTCGCGGTGCTCGGCGACCGGGACTGCAGCCTGCAGCGCCGCAGGCAGAAGGTCGTCGAGATCGCGCCCGCGCCGGACCTGCCCGACGACGTGCGCGCCGCACTCGCCGATGCCGCGACCAGCCTCGGCAAGCACACCGGCTACCGCGGCCTCGGCACGGTCGAGTTCCTCTACGACGGCACGGACTGGTTCTTCCTCGAGGTCAACCCGCGGCTACAGGTCGAGCACACCGTCACCGAGCAGGTCACCGGCTTGGACCTGGTGCAACTCCAGCTCCGCATCGCCGCGGGCGAGCGGCTCGGACCGGTCCCGGCGGCACGCGGTTTCGCCGTGCAGGCGCGCGTCAACGCCGAGTCCGCCGGCCGCCTCGACGCCTACGAGCCGCCTGGCGGGCCCGGACTCCGGGTCGACGGCTGCGGCTACCCCGGCTATCCGGTCACCCCGCGCTACGACCCGTTGCTGGCGAAGGTGATCGCGCACGACTCGACACTCGGCGCCGCCGTGCGGCGGGCCCGGCGGGCGCTCGGCGAGTTCCGGATCGAGGGAGTGGCGACCAACCGGGATCTGCTGCGCGATCTGCTGTCCAGCGCCGAGATCCCGGCGCACACCACGTTCGCCGACGACATCGTGCCGCGCGATTCCGCTGTGGCAGGGGATCCGGCGACGGTCACGGCGCCGATGACGGGCACGGTCGTCGAGGTCAACCGCGCCCCCGGCGACGCCGTCCTCGCCGGTGGTGTCCTGCTGGTGCTCGAGGCGATGAAGATGGAGCACCCGGTCGCCGCGCACACCGCGGGCGTCGTGACCGAGGTGCTCGTCAAGCCGGACGACGTGGTGTCCGCGGGCCAGCCGCTCGCGGTGCTGGCGCCCGCCGACGTGGAATCCGGCGCCGAGGCCGCGGAGGCCGTGCTCGACCTCGACACGCCACGACCGGATCTGGCGGCGCTGCTAGAACGCCGCGCGCTGACCGCCGACGCGGCGCGGCAGGACGCGGTCGACCGGCGGCACGCGGCCGGGCGGCGCACGGCGCGGGAGAACATCGCCGACCTGTGCGAGGACTTCGTCGAGTACGGCGGGCTCGCGATCGCCGCGCAACGCAGCAGGCGCAGCCTCGAGGACCTGATGGCGCGCACGCCCGCGGACGGCCTGGTCGCCGGCGTGGGCACGGTGAACGGCCGCCGCGCGATCGCGATGTCGTACGACTACCTGGTGCTCGCCGGCACGCAGGGCCAGCGCGGGCACGCGAAGAAAGACCGGCTGTTCGAACTCGCCGCGGAGGCGAAGCTGCCGGTGGTGCTGTTCGCCGAGGGCGGTGGCGGGCGGCCCGGCGACACGGACGACGCGAGCGCGGTGACCCTGCTGGACTGCATGGCGTTCGCGCTCTACGCGCGGCTCAGCGGCACCGTGCCGCTCGTGGGGATCGCGTCGGGCCGGTGTTTCGCGGGCAACGCGGCCCTGCTGGGATGTTCCGACGTCGTGATCGCGACCCCGGAGTCCTCGATCGGGATGGGCGGGCCGGCCATGATCGAGGGTGGCGGTCTCGGCGTGTTCCATCCGGACGAGGTCGGACCGGCCTCCGTGCAGCGCGCCAACGGCGTGATCGACCTGATGGCCGCGGACGACGCCGACGCGGTGCGGCTCGCCCGCCGCTACCTGTCGTACTTCCAGGGTCCGGTGTCCACGTGGGAGGCGCCGGACCAGCGGCCGCTCCGGCACACCGGGCCGGAGAACCGCGCGCGTGTCTACGACATCCGCACGGTGATCGAGGGAATGTCCGATGTGGACTCGGTGCTGGAGCTGCGCCGGGACTTCGGTGCCGGGGCGGTGACGGCGCTGATCCGCGTCGAAGGGCGGCCGCTCGGGCTGATCGCGAACAACCCCGCGCACCTGGGCGGCGCGATCGACTCCCCCGCCGCCGACAAGATCGCCCGGTTCCTGCAACTGTGCGATGCGTTCGGGCTGCCGGTGGTCTCGCTGTGCGACACGCCGGGGTTCATGGTCGGCCCGGAGTCCGAGCGGACCGCCGCGGTGCGGCATGTCAGCCGCATCTTCGTGACGGCGGCCAGCATGTCGGTGCCGTTCGGCACGATCGTGCTGCGCAAGGGGTACGGGCTCGGCGCGCAGGCGATGGCGGCGGGCAGCTTCCACGCGCCGCGGTTCATCGTGGCCTGGCCGACGGGCGAGTTCGGGCCGATGGGGCTGGAAGGCGCGGTGCGGCTGGGCTACCGCAAGGAACTCGACGCGATCACCGATCCGGTGCGGCGGCGGCGGCGGTTCGAGGCGATGGTCGCCGCGGAGTACGAGCGCGGCAAGGCCACCAACGTCGCGGCGGCCTTCGAGATCGACGACGTGATCGATCCCGCCGAGTCCCGCCGGTGGATCAGCACGCTGCTGACCGACGACGAGCCGCCGAAGGGCCGTCCCTGCGTCGATACGTGGTGAGTCAGCCGACGATTCCCCGTGCCCGCAACGACTCCAGCGCTACTGCGGACACGCCGAGCTCACCCAGCACCGCATCGGTGTGCTCGCCCAGCGCCGGGACCGCGCCCATCCGCGCCTCGACGTCGGCGAAGGTCACCGGCGGCAGGATCGCCGAAACCGGGCCCACCGGAGTGTCCACCTCGCGCCAGCGGTCGCGTTCGGACAGTTGCGGATGCGCGATCA